>NZ_JAUSYC010000004.1 GCF_030816485.1 Arthrobacter sp. B1I2 | reverse complement strand
ATTGCGCCCGCTGGCTGCGGTAGTAGGTCGTTTTCACGTCCCCCTCGCAGTAGGAGGCGACTCCAAACAGGCCACCGATAGTGTCAGCTGTCCGCGTGACGGCGATCATGACGTAAGGCCATTGGCCTAAGTCCCAGCCGTCGCAGCCCCACACTCCAAGGACTGCCCAGCCTTCTGCTTCAATCAGCTCCATCCAGTCGTAACCGCCGTTTTCGTGGTAGTCACGAAGGACGGAAACCTTCTCAATTGCTTCGTTGGTGTCGGCCGTAGTCACGGTTTCGGTAGTGATGGCGTTCATGGTTTTTGCATCCTTTGCGGGGAATGGTGGCGGGTGGGGCGATCAAGGTGACCGGCCAGCTCCCCTCTCCCCCCGTTGTTTTTGGCTGCTGGCGAAGCTTGCGGAGCTGTGGCCGACGGAGGCCTGTCTACCCGCAGGGCAAGGGGTAGGAAATTCCCGGAGGAAATCAGCGACGAAGGAGCGCCGGAGGGAAATTCCTGCACCGCAGGCCCCCGACGGAGGAGGGGCTAGACGGGCCGGAGCGGACACGTACAATCCGTCAGGACAGCAGCCAAAAAGCGTCGCAGACACAAAAGGGCCAGGGCAGGCCGGAGCTCTGCGACGGACAGCACTGGCCCCCACAGCCGGCCGCGCCAGCGGACGCCCGATCCATTGGTGAGCCCTGCGAACCAGCCCGTCCGCACGCGGTTTTGTACGGAGGCTAGCTGCCAGTTAGCGAGGTGTAGCCGGCCCCCGTTATGGTGCCAGCTTCTGTTTCCTCAGCAGAGATTAGAGGCAGCGTGATCGCTGCCGGATGTCAGTAGTCCAGCGGTGATTTGTCCCAGGAGATGTCGACAGCTGAGGAGCGCGTGGGCATGGTCAGCATTGACAGCTCCAGAATGTCCTGGGCGTGAGTTGCACCTTCGGGTGCAACGTCGTCGGCGGTGAGCATGAAATCGTGGCCCACGATGCGGCCCCCCTTGGTGTTGAGCGATGGCTTTAGCCTCTCACTGTAGCCCGGCTGCAGTCTCTGGCGTTCGTCTTGGGGCAGCGCCCGCGCCAGCGTCTACCGCGGCCGGAGGAGCCCTGGCGGGGGAGGCCGCCCGCCAGCATGAGGGGCCGGACGCCTCGCCCGGCCCCTCATGGTCTTAGCGGTGCCGCTTGTATGCGGTGGCCGCGTCCTGCGCGACAGGGGCGATGGTTCCGCGCTTCACCAGCTCCTCCATCATCTCGGCAAGCCGGTAACCGGGGGTGTCCTCGATCGCGAGGTTGAAGTGTTCAACGGCGATGGTGGCTTGTCCCTTGAGGTATGCCAGCCACCCAATCAGTGTCAGCAGCGGGGCACGGTAACCCTCCGGGGTTGCTGCAATAAGGGTCCGGGCCACGTCCTGCGCCCGGTCCACTTCGTTCCAGTCCGGCGCGATGCCCTCACCGATCAGCAGATTTCCGCAGTCCTCTGCGTTGGGCCGCTGGGGATCAATGACGTTCACGAACATTGCGTCCCGCAGGTCCGGGCGCTGGAAGCATGCCAGCAGCTCGGCTGCCTTTTCCGGGTCCGGGCAATCTCCCCGGCCCAACACTTCGGCCCACAGGGCCCGGCCGGTGTGCAGCTCTGCTGCGAACATGGCGGGCATTGCCTCCCTGATTAGCTCGGCTGTTTCTGCCGGGCCGGTAAACGGTGCATAGGATGTCCCGGGCGTCTTTTGATAGCTGCTCCCGCGAAAAACCAGTTCCGCGTTCAAATGGCCGTCCGTGATGGAGTCCAGCGGTTCGGGCGGGCAGCAGCCGGCTTCACTGTCGCACAGCAGATTCCGCCAGTGCTCAGCGGTAACCAGCCACGCATCCTTCAGCGGGGTTCCTGCTGCCTCAAATTCCTGAATTACAGCCTCGATGTACGAATGGAACGGCCGCGGGGCGGCACCGGCCGGACTATTCGTGTAGACGGCCAGCAGAACGGACGTGGCCTGATTGTCAGCCGCGAGATAGGACACCATCGCCCGCGCGAAAACACTAGGGTCTCCCGCGGCCGGGGCATCCACCCTGAGGGTGGCGCCCAGTGCTTTGTTCCGCAACGTCAGGAACACGAAAGACTCCTGCGGGACAAAGCCCAGTGCGTGCGGGACGAAGCCGAGGATATCGGACGGACGGGAAATGCGAATTGCATCATTCATGGTTTTTGCATCCTTTGCGGGGAATGGTGGCGGGTGGGGCGATCAAGGTGACCGGCCAGCTCCCCTCTCCCCCCGTTGTTTTTGGCTGCTGGCGAAGCTTGCGGAGCTGTGGCCGACGGAGGCCTGTCTACCCGCAGGGCAAGGGGTAGGAAATTCCCGGAGGAAATCAGCGACGAAGGAGCGCCGGAGGGAAATTCCTGCACCGCAGGCCCCCGACGGAGGAGGGGCTAGACGGGCCGGAGCGGACACGTACAATCCGTCAGGACAGCAGCCAAAAAGCGTCGCAGACACAAAAGGGCCAGGGCAGGCCGGAGCTCTGCGACGGACAGCACTGGCCCCCACAGCCGGCCGCGCAAGCGGACGCCCATCAACTGGTTGAAGCGCAGCGAAAACCAGGCTTGGCGAGCGTAAAATGAGAGCGTCCTCCGTCACCGGCCGTTTCCCCCAGTTGGCCGGTGACGGCAGGGCCTAAAACTCCACGGCAACCTCCTTGTGTGGGATGCTCGAAGGCGTAAGCAGCAGGATGTTTGCAAAAAGCAGCGGGCTCGCATTCCTTGGAATGCGAGCCCGCTGCATTCTTTCCCAAGGGATCCTGTCCGCGTTGGTAGCGTAGGAGCGTCTCGCCAGTTGCAGCGGAACTCGGGGGAGTTCTCCTCCTGGCGGGACATCTATTTCAGAGGGGCAGGGGTATGGGACTGGGAAGCTTTTTCAGGAGAGGCCGGACAGCGGCGGGCGACGCGGCTGTTTCAAGAGCCGTCGTTGAGCCGCAGGCGGAGGAACCTTTGACGCCCGCAGAGCTGGCGGACCTCCAGGAGGCATGGGCAGAATTCGCCGAAGCGGCTAAATGTTCAGGGGTGAACGGTGTCCACGCCTGTACGCGTAACGGCAAGCCCTGGCAGGAGGACCCAGCGAGCGTGCGGAGCATGGCCGCCATGCTCCGCAGCTTTCCGGCAGAGGACTCCTCGGCGGACACAAAGCCGGCGGGCTAAGACCGGGCCAGCAGCTCGGGAGCGTTTGCTCGTTAAGAGCGCGTTCCGCGTGGAAAGCAGAGCGATGACCGCTGTCAGCAGGCTCACGACCGAAGTCGTGAGCTTGATCAGTTCGTCGATGCTCATGTAGCCACCTCCCTCCTGCCCCGCCGCCCGAGGCCCCCACTGTCGCAGCCGGTCGAGGGTGGGCCGTCAACCCCGAAGAGTGCACGGGCAGGGCCGCGAAATAAGGGAGCCCTGGCGACCGCGTGGCCCTGGACGGGAGCGTGGGTTGACGGGTCGGGCCCCCGGACGGCTACGATCAGTGGCCTTGTACGGAGAACAACCCAGCCACATGTAAGGCAAAACAACGCTTTTACAGGCCGGAGCGATGCGCAGGACCTTCTCTTGGGTGGAGCGCAGCGGAGCCCATGGCATGAGGGACCGGGTTGTGCCCACTGGGGTCGGGTGGAGCCCTCCGCACAGCTCAGGCTGTCCCCATTGGCGTGCAACCCGGCCTTTGTCGTACCCCTCCCCCACAATGAAACCTGCGGCTTAGACGGCCGCTTTTTGTTGGCGTGTCTATTCGAATATATGTTCTAAGGTTGTGTTATGGGACCGGAGCAAGCTGCCGCGCTGCAAGCGCAGTACGCGCGACGGGCCGGCCCGATTGGGCTGACCGTGGAAGAGCTCGATTTTGAGCACTTCCCGGCCAAGAACGGGTATCCGGGGATCCCTGTGAAGGCGTGGATCCGGTTCCCGAACTGCGCAGAACTGGTAGACGGGGAGGTATTCGCGTGGACGGCAAAAGCGGCGGAAGTGACGTGGAAGGACGGGCCGGTCACGTACCGGACTTGGGTATGGAGTTCGGCGGTCACCCGCCGGGAAGAAATGATGAACAGGAATTTGGGAGAACGGACCAGCCGTGACAACAACAGCAAGTGAAATGACCCTCGACGCTCCCGTCGACATCCGGTTCACCCCCGCCGGCACTCCCCTCGCGGTCCGGTACGACGGCCGAATATGGGTCGTCGCTGCAGAGCCTGTGCGCTGGTTCAGCCGTTCGGACTGGTGGAACACTGCCAAACGCGCGCCGGTTGGAGTCGGGAACCTGGTGGACATCGAGCACTTACAAGTCCAAGTGCGCTTGACTGCAACATCGGCGCTTCGAACCTTCGAACTGCGCCGCGATCCACTATCAGAGCAGTGGCTGCTCGCCGGCATCACCGACACCGGAGCGGCCGCGGCCTAGACCCATTCAGCCGAAGGCATGAGGACCGGCGAAGCGGGTGGCAAAAAAGAACCCCACGCGAATCCAAAGGACTCAAGCATGGGGTTCTTCGCTGCTTTACAAATGGGGGGATGCAAAGAAGCTCTCGCAATTTTACCCGCCCATTGCTGAGGCCGCGAACTGGACCTAGCAGCGGCCAAAGTCACGCCACCCAGCCCGGCGCGCCGCCCCGGCTCTGGGTCAGATATACGACAGAATGTCGGGTGAACAACCCAGATAGGACATGATGGACAACGCAAATACACTCCTTGCCCAGGCCCGTGCACGGTACACCCAACGTCAGCTCGCGGAGCAGCTCAACGTCTCAGATCGCACTGTAGCGCGCTGGGAAAGCGGCGAGACCGCCTGCCCCACAATGCTCGCGCCTGCGCTCAAGGAACTGCTGGGCCTGCGGACAGCTGCGGGTGCGGATGATTTCAAGTTCATTGATCTCTTTGCCGGTATCGGCGGCATCCGGAAGGGCTTCGAGGCCCACGGCGGCCGCTGCGTCTTCACCAGTGAGTGGAACAAGTACGCCGAAAAGACCTATCTGACCAACTTCCCGGACGACCAGGAAGACTCCCACACCTTCGTCGGGGATATCCAGCCTTTCCCCGCGGAAGAAGTCCCGGACCACGACGTTTTGCTCGGTGGTTTCCCCTGCCAGCCCTTTTCCATCGCGGGGGTAAGCAAGAAGAACTCCCTCGGCCGCCTGCACGGGTTCGAGGATGCCACCCAGGGCACCCTGTTTTTCGACGTGGCCCGCATTATCAATGAAAAGCGCCCGGCGGCGTTCATGCTCGAAAATGTCAAAAATCTCCGATCCCATGACAAGGGACGCACCTTTGCCGTGATCATGCAGACTCTTGAGGAGGAACTCGGGTACGAGGTCCACACGAAGGTCATCGACGCGATCAACTTCACGCCCCAGCACCGGGAGCGAATCATCATCGTCGGCTTCCGCGAACCCACTGACTTCAGCTGGGACGATCTGGAAATCCCGCCGGTGGGCCCGAAGCTTCACACCATCCTGCACAAGACCGACGGGACCGAACCATTCCTCGAATGGGACGGAGACCGGTTCTTTGACCACGAGAATGATGAAGTGCAGGCCAAGTTCACGCTGACGGCCAACTTGTGGGCTTATCTGCAGGCGTACGCTGCCAAGCACAAGGCCGCCGGCAATGGCTTTGGCTTCGGACTGGTTCACCCGATGGGAACCTCACGGACCCTCTCCGCGCGGTACTACAAGGACGGCTCAGAAATCCTCGTCTCACAGGACGGGCTTCGTCCTCGCAGGCTCACGCCCCGTGAGTGCGCGCGCCTGATGGGATATGAGGACACCTTCAGGATCCCGGTGAGTGACACCCAGGCCTACAAGCAGTTCGGGAACAGCGTCGTCACGCCCGTGATGAGTGAGATTGCCCGGATCATGACCCCGCACGTACTCAAAATCGTGAACCAGCCGGCCACAGTCGAGCCCCTTTCTGCCTGACCTGCCTCACGTCCGCGGCCGTGTCGCGGTGACTGTCGGAGACGCCACCGCGATACGGTCAATTTCGGCGTGCATGTCTGGTTTTTAGCGTGGGGGAAGTATGGATTTCGGTGACCTGGCTGACCATTTCGACGGAGTAGCTGCCAAGATCCTCAGCACCGTCGAAACGGTCGGGAGGAGTTCAAATCAGCATGAACTCGACGGCGTTAAAGCCCTCCAAGGGCTCTTTGGGCGCCCCACGGAAAGGCTGGTCATTCCGACGCGCTTCCTGCTCGTATCTGACGAGACCGATGAGCCGGTCGCAGAAGATGGAACGCTGACCTTCTACGATGCCCGGCTGAACACCCCCAACCGGTCCGAATACCGCCTGTACTACCCGGCATCGGTAGACGCGATGAAAATGGCGCAGCCTGGTGACATCGTGTTCATTGCAAAGCAAAAAGCCGGGGGCGCCCTGTTTATCGTGGCCCCGTCCGGGTCCAGCATCGCCGCCCAGCTGGACTGGCTCTTCGGCACAGATGTACTGGAGCGCCATGGCTTTTCCGTCCGCGCCGGGCTAGAGGCTGGGCACGACAGCCTGGGCCTGACCGCCATGTACCTCCTGGACATGCTCGGCATCGCCATTGAACCAGCCAACGACGCATGGCTCGACCGGATCTTGGCCAAATTCGGACCCCGATTCCCGACCTCAGCCGAATTTGGTGCTTTCGCCCGTTCCACTCTCCCTGACCTTCGTCCGGCCGACGACCCCGATATGGTGCTGATGGCGTGGATGGAGCAGGAAGAAATACTCTTCAGAACCTTGGAACGCCATCTCGCCACTGACACTCTGGATGCCCTCTACAGCGACGGGCACGTGGACGTGGACCGGTTCATTGAGGTGTCCCTCTCCCTGCATAACCGACGTAAAAGCCGCGCCGGGAAGGGACTGGAGAACCAACTCATCGCCCTCTTCGATGCTTTGGATGTCCGCCACACCTTCAATCCGGTGACGGAAAACCGGGCACGCCCGGACTTTATCTTCCCCAGTATCAACGAATACCGGGACCCGAATTTTCCGGCCCTCGATCTGACCATGTTGGGAGTCAAGACCACGTGCAAAGACCGATGGCGGCAGGTCCTCAGCGAAGCAAAACGCATTGAGGACAAGCATTTGCTGACATTGGAGAGCCCTATTAGCCCGGCGCAGACCGATGAAATGAAGGACCACAGGATCCAGCTCGTCATCCCCCGTGCTCTGCACGAACCGTATAAGCAGGAGCAACGGCAATGGCTGATGAGCGTTGAGGACTTTGTTGTCATGGCTAGGGAACGCGATCGGCAAGGGCCGGCGCAGTCAGCTCTCCTCTGAAGGCCCCATTACTGCAGCTGGCAGAACAGGTAGTTTGCTCGACTCAAAGAAGTGCTCCCAGTTCCGTCTTGCTTTTTCATCTCCACATCCACAGGCAGAGTTGCATTTAGTGTGAAACTCAACGGCGAAACAGAATCGCCCCTCATTCCCATAGATTGAACAGAGCAAAGTGGTGGGCACTCACGCCCTAATTGAAAAGGGCAGAAAGCGTGCAAATACACGACGTTCTCATCGAGAACTTCCGAGGGATCCGGCAAATGGAATGGCAGCCGGGCACCGGCATCACGGCCTTGGTTGGGCCCGGCGACTCCGGCAAGACGACCATTCTGGATGCTCTCGGCCTGCTCTTTTCGCCCCGATGGAGCCATACCTTTACGGACAATGACTTCCACGGTCCTTCTACTGCAAATGCAGGTCTTCTTATCCGGGCAACCGTAATTGACCCCCCAGCCGAACTTCTCGGACTCGACGCTTTCATGAACTACGTACGCGGCGTGGATCCAACTACCGGTGCATTGGTCGACGAGCCAGATACTGAAACACCGGCCCTGACAGTCGAGCTTCGGGTTGACCGTTACCTCGAACCGGTTTGGCAGGTAATCGCTGATCGACAGAACACGCCAGGTGTCCTTCGGGCGTCCCACAGAGCAGCGTTCGGGGTGGTCAGGGTGGGCAGCGATAACATCACTGACCTGCGCTGGTCGCGGACCTCCGCGCTCCTCCGAATGACAGGGGCGGAGGATCAGCGTCCCACTGGTCAAACGCTGATTGAAGCATCAAGGGCGGCGAAGAGCGCCACGATCAATGCTTTCCATGAACTCACGGGTATTGCCGAGAAAGTAAAGACGCAGGCTCGCCTGCTGCGCGGTATACGGGCTGAAGCGACTCTTTCGGCAGCGCTCAATGCAGACTCTTTTCAGCTCGGAGAAGGCGCAGTTTCTCTTCACAGCGGTGATGTCCCATTGGAACGTCATGGACTCGGATCCCGGCGCCTCACCGGCATCGCGGTGCAGCTGGCAAACTCCGAAGATGCACGTGTCCTCCTCGTTGATGAGTTGGAGTCCGGCTTGGAGCCATTCCGGATTCGGCATCTGCTTCGCACACTCGCGCTCCGCACCTCCGATAAATCCCCTCTTACGCAGGTCTTCGTGACCACCCATTCCCCTGTCGTACTTCGTGAGTTGAAGCATTCAGACCTGGCCGTCGTCCGAAGCGAACCACTGCATAGGACCACTGCAGTCGTCCCCGGTGTAACCTTTCAAGGCGCTCTTCGGAAAAATGCCGAGGCGTTCCTCGCGCCCTGCGTCCTGATTTGTGAGGGTGCCACCGAAGCCGGATTTGCCCGGGGTGTCTACGCTCACGCTGAGGGAAACGATCTGCATCTAATAACAGCGGTGGCCACCGCAGATGCCGGCGGGGACGGAAACTTGGTCTCTTATGCGACTGCATTCGCCGATCTCGGCTACCGCACAGCGGTCTTCTGTGACAATGACACGAAAACCGACCTGTCGACTTTGCCTTCAACTACAACCCTGATCAGGTGCGACGAGTCAAAATGTACGGAACAGCAGATCATCGAGTCCCTCTCTGCAGAAGGGCTGCGTCAGGTTCTGGTACACGGGATGGGGAACTCCTCACGCCAATCCGTCACTGCTGCCCTCGCCTCCAGAGAATGTCCGACATCTGTCACCGACAGAATTGTGGCAGCTGAAGCCGTTCCGGATACTCAGCTAGCTGCTCTCCAAAACGCCCTATGGCGCCTCGCGAAGAAGGAAGGGCCCAATTGGTTCAAGTCGACAAGCGGCGGTGAATTGCTTGCGGAGATCGCGCTGAGCGACAGCCAAGCAAAGACTGTTGACTCTCCTGCCGCCCGAATCGTCCATGAGCTCCTCGCATGGGGGGCCAGTGTCTGAGGCAGTGGACCTGGCCACTCTTGGCACAGGAGCCGTGGTGGCGCCTGCCGGCCACGGCAAGACCTATTCCATCGGTCGTACCATCGAGAACCACCCTGAGCTCCGCATCCTGGTTCTTACACACACGAACGCCGGGATCGCAGCACTCAGGCGCAGCGTTGCATCTCAGGGCCGTAACCGGCCGCGCATAGAAACGATCTCCGCATTCAGTCTCAGGCTCGTACGCGCCTTTCCCGCCCGCGCCGAGTGGAAAGAGGGCGATAGACCCGATCTTGCATGCATCCAATCAGCCGCTCTACGGGCGCTAAAAAGTAAGACAGTTGTCGATGTAGTGGCAATGGGGTTTGATCTCCTAATTGTCGATGAGTTTCAGGACTGTAGTGTCGAACAGGCACAGACCGTGGAAGTCCTGTCCGGTGTCATTCCGACCGTCGTTCTCGGGGATCCGCTGCAGGCAATCTTCGATTTCGGCGCCGCCCCTTCCGCGGCGTGGAACGGTTCCACCGAAGTCCTCCCCCTCCTGACCACATTGACAACGCCCCATAGGTGGAAAAATACGAACCCAAGTCTTGGTGAATGGCTTGCACTGGCTCGGGCCGACCTGCTGGCCGGGCGGAGACCCACCGCCAGCCCTCATCCTCTGGAGTTTGTGTCATTGGCGCGTGATGCTTCGCAGGGCGGCTTGTCCTCGCTGATCCCCCGACACGGGACTACCGCGATAATCTCCCCGGACCATGCGAACATCAACGCATTGTCCGGAATTGCGCGTTCGTATAAAGGGCGGGTTCGTGTCGCGGAAAAAACGGATCTGTCTGAGGTCCGGAAAATTGCGCGGACCTTGGATAGCTCATCAGACCGAGCCGCGGTCCTTGTCGCACTCATCGCGTTCGCGGCACAGACCAGGACAGGCGTCTCCACAGCCGTTGTCCAGACCCTCAAGAAGAATCTAACGACAAAAGGGACAATCAGCCGGTCAAAACAACCCATCGTTCTCGCAGCTGCTCGATACCTCGCCAACGGAAGCGCAGCTGCTGCGCTCAGCTACTTCCGTCACCTTATAAACGGCCCCGGCGGATACAACTACAGACCACAGCTCCAAAAACTCTTCATTAGCGCGCTATCCATGAACCAAGCGAGCCAGGAATCGACCGTGGAAGAGTGCGCTGCGCAGTTGATCGAGCGGCTGAATCACCGCTCATCTTGGCAACCATATGGGACAGTTGTCGGCACCACACTCCGGCTAAAGGGCTTGGAGTTCGACAACGTAATTGTTCTCAACCCGAAGACGATCACGGCACCCAATCACCTCTACGTAGCATTGAGCCGGCCGACCAAAAGGCTGATCGTAGCTACGACTGACTGATCACGCAGCGAGGAAACGGTTGTCACCAGACAGATTCACCCTCACTCCGGCGATGCTGATCGTATCTGTACGTGACCGCTGCTCGCTGCAACGCGGTGGACTCGCAGGACATTCGGACGCTAGGTGCACCTCTCTCCCTCCCGCCGTTGGCAGGCTGTGGGTGCAGAGCTGCAGAGCAAACGTTCCCCGCCTAGTTCAAACTTGACGCTGCGCTGCCTCGGGAACCGTCCTTTCGAACTCCACCCAGATTTGGGTGATCTGGTCCAGCATTTGAGGGGGAAACCAAACCGCCGCACGATGGGTTTGTTCGTCCAGACGATCCATTGTCGATATGTCGATTCCTCCCTCGCTGTAGGCGGCGCTGTCCAACAGTTCCATCGTCTTCCGAACGAACTTGCAGGCGTGGTCGAAGTCGGCGAAAACTATTTGCGCGCGGCTGTAATGGAGCAGCGGCTCATGGGGAAGGTAGTTGTCGGCGTCACCTTGGCACGAGAACTGGGTCTCGAGGCCCAAGTCCCACAGAGCGCGAAGCAACGGCGCCATCAGTTGGTCTACTTCGATTCCTCGTATCGTGGTCTGGGGATGCCCGGCCAAACCTTTGCGGGAAGGCTGGGGCAACGATCGTTCAGTGTGGTCACGGCCCACTGAGTACCAGCGTCAAAGCCTTCGCGGTACCGCCGTAGCCCGCAGCCGGATAGCCGAAGTTTCGCAAGTTGGAGGTTCATCGACACTGTGAAGGACAGTTCATCAGCAAGTTTTCGAAGCATCAGACAATACTTGCAGCCAGCTCCGACATTCTCCGGACTGGAAAATAGAACGGGCCAAGTTACGCCGCTGGCAGTCCGAAAACCACGACCGCCGGCGCAATGCGCTCAGCGGCGAGGTTGGATGGCACCGATCACCGCCCTGCCCGGGCCCCGATAAATGATCTAGTCGTCTTGTCGTTGGGCCGCGATCGACCAGCAAAGACGGAGCCACCTGTCCTCACGCTTTCGTTTGCAGCCCAAGCTCCACGGTCAGAACGGCTGGGACAGGTCGGGATACTAATCCGCTGATGCCTCTGCAAGGGGATGGGTGAAGTGGTCCGCTCGGACCGCCAAAGATGCACAGAGCGGGGGGGCGGATTCAAGTGGTCGTTGCAACACGTCCTAGGCTGCTGATTCTTCCAGTATTTGCTGGAGGGCTTGTGCGGGTGTTTTCCAGCCGAGGGTTTTGCGTAGCCGCCCGTTGAGTCCTGCCGCGGCGTAGTCGAGGTCCTCGGGGGTGACTTTGCTCAGGTCCATGCCCTTGGGGAAATACTGGCGCAGGAGCCCGTTGGTATTCTCGTTCGTGCCGCGTTGCCAGGGTGAGTGAGGGTCGCAGAAGTAAACGTCCGCGCCGGTGGCTATCTTGACGCGTTCGTGAATACCGACCATCTCCGCGCCCTGGTCCCAGGTCAGGGACCGGCGCAGCTGAGCCGGGAGGGTGGGCAGGGTTTCCTCGATGGCGGCCAATACCTGCTCGCCCGTGTGGCCGTTGGGCAGGTGCAGGAGCATCACGAAGCGGCTGCTGCGTTCGACGAGCGTTCCGATTGCCCCGGTGCCCGGAGTACCAATGATCAGATCGCCCTCCCAGTGTCCGGGCACTGCCCGGTCATCGGCCTCGGCGGGGCGTTCGCTGATCAGCAACTCCTTCGGGACCCGCGGCTTCCGCATCCCCGCGCGCCGGTTCGGTTGCCTCACTGCACGGCCGGTGCGAAGGGCCGCGGTGAGCTCTGCTCTCAGCCCGCCGCGGCCCTGGATGAAAATGCACTGATAGATCGTTTCGGGGCTGATGCGCATGCTCTCATCATCGGGGAAATCGATCCGCAACCGGGCACTGATCTGCTCCGGTGACAACCGCTCCCGGGCCGTCAACATCCCGGCGACGTAGAGTGCCAGGGCCTCGTTAACAGCCAGTTTCCGGGCCTTCGGCCGGCGGGCCAGCTTCTGCGCCCGGTTCTGCGCCGAGGACGCCAGATAAGGACGGTGGCCCCCGTTGCGGATGTTCCGGCCCAACTCCCGGCTGATCGTGGACGGACTCCGGTCCAAACGCCGGCTGATCTCACGTATCCCGCACCCGGCCGCCCGCCACACAGCGATCAACTCACGCTCACTGACGGACAAGAACCGTCCGCACGGAGGCTTCTTCGAAGGATCCACCCCACCATGCTGACGGACGATCACCCGGGCCGCTGACGGGGAGATCCCCGCCGCCTCCGCCGCCAACTCATCAGACGCTCCAGAAGACCTCGCCTCCCAGAAAACCCGAACCACCTCACGCAAGATCTCAGGCCTGCCAAAACCCACAACAACACCCCAATCACTCAGGTGTTGCAACGACCCCTAGAACCAGCCGGGGACGGACACGCATAAACTGTCGCTGAACAGGCAACCGGTTCTGGAGCTCACAGGTACTCGCAATGGGCATCACAGTTGGATATTGCACGGTTATCTCAAGTCACCCGCTGTAGCGGTAAGGAACGCCGGATTGATGCGTTTGAGACCACCGTAGTGGTCTGTCAGAGTTAGCGGCATGAAACGTTCACACGTCCCGGCAGGCACGTCAATTGACGAAGATATTTCGCCGCCAACACCGGATGAGACACGCACCGCCCTGGTGGAGCGCTCTGGCCGTTCAGCTGCTCCGCTTCTGAAGGACTTTGTACAAAACCCCGATCGGCGACTGAAGGTCCGATCAGGGCCATTGAGTGTTTTCGTGCGGAACGGCGACCTCCGGGGTCTGCGGGCATTCCTGCTGCTTCACGCGATCATCAGCAGTGGGGGCAAGGACCATGATTGGAGCACCTCGCTGCCTGTCGGCGCGTGGGCGCGTGCGTTCGATACAACAGTCAACGCAGAGGACGCCTCCGCCCGGGCCGCGGTTAGCAAGGCCCTCCGCCGCTTGGAGGGGAGAAAGCTCATTACCCGCTCCCGCGCAGGAAAGAAGCGTCTCGTAAAAGTGACAATTCTTCGCCCAGACGGCGAGGGGGGACCCTATACACGGCCGGGCAACGACAACGCTGACCGATTCCTGAAACTGGACAACAAGTTCTGGACCGAACGCTGGTACGACAAACTGGACATGCCCGGGACAGCGATGCTGCTCGTCGCCTTGCATGAGAAGCCAGGATTCGAAGTGCCGGCGGAAAAGTTCCCGGAGTGGTACGGGTGGTCGGCTGACACGGCCGAACGAGGTTTTGGGAAGCTGGCTGACCTCGGGCTCCTGCACATCGATAAGAAGAAGCGGAAGTCGGCTCTTTCCGACACCGGAATCACCGACGTAAACGTCTACACGCTTACCGGGGCCTTCGCGCCCGAGCAGACCTCGGAGGGAAAATGACCGGGCGGAAGGAGCAAGGCTCCACGTTCGAACTTCACGCGTGGGTAGATGAGAGCATGCGCACCGTGAACGTCGAGGAGCCCCTTTACATGCTTGGCGCAGCAGTTGCCGATCCCTCTTTCTGCCAGCCAGTCCGGGAAGAACTTCGCTCGATGCTGAGGCAAGGACCGAAGCTGCACTGGCGGGATATGGACGATAGGTCCAAGAAGCTGTCCATGAACCTTCTGCGTCCTGTAGATGCCGCGCACGTCGTTGTCGTTGCTGCACCACTGGATCCGCGGCGCCAGGAACGTGCACGAGCAAAATGCATGGAGCGTCTCTTTGCCGAGCTTGGGGACCTCGGCGTGAGCTCTGTGTTCCTTGAATCCCGTACAAAGTCCCTGAACGAACGAGACATGCGCCTGGTGGATAAATTTCGCGGTAGCAGGGCTATGCCCCCAACCCTACGCGTAGAAGTTCAGCTCCCTTCGCTAGAACCGATGCTGTGGATCCCGGACCAGATACTCGGAGCCATAGGAGACGCCGAAGCAGGCGATGATCAATGGCTTGGCATCTTCTCAAGCCACATCAGTCGGCACGATATCTAAAGAAGAGGGCATTAAGCGCGAAAGCCAGGTCCCGTCATCCGGCGGGGATCCTGGCTTTTACTTCCCTACCCCCCGGCAGGAGGTGGGCTAGTCCCATAGAACCGCACCCATCTTCGGGTGTCAAGACGGCGTCCTCGGAATCAGCCGGTCGGCGGCGCCCGGCCAGCAGATCCATACCGGAGCAACAATCCTGCCAGCGCCTGTCGTCATGAACGTCCCACTTCGTTGGATGCGGGACGCCGAGTTGCAGCGAATCTGCCAATCCCAGCCCTCGGCGCTTGGTCCCGTCCAGAAAACGATGCGCAGATGGATAATAAACGCCTATGGATTCGGAAACAGAAGATCTTCCCAGCCCCACGCCAGGGCAGGAATGGGCATACCGACTGCGTGACGACTCGCCTTCCGAAAAGGTGCAAATCGTGGCGTTGCACCAAGAGGCTCGTAGGTTTCGGGTTGAGATTCGTCATTTGGAGGGGACCGCATCCGGCAGGGAAGAAAATGTCCCTCGTGGAAGGCTCAAGGTGCCGTGGGAGGAGGCGGCTCAGTACGACACCACCATGGATGGCTGGAGACGTCTGAGAACAGAGTCCATCGACAAAAACGAGTCTTCGGCTATGTGGGCAGCTCTTGAGCTGGTCATACCTTCGGGGGTTGCCGAGCTATTTATCACTCCAGTTGACGATGCCTTGGTTATCCACGATCAATCAGCGCTTGAAACACTTACGGGGCAGCCTCTGTCCGCTTTTCAAACCGGGTTTGCCTGGATCCTTCACGACGGGAAGCCGTGCCTTTCGCCACTCGCGTCCATGTCTGTCGTGGAAATAGCTTGTCGCAAGAATCCAACCCCAGTTCTCGATTTGGTAATGGCAGAGGAGGCAGAGGCTCGAGAAAAATCCAAGAGAGGCGGCACTGTGGAGGACTGGGAAACCCGAAAACTCGTAGACACCTCCCCTCAGGACGAATACCAGTACTACCTCCGGCGGCAGAAACCCATTCATGAGCTTCTACGTCAGTGGTGCGGGTATCGCTCCGTAACCGTCCACGAGCGGCTCTTAGCTGCGGAGGCGGAGGTCAAGCGTCTGGATGTCCTCCTGGCTTGGTCCGTGGACTGTCTGCGCAGGGTCAACGAGAGCACTGCAGCAGCAATTGAGGAAGAGCACGAGAAAGACCGCATCACCCCTTACAACATCCGACCGGTTCCAGAACGCCCACTGGAGCCGCATGAAATCCCGGTCATTGAGGTTTCCCGCCGCCGGCGCTGGCCGCGCTGAGGTCAGTTCTATCGGGCCGTTTCCTCTTGGACGTGGCTCCGGAGTTCGTCCAAATGCTTGGCCGTGAGTCGGAAGTCATGGAGCTGGTCCGGCAGGATCGCCCGGTTGAAGTACCAAAGCCACGTCAGCTTCCTTGCGTGGTTGTAGACCTTCCCCACGCCTGGTATTCCGCGCATCGCATCCTTGAAGACCACGCGGGAGTACCCGAGGTCGGAATCGTGATGCCGGGCAATCGCAAGGGAAACGTCTCTCACCGATGGAGAATCGTAGGTCAGTTTGGAAACGTAGTCGACAACCTGATCGCGGGTGAGCGCCGAGCCGGCGGCCGCATACTTTGGCGGCTCAGCCTGCCATTTCCGCTTCCAAGCTACAAGGACCGTCGTTCGAGGAGAGTCCCGGGACAGGTGATCCCTAACCTGCGCGGCAGTGAGATGAAAAAGACCACGCTGCCTTTGGAATCTCTTCGCCCAACTCATATCAATGGAGCTGTTGGTGAGGAGGTAGCCGGCATTAGACAGATTCGTGATGAGGTCCTGTTCGGCGGCGTCGGCCCGGGCCGCCTTCACCTCCCCCGCGATCCAGATCTTGGGGGGAGCGTCGAACTTGGCAAGGTGCCACATGATCATGGGGTGGCCGCCGAAGCGTGCGGTAAGCCCCGAAGTTTGACCCACGTAGTACGGCAGAGTTTTCATGTCTGCGATGTTGAACATCAGTACGTAGATGAACTTTCCGTGCCGGGATTTCTTGGTGAATGCAGGAGGGTTAAGGATCTCGTACGTGGTCATGGTCCATTTTCATCCTGCGCTCAGAGCGGTAGCAGCGCCGTAACGTTGTCGTCTGTGCCTGAATTAATCATCGGCAAGAAGAACTCCGCTTTCGTGCCGGTAACAGCCGATACCTAGCTTCCCTGAGCCTGAGGATCTTCAAGATAGGCATCAATGCATGACTGAAGCAGCATCAAGGACGAAGGAGTGACCTCATCTAGGGAGATATCTCCTAGGTGCTCGAACATGCCGATATCCCTCTCCACGCTCACCCAAAAACGATGGACATCGCGAAGGATTGCAACGGCGTCGACGAACATTTGGGCATCGAGGTTTCGATCAGGATCGACTATGAAGCTCGCCAGTTCATGCGTCAGTTCATGGCGGTGGCCATAAATGTCCTTTAGGCGTTTAGCTTGTTCTGTTGAGATGGCCTCCATCCGGACGAGCCACGCCGCTGAGGCGGCAAAAACTTGCTTGTTGTTCTTGATCCACCCTTCACTGCGTGCCGCGTCAATGACGTTTCCCTGGTAGGAGATCTCATCGAAAATGAACCCATTTGCGTTGAAGCCAGTGCAGTAGAAGTCGCGGACTCCATCAAGGACGGTTTGTTTTAGCATTTCGTGCGTCATTTGGTATAGCCCAGCAAACGACAGTGTCGAGCGAATCACCGCAGGCTGCAGCTTCGCCAACAGAAGCTGCTCATATTCCTCTCGGGGACGACCTCCGAATGGTTCTGGTAATTCCGCCATTTTCCGCATCCCCTAGCTGCTGTTTGTGGCAGGCGTTTTGCGGTCAAGTTCATAGCCGCGCACTGGCCTCAGTCCCTTCGAACTGAGACGGCCCTAGTGCTTCCTGTCCTTGGCGGGTGACTCGTTTTTCGAACCGGAATCGCTGTCACCCCATTGGCCGTTTAGCTTCTGGGATCGAACCTCCCCGCGTCCTCCGCCTGTGTTCTCGACGATTTCCTTGGCCCGCTTTTCTGCTGCCCTCTTTGTCGGTTCATGTGCGGAGACTCGTTTGGCGTCTTCCTTCTTCACGTCCCAGCCACCACGATCCTTGTTAGGAACCACGTAGCGATCGTTATCGTTTCCTTTAGCCATTCGAATCCACTCCCCTATTACGATGTGAGGTCATCCTAGTAGCCAAGCCCAGCGCCCCGACGTCGGCTCGGCGGCGCCTCACCGATGTGGCTAGACTCCCGTTCCCTGGTGGGCACTCCCCTTCGTGGTGGCCGCCTATTGCTCTTCCTGGGCTCGTGGCCGGCGTTCCTTGGTCTTCGCCTCGCGGGCTTGGTTCAGTTCAGCGCGCAGCTGGTCGATCTGGCGGCTGTAGGTCTCGTGAAGGTCCTTGACGCGTTGTTCACCATGGGCGCGTTCACGCTCGACGTCGGCTTTGGCGGCCTCACGCTCCGCCGTCAGGGTCGCCACGGTGCTGCGCATATCGGCTGCAGCTTCGCGGGTGGCCTCAAGGTCGGCGCGGACTGCCGCCAGCTGGCGCCGCGCCTCTTCGGCTGCAGATTCCTCGCGGTCAGCGCGTGCCCGCTCCGCCTCGGTGCGGCTCTCGGCCATTCCGGTACGTTGCTCTGCCTCAATCCGGGCCCGTTCCTCTGTCGCGGCCCGTTCCGCGGCTGCGTCACGTGCCTGTTCAGCCAAAGTCAATTGCCCACGGAGTGCTTCCAGGTCCGCCCGCAGCCCGGCATTCTCGGCTTGCGCCAGTTCCCGATCGTTGGCGGCAGAGGCATTGGCCTGCGCGATTTCATCGGTGAGTTGCTGAGCCTGGGACAGGGCGGCGTCCAGGTCCTGCTGGCGTCCTGACAGCTCCTGGGCCAGGTCCTCGCTCGTTCGCGTTGCTTCTTCAGCTGCCGCATCGGCTTCGGCTTTCTCTGCCTCGGCGCGGCGCTGAGCCTGTTCAGCACGGGTAGCTCTCGCGTTCGCGGCCGCAACCCGCTCGGCGGCTTCGCTGGCTACTGACTCAATCTGAGCTTCTGCCGCCTCGGGATCCCCCACGGTGCGAAGTTCCTCAAGAAGTGTCGCGAGCTGCTCGCCCAAGTGCTCGATCATCCCGCTAACCTGGCCCGTGATCTCACTGGCACGCTGACGCGCAGAGTCAACAGGGCGAGCCTCTGCGCCCCGGGAAGCGTCCCCGTTAGGGCGCTGCCGTGCGCGCCAGGCGGAAGCGCGGTTATGCGCGGGGTCATCACAGTACTCCGGGGGCCGGCCCGTGCCGGCCTCCGCTGCCATGGCGGGCCGCCGGCAGCCCGGGTAGCGGCAAGTGCGTGCGTCCATTTCAACAATGCTGTCGCTCATAGCGTCATCATATCGTGTTTCGTTTTCTAACGAAATACGTAACGAAACACAAAATGTAATTAAAGACGGAACAAATTGCACGCTTATGAGACTCGGCGTTCTCCCTTGGAGGCCCTTAGCGCCCGGGGTAGCGTGGAGCCACCTTGTCCTGTGAGCGGTGGAGGACGAGTGTTGACAACGGAAATGTCAGACGTGCCCTGCACGGACCCCATTCCGCTCCATAGTCCTCTGCATCAACGGGGAACTACTGCTTTGAAGCCCCGGCAGTGCCTGCGGCCGGGACCCACCGGTAGAGCGTCGGCACGGAGACGCCGAGGCTGCTGGCCACTTCCCGGGGCGGTGTTCCCTGCTTGAGTAATTTGCGAGCTGATCGGATCTTGGCTTCGGTCATGATGCGTTTGCGGCCGCCTACTCGTCCCTGGTCGCGCGCTGCCTGCAGGCCTGCCTGGGTGCGTTCGACCATGAGCTCCCGTTCCATCTGGGCCAGGGATGCCATCACGTTGAAGAAGAAGCGCCCGGAGACAGTAGTGGTATCGATCGCGTCGGTGAGGCTGACGAAGCCCACGCCGCGGTCATTCAGGCCGCCGGCGAAGTCCAGGAGGTCTTTCACGTTGCGGCCCAAGCGGTCTAGCTTCCAAACCACCAGGGTGTCACCGTCACGCAGGGTGTGCAGCGCCTGGTCCAGGCCGGGACGTTGGGTCTTGGTGCCGCTGATCTGGTCTTCGTAGATTTTGTCGCATCCGGCCTTCTTCAGTGCGCTGATCTGCAGCTCCAGGTTCTGGTCCCGGGTGGAGACCCGGGCGTAGCCGATGCGGTGTGTGGTCATGGAGTGTTCTCTTCTCAAAACTCAATCCGGGGCGTTGGTTCGACTGTACCGTTTCGAGAACTATTTGTGAGAAGGACGGGCCCTGAGCCCGGCTTTTCGTCTGAATGGCGGTTTCCGCAGAAAGACGCCCCTTCGCAGCCGCTCGCCGCGAACACTTCGATTCTCAAATCAACCTGTTCTTGAAATCCTTCGTTATCGAGAACGACAGTGTTCGGCATAGCCGAACGATCGGGCCACACAGTTTGAAATCGCTCGTGCACCGCACCTAGCCATGCCCACGGCCCTCGTAAAGGGACTGCCCACAGGCACTGATTCAGGCGAGCCAATGCCGTTCGGCTCACACGTCCGCCTTTCTCGGGAACCCTGCCGCGCCGTTCAACTGTCCTTGAGTCGGCGTCCGCCCGGGAGTTTCTCTCCCCAGGACGGGTACTCCTCGCCCTCGTTATGCTCGGCTTCGCGTCGGGCGGTTTCTGCTTCGATGGCCTTCGCCACGAAATGGCTCCAAGTGTTATCCCCTTCGGCATAGCTGGTCGCCCTGTACGCGGCCCGTGCCCGGTTGCGGAGCGCCGCCGGGATACTCACCGTCATGTTCGCTGTTTCGATGTCTTTGGGATCGGCCTTCTTCGCCGACTCGGGTCGGTGCCCGGGAAGCATCCGTGCCAGGGGTGCATTTGCGGCGGGTGCGGTACCGCGTTTCGGGGGCAGGCCGAGTGCAGGTCGGGCGGGTGTGGCTTCGGCGCTCACGCGTTGACCTCCTGGGATTCTGCGGCGGCGATGCGTCGTGTTACTTCCATAGCGACTGCATGGAGGTCTTCGGCGACGCTGGATGCCGACTTCGGTCCCGCGTTTCCGGCTTTCGCTTCGCCACGGAGGACTTCCCACCATTTCGGTCCTTTGCTGAGTTCCCGTTCCAGCTCGTGGGCCAGCAATCCACGCTCCCGGCACGCCTGTGCAGTTGCCTCTGCGTGGCGAATAGACATCGGGAACAGCACTTCGTCTGTACCAAAGTCCGCCGTGAGATGGTCTCGGGTGACCTTGTGAACCTGCTTTGAATTCGTGCCAGTCCCAACCAGGACGACGCCCAAAAGGTCCAGCGTAGGGTTGAGTCCAACAACGCTGTCCATGCGTGCTGCGACTGCCGCAACGCCCTTACGACTCGACATGTCAGTCTTCAGCGGCACCACTGCATACCGGGCGGCCGCCACGGCTGCGGCCTGCAATGGCTCGTTCCCCGGCGGACAATCCAGCAGGACCAGATCGTACTCCCCCGCTACGCTGGCAAGTAGTTTAGCCAAAGCTAGCTGTGCAGCATCACGGTCCTTCTGAGCTTTGGCTCCAAGGAATGCGGCAGCATCGTCAAGTTGAGGACCGCCGGCGATCACGTCCAAATTGGGCCGAACACTCAAGAGCAGGTCAGGTTCTCCCCCGAAGCACAGCGAGGCTGCAAGGCTTCTACCACCGTCGCCTTGGTCGGCATAGCCCAAGTCCTCGGCAAGGTTGCCCTGAGGATCAAGGTCTACGAGGAGTACTCGTGATCCGCCCTCGGCTAGGAGTCCGCCAACGTTGGCAACCAGGCTGGTCTTGAAGACCCCGCCCTTCCCGTTGATTACCGCTATAACGCGGCTTAGGACGCTGCGGTCCAGATCGACTTTCACCAAATTCCCCTTCCAAGTTTTTCCCAGCGTAACCAGCAAAAGTTTCTTCACTTGGGAAGCTGGGTTCCGTGTCTTCACTTTTTTTACAAGTGAAAAAAGTGATAGCAGCAAAAAAAGCTAAAACGAGAACACTTGTCACGGAAGTGTTTACGGGTTCACTGCATCTACTGGTTTTCATGGGTTCGGTTGATTCACTTGTGAAACCGGAACCAGCTGTCCGGCCTTAGGAAGTACATGCCCACCGGTGCAGAGCTTGGGAAGACGTGGGGGCCGCAGCGAGCCCGAGCTCGACCAGGGGCCAAGTCCATTGCCTAAGCTGCCTGCCAAAGAGCCGCGTCGTCCGGCGGTATCCAGTGTTCTTCCCGCTCGGAATCGCAGAGGTCGGATTCGATTACCCGAACCTCCAGGAATCGGTCTAAGTAAGCGTGCCAGACAGCACGTTCGCGTCGATTCCGGCTGATCTGTGCCTGGTAGTCCTCCATTACACCCAAACGTTCCGCGAGGACGCGAAGATTCGCTGTCGCCATGATCTTCCAATACCTGCCGTCCCGATGAATCATGCCCAGACCTTCCATTGAGACAAGGGCCTTCTCGACGGTTGAACGACTAATGCCGCTGTTTCGGATGAGCTCTGCGCTGGTGGGGGAATGCCGGCCACGCTCAATTGCCTCGTATACAAGAGCTGCTGCGTCGCCAAGGGCCCGGAATACGGGCCGTATCGAGTGAATTTTGCCTCTTCGCCAAGTCAGTTCACGGGCCAACTGCTGATACTGCTCCGGTAGCTGGATGAGATAAACGTCTGCTGCTTTGTGACGAGCATCAGCGACTTTGGTGAGGATGCCGTCGGAGGCTTGAACGAGGACTGGCAGGAGTCTGGCAATAGTGACGTGGTGCTTCCCCATAGCTGCAGCCAGGGTGCGGCATCCGACATCGAGAAGATCTGTTTCTTTCGTCCTCATGTAGCCAAGCAGTGCGCGGATAAGGAGGCGGAGGCTAAGGCCTTCGCGGCCGCGATCTTTAAGTCGGTGGTCAAGGACCGCGTAGAGCACATTTTCCAGATCGTTCACGAGCTGGTGGATTGCAGCTGCACTGGCGCTAGGTGCCCCCCCTGTGGGTTTAGTGGGGCTTGTGTTGTTAATAAACGCGTTCTTTTCCCCCCTTTGACGGGGACGGCCTTTTTGGGTCCAAGCCTCGGCTTTGGCCCATTCCTGCCTCATGAGCCGGTCCTGCTTCTCGGCCGAGCCGTACAGTGCGGCGAGGCCGGGGAACTGTCCGGTCAGTTCGTTCTGCACCTGGTCCAGGGTCCAGCCGCAGGCGCTGAAGTGGTTGAGGACGGCCATGCGGGCCTCGGACGGGCTCTTGTAGCGTGCCGTGTCGTACAGGCCGGTTCGCGCGGTCCGGCGCAATGCGGTTTCACTGCCGGCGCTGACCTGCAGCAGCTGAGCACCCGCCGTCCGCTGCGCGGCCGCTGTTTTGGCCCGACGCGCTTTCAGGGCGCGGTTGCGGGTCAGTTCTGGAGCTAGCGCGGTACGGAGGGCAGCAATGGCTGCAGCCGGGTTTCTGCGTCGCAGGACGTCGTATGCCTGGGACAGGGGAGTGATGAGTACTTGGTGGCCGCCACTTTTGTGAGCCGAACCTGGGACGCGAATACAGCCGTCCGTAACGTTCTGATGTGGGCTGGGGTCAAGACTCGCCGCCGTGAGAGCCAGGGCTTCTACGAGTTCACGAGCCTCGGAGGCATCCAGCCGTTCCTGCAAGGGGATATAGAGGTGGCGGCCGCCGCTGGGGGAGAAGTCCTCTACAAAGGTCACGCCACACTCGTTGAACCTGCTCCGCAGGTTTGCGGCGTCCGAGTCAACGACAGCCTTGAGCGCCTTGGTAGTGTCCAGGTCCAGGCACAGCGTGGCAACACCCCCGTCTGCCCCATGGACCATCACAGCGGCCGGCCGTTCCGGCAGCTTGGGCGTGATGCTCAGTGCAGAGTAGGGGCGGGGGTACTGGAATCTGGAGCCGATCCAGCGGCCCGTCCTGTAAACAGGCTGCCCAGCGAGCAGAGGAGCGAGAATCCAGGCTTGTTCCGGCGTGGCAGGACGGGCGACACCCCGCGGGGCAGCCGTTGACGCGGAACCGGGTTCCGGTACCATAGGGGACAAGACCTTTCCTGTGAAGGGTGTGAAAAAGGAAGCCTCCTCGCATGAGGGAGCTTGAATAGTTCAGATCGCGTCCCGCCAAGAACTGGGATCTGAACAAATACTTAGAAGAAGGCCCGCCTAGTGCGGGCCTTCAACTTTTAACTGGCCCGTGCCATAGGCAATGTCTCCGGTAGTTGGGAACGGTCAAACCACGAGGGCAAACCGTCCGCTTTCATTTCTGTACGCAGGTGAGCGATCAACTGCTCCATGGCTTCGCCGGTTGATACGCCCATGCGGTCCGCGACGGAAAAGAAGAAGTCCTTGTCCTCTTGGGGCACCAGCGTATTCAGCTGGACATTGTCCATTGCTGTTCCGCGATGCCTTCGCCGTCTCGTAGCCATAGCTCGAAAATAGCCTTAAGAATATGGTTTGTGCGGTATTCGATCCGCGTGTCTCGCAAGGGAAGAACATTTAACGCCCTCGTAGGAAGTCCTTTAGCCCGTCCAGCAATTGCTCCAGGCGCTCCGGCCGCACTGTAAAGGTCACGGTCCGCCCTCGTCGTTGACCAGCGGGGACATCGGCTTCCACCAAGCCTGCATCTTCGAGTCCTTGGAGCGTCCGTCGGGCGGTGTTGGGATCGGTTCCAAGCGCGCGGGCCAGTTCCGCTGCCCCGGTGGGGCCGTGGATGGAGAGGTGGCGCAATATGGCCCGCGAGAATATTGTCCCAAATGACTCGATGGCCATTTCTACGTCCCGGGGCAGGGAGCTCGGGGGACGAATATATCGGGGCACCCAGTCATTTTGTCACTTCCTTTGTTCCCGGCCGGCACGACTGCTAAAAGACTACATTAAATGTCGTCTTAGGGTAATGTCTTAACTGTCGCACAGACAAGAGTGCCGAAGGAGAGTGACTGCTGACACAGACCCAGTGTTTGACAAGCATTTTCGGCTGAACATGTGGACAATACCTGCTGGTCCAACGAATGGAATTCGTCCGCGCAGGTCAAGTGGAAAAAAGTCCGAACCAGCTGGTAGTTGTGGACACGATGTTTTTTGGGGGAGTAGCAGTGATTGTGTGCAAGCGCTCTGCCGTCGAGGCAGGGCTGTGAGGAAAGGAAGCGGCGCTGCTGCCGGCGCTTTGGCCGTGACAGCCTTTCTCTTCGCACCTGTTCTCATCGTCGTGCTGTTCCTGGGGGCCGGCGGGGCCAGGGCCGCTGAGTCCTGTGGCGTCGCCGGAAGCAGTGTCTCGGTTGGCAGCGTGCCTGCCCGTGTGGGTTCCTTTTCAGGTAAGCAGCTGGCGAACGCTGCGGCCATCATGAAAGCGGCCAAGGACCTGGGACTGCCTGCGGCTGCGCAGATCCTTGGGGTACAGGCTGCTATCGGTGAGTCCACGCTGAACGTGATCGACTACGGCGATGCTGCGGGCCCTGACTCGCGGGGGTTGTTTCAGCAGCGGGCGAACGGTGCCTGGGGTAGCTACTCAGACCGGATGGACCCCTACATCAGTGCTACCAATTTCTTCAGGGCTCTGAGCCGCGTTCCTGGCTGGGACCAGCTGGAACCCAGCACCGCGATCCACCGGGTGCAGCGCAACGCGGTGGAGAACCATTACGCGCAGTTCCGCGCCCCTGCAGCCGAAGTTGTAAAGGCGCTCGGTGGTGAGGCCACCACCGGGCTGGACGCGAGCGGCGCGTGCCCGAGCGCCGGGGGAGCGGTCCTGGGGGAGCTGTCGGGCAAATGGGTTCACCCGCTGGCCGGTGCCAGCATGACCAGTGGCTACGGGCCCCGTGCCGCACCTGCCGGAACCGCCGGGGGAGTCCTGGCGAACTTCCACTACGGAATCGACTTCGCAACCCCGGGCAGGGCCGGCACCATCGTCGCTGTGACGGACATGAAGATCGTCAAGATCCGACACCTTGACGGGACGTTCGGCAGTGGCGTTACGGGCCAGACGACGGACGGGAAGCTCACCATTGGCTACTACCACATGGAAGCCCGGTCCTTGAAGGTCAAAGAAGGCGACGTCGTGGCCGCCGGTACCCCGCTAGGGACCGAGGGAGCCACCGGCAACGTGACCGGCCGGCACCTCCACATGGAATTCTTTCCGGGCGCACTGCCCAACCCCATGGTCCCGATCAACCAGACCACCGACCCGGCCCCGATCCTCAAAGCACAGGGAGTGAGCTTCTAATGCGCATCATCAAATTCGGTCTTGTCCTGGCCGTAGCCACCGTAGCCGTATCGGGCTGCGCCGCCCCCGCGTCAAACAACACTCCACAGCCCGAGGTCACGGCCAGCAACTCCGCTGAAATGCACGACCATGACGAGGACCACGGCGTTCCCGCCGTAACCTGGGGGCCGTCCACCGACACCGAGGTTAAGGCCCTTGCCGCTGACCTGATGCTCAAATTTGCCCGTCCTGACGTGACGGAACGGGCATGGTTTGACGCACTCCAACCTCACATGAGCGCCGATTACCAGGAGTCCGCCCAGTACATCGACCCTGGCCGCATCCCCGTACGGGAGATTCACTCTCCCCCTGTTTTGGTCAGGGAGCAGGGGAACCCGATGTCCGTCATGGCCGAGTTTCCCACCAACGATGGCCTCTGGGTGATGTCCCTGCACCGCTCCGGGCAGGACGAACCCTGGCTGATCACCAACATCGCACCTAAAGATTCCTAAGCAGCATCACCACTCCGAAAAGAAAGAGGTAGGCCCATGGCCATCGAAAAATCGCTGATCCAGCCGGAACCGGTGATCAGCGCCATCATCAACGGTGACAACACCGGCATCCTGAAAATCAACGGCGAAGAACATCCCTATGAAGCCCCGGACGTAAACGACCTTCGCCAGGCGCTCATGAAGCGTGTAATCGGAGAAGCAGCCACCTTGAACCGCCCGGTCCGTGTGACCTCGATGGATGACTCGGGGGTTTCCTACCTGGTTGTCTCACCGACCGGCGAGGTTGAGGAAGAGCAGCCCACAACCGTCCCAGAGGATGCCAGCACAATCATCGAGCGCATCCCGGCCACCCGTGCAGCCACAACCACTGTTGCAGCAGCTAAAGCGGGTACAACCGTCGTTAAGGAAGCCGCCCCGGCGGGGCCCTCATCAGTGGCCGACGGGACGACCCGCCGTTCAATCAGGGAGGCCGAGAGCTTCCTCGCGGCCCCGAGCACTGTTGAGCCGGCCACCCAGGGTATCCGGGGAATGCTGAACAGTCTGGGACTTTCGCTTGCTCCTTCTGAGGACGAACTGAGCGAGCGGGTTGATATCCGGCTGGCATCCAAGCACTTTGCCGGCACCCGCACCATTGCGGTGGTGAACCAGAAGGGCGGGTCAAACAAGACGCCCACCGTTGCCGACCTGGCTGCCGTTTTTGGCCGGAACGGCGGCAGCGTCGTGGCGTGGGATAACAACCCCACCACAGGGACTTTGGGATGGCGCACCGAACAGGGCGATCATTCCCGGAGCGCGTTGGACGTCATTGCCAACGCTGACGCCCTGCTCTCTCCCACGGCACAGTCCGCGGATATCAACGCATTCGTCCACCATCAGAGCACCGACAAGTACGACGTGCTGCGCTCTGATTCGGATGTGGACGGCACCCATGAAGTAACCGCTGAAGAGGTCGACATCCTGCACCGGGTTGTCTCCAAGTACTACCGGCTGATCCTGATGGATTCAGGCAACAACCACCGCAGCGCCGAGTGGATCCGCATGATTGACCATGCGGACCAGTTGGTGGTTCCCACCACCAACGAAGAGGACCGGGTGGAGGCCGCCCTCCTGACGTTGCAGGGACTGGACCTGAAGAGCGAACGCTCTGCCGGGCTGGCTGCCAATGCCGTCGTTGTCGTCTCGGAACGGCAGGAAGGCGAAGCCAGGCTCTCCCAGGAGACGGCCGAGAAGTTCCGGCCCTATGTTCGCGACGTTGTCGTCGTTCCGTTTGACCCGGCCTTGAAGTCCGGTCAGATCCGCTTCGGTGCCCTTAGACGCCCAACCCGCAGGGCGTGGTTGCGGGCGGCAGCTGCGGTGGCACGTGGGCTATGAACGTGACCGAAAAGACCGAGAGCGTCAGCCGATGGGTGATGGCCGCGCAGAGCATCGCACCGGAAGTCCGGGCCTCCGCGCCTGTTGAGGACCCGGCCCCGGCCGCTGAGGAACAGCCGATCGGTTTCGTAGCCGCGCACGGCGGCGCGGGTGCCACTGCTTGGGCGGCGATCCTGGACGGGGCAGACCACGGCCCGCAACTGCCCGCCGCCGGAGCACCGGTGGTGCTTGTCGCCCGCGCCAGCCTGCACGGCATCGATGCTGCCAAGGCAGCCATCGCCGCCCACGGCCCGGCTTCATTCAGCGCGGTCCTGATCGTCCCGGCTGCACCGGGACGTGCCTCGCGGATGATTCAGAACGAACTCAAAGTCTTAGCCGGCGCAGTGCCCCTGATCCCCGTCCCGTGGGTTTCAGGCCTGCTGATCAAGCGCTCTGCGCTGGCTGATTTCACTGATGTACCGGCCAAGGACCTGGCAAAAGTCCGTGCCGCGCTTTCCACGACTAAAGGAGAAATGAAATGACCATCTTCAGCAAACTCACTGACGTAGCGACCGTTGTCGTCACGGAAGCCAAGCCCCTGCCCCAGGAAGTCCAGGACGGCCTGGACACCGTGATCCTGTGGGCACGCATCATTGGCGGTTCCCTGGCTGTTCTGGGCCTCATGATCCTCTTCATCGGTCTGTTCTTCGCCCACCAGCGCGGCCGCGGCGAAGAGTTCATGTCCAAAGCCGGCTGGTGGCTCACCGGTGCCATCGGGCTCGGCACCTCGGGTGTCCTTGCAACGCTCTTCGTCAGCTAAGGACAAGCCCGTGAGCCAAGTTCAGAAACCTCAAACCCTCAGAGGCAAAACCGCGTGGTGGGCCGCCGTCACCGTCGTGTTTATCGTCGCTGTCCTAGCGTTCCTCATCCTCGTCAAGCCCGCACCGCAGAACACACCGCAGGCAGGGGAGGGCACCACTCAACCGACGGAGGGCTGCAACGTTCCCGAGGGGGACACCTCCTCCAAACCGGCCATGCCCGTTGATCTCCGCTGGGAAGCTGACAAGGGCTGGACGTGGCCGGTCTCTGACACTTATGGGCCCACCGACACAAAGGACGGCTTTCCTGTCTGCTTCGCCCGTTCACCGCTGGGAGCAGCACTCACCGCCGTCTCGATGAACGCTTCAGCAAACGTGATCAGTGCCCGGAAAGCCGTGGAGCTCTACACCATGGAATCAAAGGGCAAAGACGTACTCCTCGGGAAGACCCCGGATGAACCCGCCGCCACCAGCCCGGCCTCTTTCGCCGGGTTCATTGTGGACAGCTTCACCGGCGATGAAGCTGCGATCACTTTGGTGATGGCTACGCCGATTAGTAGCACTGGATACACCGGCCTGCCTGGCACTTTCAAGTGGGTCGATGGGGACTGGAAATTGAAGATCCTCGATGATGGCTCGTCCTTCGTTGGACAGCCGCCCGTACCGGTAAAGGGCGGCTTTGTGGAGTGGGTTGGTTCCAATGGCTGATTGCGGATTCTTCGGTGGCCCGGTGTGTGCCGCGGCCAACGTGATCGGCGGCGTACAGGACGCCACCAAAGGAGCGGTGAATACTGCCGTTAATTCGGGCGCCAATAGCCTCGGGGAGGCGATGATGGGTGCCTGGGACTCCATCATGAAGGGCTTCCTCACCTCGTGGCTGGATGCGGGAATGATGGTCAGCCTGGAGGGCGAGTCCATGGCATGGCTGACGGATCAACTGCAGGTCCTCAGTATCTTCATGTCAACCTTGGGCATCATGGTGGCCTGTGTGTGGACGATGATGCACGCCCGTGGGGACCGGGCGGTAAAGGCGGCTAAGTCCCTTCTCATGGTTTTTCTCGTGACCACCGCGGGAACAACGTTGATGCAGGTCGCCATCCCCGCCGGTGACGCGTTCTCGAAATACATCCTTGACGAAGCGGGCGTCACCGTTCAGGGCTATGAGCAGCTCGGACCTGCCGCCGCTGCGGTGGGCCAGATTGGACCGGGCCTGGCGATCGTGGCCGGGATCTTCGGCGTCATTGCCACCCTGCTGCAGTGGGTCATCATGATTGTCCGCGCCACGGTGCTGCCCTTGCTGGTCGCCATCTGGCCTGTCGCTGCCGCTGCGGCCATGATCCGTGGTGCTGAACAAAGCTTTTCCAGGGTCACGATGTGGCTTGTCGCGTTCCTGCTCTACAAGCCGATCGCGGCGATTATCTACGCCTTTGCCTGGAAATTGAAGTCCGGTGGTGACGGCATTGGAGGAGTCATCAACGGAATGCTGCTGCTGGTCCTGGCAGTTGCTGCTCTCCCTGCACTGATGAAGCTGCTGAGCCCTGCTACCGCTGCCATGGGTTCGGCCGCAGGTGGAACGATGGCACTGGGGGCAGGCGCCGCGGTCGTGACCGCTGGTGTCGCTGCCGGCGCTGCCGTCGCCACCGGTGGCGCCAGCGCCGGAGCCAAGGGCGCCGCAGGCTTCGCTGGCACAGCCGGCCCGTCCGGAGGAGCCACGGCCCAGGGAACTACGTCCATGGCCGCTCCTGAAAGTTCCAGCGGTACAGCGCCCGGCGGTGCCCCAGCAGGCCCCTCCGGAAGCCCTGCTTCTTCAAACCCGGCTGGTTCCAATACTGGCGGCTCAGTCGCCCCGGGTGGCTCGGGCAGCAGCAATGCCGGCACCGGTTCCGGGGGTGCCTCGACAGGCGGGTCGTCAGCAGGCGGAGCGGTCGCCAAGGGAGCCTCTGGCGGCAACGGTGGGTTGCAGGCCGCGACCCAGTCCTTGGGCGGTTCTGTTGCCCAGGGTGCAAAGAATACTGACGGAAAGGATGTGCTCGGATCATGAGTGAGAACGCTGCACAGGAAAAATTCGGCAACTGGCTTCAGCCGGCCTCTCCGGGTCTCTTTGGCTTGAGCCTGGGCGGGGTGGTTATCTCGGCTGCCGGCCTGGTCTTCGGGCTGCTGTCCCTGATGCGCGGACTGTTCCTCCTTGCTTTGGCCGTCCTTACGATCACGGCTTTGATTGTCCTGCTGGGCTTGGTGAAGTTTGGTGGGCGCACGGTTGTGGGCAAGTTGACTGACGCCTTGTCGTTGGTGTCCCGGAAGTCCACCGGTTCGGCGTTCTACGTCACCGGGGCCTTGTCCACGCTTCCACCCGAAGACGCGGAGCGCCTGCCTGGTGCCCTGCTGGATGTGGAGACGATTTCCGGCACGGATGGCCTTGGACGCCCGTACTCGTTGCTGCACCATAAGGCGGTCCGGCAGCTGGCGGCCGTCTTCGGCTGCTCTCCGGACGGGGCGGCCATGCAGGAGCAATCTGTCGTCAACGCCCAGGTCGCCAACTTCGGAGCTTGGGTGTCCTCACTGAGCGTCGAAGATGGACTAACCGGAGCGACGATCGTTGTTGATTCGGCCTCCGAATCCTCCGCTGCGACGTGCGCTGCCATCCGTGACGATGTGGCACCGAACGCCCCGGCCTTCGCCAGAGAAGTCCTTGACCATGCTGTTGGCACCCTGCCTGCCCGCTCAGCGGTGATGAACGTTTACGCCACGATGGTCTGGGACGCTCCCGCCCTGGGAGCCTCGGAGAAGGACGTGTCCTCCGCTGTTGCCGAGGTCGCTGCCCGCCTTCCCGGCCAAACCCAAATGCTCGCGGCCGCCGGAGCCGGTTCACCGACTCCTCTCGTGGAAGAGGATCTGGCACATGTCGCCCAGCTGTCCTATCAGCCGATGCGGGATCAGGAAATGGCACTGGACGCCCTGCACGGCCGACGCGCTGTCCAGGACTGGGAACACGCCGGACCCGGCTTCTTCGATGACTCCCAGGGCCGTGTGGTGTTCCACGACGGCGTAGCGTCCATGACCCTGATGATGACCGTCCCTCCCGGAGCCCACATCACTTCCCGCAGCTTCGACCGGGTGTTCGGTCCGAACGCGAAGTTCCTCCGCAAACGCGTCGCGTTGTTCTACCGGCCGGTGGATCCCGGCACAGGAGCCAAGACAGTGGACCGCCTGGTGAAAACCGCGGACTGGAAGATGAGCACCCGCAAGGGCCGGCCAACGTCATTTGACCGGGCCACCAAGGCTGTCGCGGAAAAGACTGAAGAAGAGCTGACCCAGGGTGCGCGGCTATCACTGTTCTCGATGATGGTCACCGTCACCTTCGCACCCGATGAAAAGTCATACCGGGACGCCCTGAACCAAGTGAAGTCGATCATGAACCAGCTCATCATGCCCTACCGCTTCGTGGAGCACGCCGGGTCCGCGGCGTTCCACACCACGCTTCCATTCGGGATCCTCCCGTGGAAGTACAGCAGCACCCCGCTCTGGATGGAAGGCGTCCTGTAGATGAAAGACAGCACTTCAGGCCGCCCCGGCAACGGTAAAGCCATCATGGCCAAGCGGTTGCTCGCGGAGAAAATGCGGCACATCAAAACCTCCAAAGGTTTTACGGGTTTTGGCGGCGGGCGCTGGGGCAAGATGCCCCAGCCGCCGCAGTGGTACTCCTCCTCGACGCAGTTGTGCGGGATCTACCCCTTCTCGGCCGGGACCTCCCGGCCGAACACGGGCACCCCGCTGGGCCGGGACATGAACGTTGATACCGCGGTCTGCGGGGACATGAAGACCTGGTACGACGCGGGCCTGATTTCCTCGTCCTCGATGATGCTCTTTGGCCTGAACGGCAACGGCAAGTCCTCGGTCGCGCAACGGTTCATCTACTCGATGGCCGCCCGTGGAATCGTCCCGATGGTCTTTGACCCGCTCAAGGACGAGTACGGCGAGATGGTCGAAGCGATGGGCGGCAGAGTCTTGCGCGTCGGTCCCCGCGGCCGCGACAAAATCAACCTCCTGCACCTGGGCGCTCTGGGGGAGGCCGCCGCCAAGATCGGCGGCACGACAGGCGAGGACATGCGCCGCCAGGCGGTCAGCCAGGCAGTGGACATGGTCGCCCTCGTCGTCCAGATCAACCGCGGCAGCCCGCTCTCCGACAGCGAAGACGCAGTCCTGGCCCTGATGGTCCGATCGGTCATCTCCCGCGTCCGCCGCCCCTCAATGCACGACCTGGTGGACGCGTTCCTTGCCCCGCCCCCGGAAGTCCTCTCCGCCGTGGCCTGCAACGACGCCGCCCAGTTCCTGGGCGAGTACCGGGCCCTGCACCTGTCCGTACTGGCCCTGCTCTCCGGTGAAATGGGTGCGCTGATCGGCGGCAGCGAATCCATGTCCATCCCCGTGGGAAACCCCGGAGGATTCTGCTTCGACACCTCCTCCATCCCGGCGTCGAACACCAAACTGCTCTCCGCCGCGATGCTGGCAACCTGGAACATCGGCTTCTCCGCCATCGACGCCCACTGGGAGCTGTCCCGGCACGACCCGAGCGTGCACTGGGGCGGCTACCTCGCCGTGCAGGACGAGTTCTGGTACCCGATGCGGGCCTGTGAAGGCATCATCGACCGGGCAGACCGGATCGGACGGACCAACCGCGGACTGGGCGTCAGCGAACTGAAAATCACCCACAGCCCCAAAGACTTTCTCTCCCTCCCCAACGCCAAAGACAGGGAAACCGCCAAGGGCTTCGCCCAGCGCTGCGGCGTCCTGGGTCTCATGGCCCTGTCCCTGGATGACCTGCACGCCCTCTCCGCGGTCCAACCGCTCAACGGCAAGGAGATCGCCACAGTCGCCGGCTTCAACACGCCCCCGGACTGGAAACCCAACATGAACGCCGACGGCACCCCCGCCCCGCCTCCCGGGGCAGGGAAGATCCTGCTCAAGATCCCCGGCCGGGTTGGCCTGCCGGTGCAGCTGACCCTTACTGCCATTGAAAAGGCCAAACACATCACGGACGAGCGCAGCAACCGCATCGCCTTCGCCCACGAAATGGAGACTGTCTAAATGGGCGCACCGAACAAGAAGGCCTCAAGCCTCAGCGGCGAAACCATCGCCCTCTGGGTAGTCCTCGCCGTGATTCTGGTCGGCGCCGGCGCAGCCACCGGAGCGGTCCACCTCGGCTCGATGGTGGCAGGAGACGGCCAGCAGCTGCCCAAGAACCCGGCCGAACTCCTGGTGGGCCTGATCAAAGGCACCGTCACATGGCCCGCCCCGGCTACCTGGGTGCTGGTCAGCTTCGGTGTCATCTTGGTGGCCTTGGCTGTCCTGATCACCCGGGCGGTTCTGAAAGGCACGTCCAAACGCTCCCGCGTTGATGCAGCAGCCCGCTACATGGCCACGCCCAAAGACCTGAAAGCTCAGACCCTGCGCGGCGCAACGGAAAAGGCCAAAAGCCTGGGCGTGGAAGGTTCACCGGGCATCCCCGTGGGCAAGACCGTGATCGGCAAGCAGATGGTCTTCGGGTCCTGGGAAGACATGCACATCGACATCTGGGGACCCCGAACAGGCAAAACCACCTCCCGTGCGATCCCAGCCATCCTCTCCGCACCCGGCGCTGCCCTGGTCACCTCGAACAAGCGCGACATCGTGGACGGCACCCGCGACGTCCGCGCCGTTGATGGCCCGGTGTGGGTCTTTGACCCCCAGGCCGTCGCCCTGGAAGAACCTTCTTGGTGGTGGAACCCGCTGTCCTACGTCACCGACGAAGTCCGCGCCGCCCGCCTCGCCGACCACTTCGCCTCCGGATCCCGCGGGCCAGGAGCCCAAACAGACGCATACTTCGACCCTGCCGGGCAGGACCTGCTCGCCGGCCTGCTGCTCGCGGCCGCCCTGGCTGACCTTCCCATCACACAGGTGCACACCTGGCTGACCGACCCGACCGACGACGCGGCCGTGCCGATCCTGATGGAGGCCGGCTTCACCCAGACCGGCAACGCCGTCCAGGGCGTAATCAACCTCCACGACAAACAGCGCGGCGGCATCTACGGCACCGCCCTGCAAATGGCCTCCTGCCTGACCAACCGGCAAGTCTCCCGCTGGGTAACGCCTCTTGGCCCGGCTGATAACCGGCCGCAGTTCGACCCAGCCGCCTTCGTCCGCTCCAAGGGGACGCTGTACAGCTTGTCCAAGGAAGGCAAAGGCACTGCCGGCCCCCTGGTCACAGCCCTGACGGTAGCGACAGTGGAAGCGGCTGAAGAACTCGCCGTCCACTCACGCGGGGGACGTTTGGAGATACCGATGATTGGCGTCCTGGATGAGGCAGCGAACGTCTGCCGATGGCGGGAACTCCCGAACCTGTACAGCCACTACGGCTCCCGCGGCATCGTCCTGATGACCATCCTCCAGTCCTGGTCCCAAGGCGTGGAAGTCTGGGGCCGGGAAGGCATGCGGAAACTCTGGTCCGCCTCCAACATCAAGGTCTACGGCGGCGGCGTTGCCGAAGCCGAGTTCCTGAACGAAGTCGCGCAGCTCGTCGGCGAATACCGGTACTCCAACATGACCAAAAGCCGGTCCAAGCAAGGGGTCTCCTACAACTACGACAACGACCGCAAAGAACGCACCCTCGACGTCTCCGACCTCGCATCATTTCCCCGCGGCCGCGCCATCATGTTTGCCTCCGGCGCCCCCGCAGCGCTGCTCGAAACAGTGCCCTGGATGGGCGGCAAAAATGACGCCGAGATCAGGGCCTCCATCGCCGCCCACGACCCCTCCAAGCGTCCAGCTGCGGGTGCGGTGGCCGGTCAAACGGTGAATCCGTGGGTTACGGCAGCAGCATCCAGCAGGGGCCCTGCCGATGAGTGACTTGGGCGAATGGGACGACGAGCCCGACGTGTCCGACCAACCTCCAGTGCCCGAGGAAGCTGGGGAGCCTGAAGCAGAAGAAGCCGCTGAACCAGAGTTGTTCTACAAGGACCTGGTCAGCTTCGTGCAGGAACGCCTCTCCCCGTCCTACCGGCGCAGCCTCAGCGGAACAGACAGAACATGGTGCCCCTCCTGGTGGAAACACGAAGAAGCCATCAGTCGACTGGAAGCATTATGGCGGTCTTGGGAATTCCTCCGCCTCGACGGCTCAACGGGCATGAGCGTCTGGTGGCGCGACCACGCAGACCATCACATGGGAGTCCTGCTCTCCGCGGACGGTCCATTCAAGGGATGCAAACCTGTTGCCGGCGGCCACGCAACAAATAAGCTCAAAGCTCTCCCATGCGAACCCCCGCCAGCAGGGCTTTTTTAGGCGATGCTCCTCTTAGTGACTTGGCAGTTCGGCCGAACGCGCGCAGCCGCTCGAAATTTCAAGCGGCTGCGCCCACGATTAGCCCCACTTTATGCCGCAAACAGGACATTTGCGGAAATTGCCCGGATAAGACGTTTCATAACCACAGCTACGACATACGTAACCGGCCATGCGATAGGACAGAGCCACAAAACTATTCATAGTAATCACCTCCAACCCACTCTAGAAAGAGGGGTAGCCGCTTCAGACGTTCCTACGTCTAAGCGCTGGTCTTCGGAAGTACCGGCAGTGCAGAATGCGAACGTATGTGACGCTGCGGTGCCCTTAATAAGAGCGCCGACATCAATGACCTCTCCATAGCGAAGATCAATCCCAGGCTGGCCGAGTGGTTCGAATTCGTCCGCTGCAACCGCGACGACTTCTGTGGCAACCTCACGTCGTTTGTCATTTCCGAGCGGGTGCATGCCACTCTTGACTAGGCGGGCCACGAGCCGTTGACGCTGACGGACCTTTGTTTGAACGTCGATTCCGTCAAGCGCTATTCCCAGGAGCACAGCTGCAAGCGGGTGGATGCGAATGTTCAGAACTGATCTTTCGACGTTGTGAATACCTGCATGAATCTGGCGCACAGGGTGAGCTGCGGCCCTCAGAAGGGAGTCGCGGAGGTTAGAGTCGGCGACAACTACCGCTCCTCCTTCACCGACATCAATAAATTTTCCGGGTCCGAAGCTATAAACTGCTGCCTCTCCCAGCGTGCCCACGAGGTGTCCGTCAATCGCGGATCCGATTGCTGCTTGAGCGCAGTCCTCAATGATGGGAATGTGGGGAATTGCTGCCCGAAGTGCGGGTACGTCTGCAGGCACCCCCAGCAAGTGACACGCTACGACCGCACGTGTCCTGTTAGAGACGCGGCTGGCCGCCGCAGCTGGATCGATGGTCCATGTGTCGGAGGACACTGGGACGGGTACGGGGATTGCGCCTAAGGTGCGAACAACCGCCAATGTTGACGGCCAGTCAAGTGTGGGGATGAGGACCTCGTCGCCGGGCCCCACGCCGAGGGAAGTAAGTACGGTGAGCATCCCGTACGTCGCGCTTGGCATTAGTAGTACGGACCGGTTCGCATGCATAGCACTGAGGCGAGACTCGACCAGGCCCACGGCACCACCGCCCGTAAGCTGGCTCGTGGGTGACGCGACGGGAACTTCGAGCCATTGCTGGAGGGCCGATATCGTGCCCTCGATCCAGTCGCGGTCTGGGTGCTTATTGACCACGGTGACTCTCCACCTCGAAGAGGCGCCCGTCAAGCGCGCTTCGGTCAACCGTGCCATCAGCACGTACGTAGGGCTCCAGGTAGGCCGGGACCGCGGCGGACTCGTCGCCGAGATACCTAGCTGCGAGCCAGGGAAGATGTCCTGCCCAAGAGCAGAACCTGATGGCTAGAAGTGCTTGGCGTTCCTCCTCTGCCCCGATGTGCTGCATGGATTCTGCGATGGCAGATGCAACGTGCCGGCCCTCAATCTGATCATTCTTTTGTTCCAGCGCGTGCACTTGGGCGCGGCCGAGCAGACGAACAGCTTGCCGTCCAGAAAACGCAGTGTCCGCTTCCAGCAAAGCGAGGGCAGCGCCGTCGACGTCAAAATTCATATGCTCCCGGCGTGCTTGAATCTGCATAATCTGAGCTGCATCCCAAGGGGTCGGATGAAGAACGGGAATAAGCGTGAACCGGTCGACCGCTGCATCATCAAGGAGGTCAGGACGGTTAGTGAGTCCAATGACCGAAATTCCACGTTGTGATCCAACATCGCCTAACCATGAAAACAGCGCTGCGCGGAGGTTAGCCGTGACCTGCCCGCCCTCAGATGCGGCAGATTCTCCGCGGCGTCCGAGGAATGTTTGATCCACCTCGTCAAGGATGACGAGGCAGGGGGCATTTGCTTCGATTGCTTCAAGGGCGAGACTTAGGTTAGCTTCGCTATCACCTACGTAGCGGTTAAGAATATGCCCCAGTTCAATTGCGGGCACGCCTAAAAATGCCGCGATAGCGGTCGCGACTCTGGTCTTCCCATTGCCAGGTGGACCCGCGAGGATCAGCCGCAATGTGTGATTCCCTCGGCTGAGTTCTTCCTGCAGGAATCGGCGGACCTGAGAGAGTCCAGCAACGTCGCCGTCAAGACTCAGCAGATCGTCGTGAACGATGAGCGTGTCTCCGGCCATTTGCCGGATAGCGGCAAGTTTGCGCTTGAGAATGTCCTCGACAGAAAGCGGGTGCTCCGCCGACGTGTGATGGCGCATAGCGCTCAAGGTTTGAACTGACATTCCACCTGTGAGGCGAGCGGCACGGTCGAGGTTAAGATCCGGCGCGAGCACCAGCTTGTGTCGGGAACTCTGTGTCATCAGTTCAAGGGCTCGTCTGCGTTCCTCAAGTCGAGGTAAACCTAATTCCAGAACCTGCATGCCGGGGAGCCGGGTCAACCGGTGGTCGATTCGGGCCGTTCTTCCGATGATGACGATGCGGTGCCCCGCCTTTGTCCAGGCAGTATCCGTGGCGAGCCTCGCTAGTTGTTCCACAATGCGTGCGGTATCCCCACTGGCCGACTGCATCTGATCGTTCGGGAGAATGTGCTCAGCGAAGTCAATCACGACAACGTGCGGCACCTGAGCGCTCAGGCACGACTCTCGAATGATGTCGATTGCTACCGTCGGTGGGGTGCGATCCCCAATGTCCGACGGGACGCGCGCTTTTGGCCCACCAGGTGCGTTTATCGCCTCGATCAAAGCTGCGACTGTATACCGAAGCGTCGGCATGCCGAGGTTCGCCGCGTGGACGCTGAGCACTCGGGGGAGGTCACGGATGCTGTGATCATCGACGAGGACATCGCCGATCACCTGATTAAGCACGATAGTGCTGCCATCCACAAGCGCATGCCCGAGGGCATCAGACACGGTACCTGCCCTGAACTCCGACGTGTTTGAGCCATTCTTGGCGTTCATCGAATGCCCCCCTCGGTGAGCCGCTGTGAATTGCGTTTACCTCGCTTGGAGAGGGAGGTCGTGAGAGAGCCGTTCCGGCCATCGCCCTCGATTACTGCTCCTGCTGCAAGGCTTGGCCCGCCATGGCGGGCCGCATTCGCAATCGGTGAACCACCGCGCGGGTCGTGATGCTGCACGGTGATCTCATCGTCGAAGAGCACGCCACGTTGCCGCATGGCCTCCACGTAGTCGTTCTGCCGGCTGGAGCATGTGTTGTCTGCGAGGCCAGCGTGGTCCGTGGTGATTCGCCCTTGGTCTTCGACTGCAACAAGGAGGGTCTCGTGGCCACGTCGCGCCTCGATCGCGCTGGTGCGTTGACCGTCAACACGTTGCAGTGCATAGCCCAGGGTTGCGAGCACGTCGCTGGACACATCTGCAATGGCAAGACGCTCGAGGCTAGCGAGACTATGCGCAACGAAGCCGAGTGCCGTAGGCAAAGGCTGGGAGCCAGTTCGTGCCGACTTTAGAGCAACAATAGCTGGAGTAGGCAGGTCCACCTGCCAATTGGGTAGGACTTGGTCGATGCGTTCCCACGCGGACTGGGCGGCAGCAACGGTGGTGAGCGGCGTGGTGGCGATTTCTGCGGCCAAATTTGCTGCATCAACGGAACACATGCCTTGCAGCAGGGCATCGTACTCGGCGCTGACATTGCCGGCGAGGTTTACGACAGACGCGTTAAGGCTGGCGGTGGAGGAGCGGTATGTGGACATGGCATTGCCTTTCGTGAAAGTGATTAGCTCAGGTCAAAGCTGTCGTCGAGTACATCGTGTGCGCGCTCGGCCGGAGTGGCGGGCGTCGTGCTGGGAGGATTCTGTGGGAAAGCCTGAGACGGACGCGCCGCGGACGTGGGCGTAGGAGCTTCCGGTGACGCCGACGGGTGCGGCGTCGCCGAAGGCAGGGGCCCTGTGGGCTTGGGCTCCGTGCCGGTCGTATCTGGGATTGGGTCTGCTGCCACTCGATTGCCCGTTTCCAGCGGCAGAGGCCCAGCCGTGTTCTCATTCGCCATTGTTGCCACTGCCCCCTGCAGGTCAGCCTGAGTGACACCGGCGTCCTGAAAGGTTGTGGACAACTCCTGATACTCACTTGCACGCTGCAGAGCGACGGCATTTTCCGCCTCTATAACAGAGGACTGCGCCGCTGCCTTCTCACGGCGTATTCGCCGTAATTGAACTAGCGGTATCGCCACCGGCAGAGAGAACCCGCTGGCAAACTCCGCCATGGCGGCGATCGGAACGAGGGCCTGGTTCCATTCCGCCGATCGGATTTGCTGCCTGCGCAGCTCTTCCAGGTTCCGTTGAGCAAAGAGCAGTGCGTTGTCGTCGCCGTCCTCTGTGTACTGTGCAATCTGCTGCTCAACCGTGCGGATCTTGTCCTGGTATTCGACCTCGGCGCGGATGGGCGCAAGCGCGGTAAGCAAGACGACAACCGCGATGAAGGCGGTAAGTATGCCGGCCATTGCAAGGCTGAACGGCAGCGGCTCAATCTTGCGTTGGCGGCGTTGACGGACCAGACGGGTGACCTGCAAGGATGCAATTACCGGGATGCTGAGTGCGAGCAGCGTGCCGAGAAAGCCGAACAGGAGATCTCCGCCGGAGACTGCAGTGATGATGGGCAGCTCAATCAAGGCGTGGGCGACCACGCTGACCACCCAAATGCCGAACATGATGAACGTGACAACCACGCTCCGATGATTAGGCTCTATCCCGCCCGTGAAACCCGACAGCAGGCGGGCTTCACGCTTCTCGGCCGATGCCAGCGCATCCTGCGCTGCTTTGACGGCTTGTTCGAGCTTCAGCCGGGTGGGCGCAATCCGAGAGAAGAAGGCCCGCACGTAGTCGAGCGGATTCCGGCGTACGAGTTCGCGGCCGGCTTCAACATGCTCGTGCTTGGCTTGCTGCTTTGCTGCGATGCGAGGGCGAAGCAGCATCGGCGCAGCGTACGCGGCCCAGCCAAGGACGCCGACGGCACCAACAATAAGAAGAATCGGTAGCAGCATGATCAGGCTCCTTTGACGAAGGCGCGAATGGTGGTGTCCGAGGCCTCGGGCCTGACACGTGTGATATCGCCGCTTCCGTTGGACGCGGACCAGGAACTGAAGCTATTGAAGAGCGAGTCCCATCGGCTCACGTCGCCGACCGGGTCAGGCTGCACCACCACCAACGGGTGCCCGTTGAAGGCCGCGGGTTGCTGCGGTTGATTCTCGTCGAGGTCCGACATCACGAGGAAGGCGACATCACCGTCCGCAGGTGCAAGCAGCGCAAGCGACACGACCCCGGCGGTCACTGCGGACCACCCGTCTACGTTGAGCTCTACGCCTTGGAGGGTAGCAGTGGCTTGCTCCGCAGCGGCTGTCGCCGCGTTGTACTGCTCCGACCACGCATTCTGGGCGTGCTTCCACTGGTCATAATCCGATCTTGGGTCCAGGGCACCCGGTTTCGTCATGTCGGGACGAGCGGGTAACGCCGGGACACTGGGAATGTCGATGGTGTATTCAGGGGCGCCGTACTGAAGGGGAAGAGTGCCGACCATCCGCAGCACCATGTGGATGCCGACCAGCTCCTCCACGCCATTTTTCGTGTCCTTTGGCTTATCAGGCACATAGTTTCTAACTGAGGCCGCCAACTTGGACTTCATCGATTCACGAAATGACTCGTCCGTTGACGTGGTCGGGTCGAGGAGCGCGTACCGGTATCTGGGGTTAGGTGCGGAAGCGAGCGTCACCGTCCCTGGCTGACTCGTAGTCCCGGCGCTCTGCTGAACGCCGGCGAGGGGGCTGATCACGAATGCAATGCGTTCCCAGTTCAACCAACCGAGAAAGCCGATTACGACGATGACAAGGATGGCAAGGAGCTTCTTCATTTTTCTCTGCCTTCTGAATCAGGCCGCAACTGCGGCGGCGTGGACAGTACGAATGGCGGCGAGCGTCCGACGCTGAGCCTCACGAGAACTAGAGCGAATTCTTGTCTGAATGGTTGCGGCCTCTTTGAGGTCCCGAGAGACCCGTCCCTTGCCCAGAACGACCTGCACGCTCATTCCGAGCACCCGTGCCTCTTGGGCGAGAGGGGCGAAAATGTGATCTCCACTCGCGACGACGAGCCTTGAGTAGCGACGGGAAATCCGTGAGACATTGACTGCATTAAGGAGAGCGAGGTCGGCGCCATCGGGGCCATCACTGCCGATGCGCCACTTGACGTTTTCGCCGCGCATCCCGTTCCGGACCTTTCGTGCGGCGCGTTCAGCCACACCCACAATGACCAAGTCGCCCAACGTGATCCCGACTGCCTGCTGGCGGTAAATTTGCCACCAGAGTTCGACGTCACCGGCAGTCCAATATCCGCCGCCCATCTCATTCTCGATGTCGATAAGGTGGCAGGTTAGAGGCCTGGTATACGTAATGGCAGACGCTTCAGGCATGACGAGGGGATTGGATTTCCTCTCCTCGGTCCCTTCGGGCACGGACGTCAGATGAAAGCCACCGTTGCACCCCCGCTCCGGGCAGCGGTAGATCCGTATGTCATCGTTGGGACTGCTTCCGTATGCGTTTAAGCCACGTGCACGCTCGCGACGCACTGAGCTCATAGCTTGGCCTGCCTGGTCACGATCCCGGAAGCGGATGTGTCCGGTCACGGAGCAGATGGACTTTGAGCGGTCCGTGATTGTAAATTCTGCGCGGCGGACGCGAGGACGCCGGGGGCCAGGGGACGGAAAGTATTTCCAGGTATCAGTAGAGATGGTGCGAGTCTTCACTTTGTCCTCCCTTATGGGTGTACGGCGAGAACTACTTTTGAATTCCGTTTGACCTCTCGGTCGTACAGAGCAGTGGTGCGAAACCAAGCGCCGCAGGATGAGCGTCTTGCACTCCTGCGCCCGCGGGAATCGCGCTTTACGGTTGTTGCAACACGGCATCAGGCGCGTCAGCTAGGACGCGCACGCGGCACCGCCCAGCTAGGAGAAGCGACGCAGTCCTTTCAGCCGCGATGGGCCCCGGGGCGATGATCTTTCCTCCCCCAACGACAAGTCCGGCATGATCCAAAAGCTCAAAGATGAACCAGGAACCGAAGGGCCGTTCTCTCCGCGGAGACACGTCGTTTTCGACCAGTACTTCCATTGCCATCACCTCACGAGTCGGTATGTGTCACTTACTATCCCAGTATGTGCACATACCGTCAACACATTTTTGGTAAGTTGCACGTATAAGATTTGTGAAAAAACTATTGCGACAGTAAGTCGAAGTAAGGCAGAGTATTTATGGAGAAGAGGGGGAGGTGTGGAGTGTCTGACACTCAGGAGAACAGGGTCTTGCTAGGTGTCCAGTTGGCTGCAGCTCGGCGGGAGGCCGGATTGTCTGTAAGCGAGCTCGCCGAGCTAGCTGGCTGCAGCGACGGATATGTCCGCACGATTGAGGCTGGTGTGAATCCAAAGACCGGAAAGGCTTCCCGCCCTTCAGAGGCCAAAATTTTGGGCTTCGCGAAAGCGGTTGGTCATGACGCTCGGTCTTGGCTCGAATTAGTGGGATACGATGCCGACGTTACCGAGGCCGGCTCGCAACCGGCAAAGGGCGGCGTCGACTACTACCTCCGCGGCCTCCGCGACGCAGCGAAACTTCTGCCTCAGCGGAGTCCGTTCATGCATACCCAAGCAATCAACGTCCTTAAGAGACTTTCAAACGAGTTCGAGAGAGCAGCCCGGGGGTCTATCGAGGTCGCGCCGCTGGAAGAACCGGAGCTTACTCAGCAAGCTGTCGAATCCTGCAACTCCCACCTGCGCGCCGTGAGTTACCAGGATGAGGCTTGGTGGAGCAGCGCCGGAGGCGATACCTATCTTGAACACCATGAGAAGCTGCTCAACCGGAAAGTCGACATCACTCGAATTTTTCTGGTGCCAAAAAGCGGAATTGAAGCACTCCTGCCTACGCTCGAACGGCATATTCAGCTGGAAATACAGGCCTATGTTCTGGAGCCCGACAGTGTTGAACCGGCCTCGCGACGGGACTTTGTTATTTACGACGACACCCTCCTGCGAGAAGCGAGCTCCGTTGACGACGGAGATGAAGATTTAAAGGAGGCGGAGTTCACAGACGACCCCATTCGGATCCAAGGAGCACTATTGAAGTTTGAAAGGATGCGCACAGCCGCCATCGCCTTGGGGGGAGATGCTCAACGCATCGTTCGCCGCCATAAAGAGGGCCTGTCATGAAGGTGTCCCTTGAATTTGCTCACTCTAGTCTTGCAACAATTGACCAACAAGAAATTTCTCGCAGTGTAGAGGCCGCGTTAACTGTGCAGGAGTGGCTCGAAACGAATGGTCATGAAGTCACAACTGTCATCCTCCTTGATGACAAAAAAGTTTCCCCCGCCAGCGCAGAAGAACGCGGAAGGGAACTACTTGACCTCGTCGCAACCCTCGGCTGCCCGGCTGACAGCTGGTTCTTTGAGACAAGGCTGCGCCGATGGCTACCTCAGCTGGGTCAGTTACTGCCGCCCCAGCAAGTGCGGAAGCTGGACCGCGACGCCAACAGGTACCTTCGTCAGTACGGCTGCTTACCTTGCTCGGTAGATATTGCCCTCTGGCACTCCCTGCGGTTGGGATATCTAGGGGAAAGCGATATTGAGCCAAATGAGATCGCCATATCAGTGCTGGGTGACGGCAATGCTGAGTTTGAAGAATTGGCGCGCCGAAACTTCCTTAACCACCTCGAAGGCGGCCCCAGCAACAGGATCATTACTCTTTACTATCCGGAATCTCCGTTAACGACCACTAATGCGCACGAAATGCTAAACCAACTCTCATTAGCTATAAAGGAGGCTTCATAATGCCCAGAATCCTGATTACCGACTCCCTTTTTCTGCCCATAGGCGGTCCTGACGAGGAACGACTCAAGGCTGAGGGATATGAGATTGACCGCCTCGATGTGCCAAGAGCCGACGAGGAGACGCTTATCCAGCACATCTCGGGAGCTGACGGGTATATTCTCGGCGGCATCGAATCTGTTACTGACAAGGTAATTCATGCCGCAGATACTCTGAAGGCGATAGCCTTCACAGGCTCGGGATACGCAGAGTTCATCCCGGGGTGGAGGCTAGCAACTTCAAAAGGCATTGCCATCTCAGCTGCACGTGGTGAGAACGCCGATGCCGTTGCGGAGTGGAGCCTTGTCAGTGCTCTGATGTTGGTCCGCAATATCCCGGCGCTTACAGCACCAGGAGGCCCAGATTTCTCGATCACTCGTGACTTCAACTCGCTGACGCTCGGAATTGTTGGGTACGGAGCCATCGGTCAAGCGCTTGCGCGCAAGGCGAAAGCGCTTGGCATACATGTGATCGCTACGGAGGGCAAACCCTCGGACGAGGTCACGTCCGTCTCCCTTAACGAACTGGTGGAGCAGTCGGACATTATTTCAGTTCACGTAAGCCGTCACCGTGGCAAAACCGCGCTTGACGCAACAGCCATCAAGTCGATAAAGCCTGGAAGCGTTTTGGTTAACGCTGCTTTTGAGGAAGCGATTGACAATGATGCCCTTCTGCAACGGGTAGCAGACGGCGAACTCCGAGCCGCTGTTGACTACCCTCTGCAGGCCGATGACCTGCCGCTTGGCGCTTTGCTCGCGTCGAATGCTCAGACAGCTTTCAACACCGCAGAGACAAATGCCCGAGTTGGTGCTAGGGCAACAACTTCGCTCCTGAACCTGCTCAATTCCGGAGATGATGCTGACCTCGTCAACCCGGAATATCGCAACAACCGCTAGCAGCAGGCCCGCCGTCCCACCACCTAAAGTTTTGAGGAAAGGAACATGATGAGCAAAGTCACCGTCATCGGAGGCGGAGTTACTGGGCTCACCACGGCCATTAGGTTGAGGGAAGCCGGCCACGAAGTCACTGTCGCCGCAAAAGACTACTTGGCGGGTACAACTTCCTGGGTGGCAACAGCGATTTGGCACCTGTTCTGGGTGGAAGTTGATGAACGAGTCGAACGGTGGTCCGTTACCGCACTCGACGAGCTCATCAGGTTGTCTCGTATCGAAGAGACGGGCGTGACACTAGTGCGAGGCATAGAGTGCGTGCGGGAAACGAGTCCAGATGCTGAAGACTTCGTACAAGGACGAACGGGTGCCGCGTGGCAGCACATAGTGCCTTCCTATGAGGCGTTGACGCTTGAGGAGCTTAAAGGACGCCTACCCTGGGACTATCCCCTTGAAACCATGCTTGGTGGCTACATCATTGAGGTCCCCATCGCCGACATGTCTGTATACCTGCCTTACTTGATGAAGCGCCTAGAACATCTGGGTGTGAGACTAGAATCCGACACCTTCGAAAACTTCAGTGAGGTGGAGGAGCGGTTCCCCGCAGATTGGTATATCAACTGCACGGGCCTCGGGTCCGCCACGCTGGCCGGGGATTCTACGCTCCGGGGAATTAAGGGGCAGATAGTGAGGGTGACCCACGATGGATCGATTACCGAGTACATCGCCGATGATTTCTCCCCCCGTGGCATGACATACATCCTCCCGCGAGGACAAGACATAGTGCTTGGAGGATCTGAGGACACTGACTGCGACGATTCGAATATCGATGATCAGTTGGCCGCTTCAATCTTGGCTAGATGTGCTGCTTTGGTACCAGACATAGCGAACGCTACTGTCTTGGAACATTTGGCGGGACTTAGGCCATACAGGCCCTCAATCCGGTTGGAGTTCGACCCCGACGTCAGCAACCTCATTCATAACTATGGCCACGGTGGCTCGGGGGTGAGTCTCTCCTGGGGGTGCTCAGCGGAAGTGGTAGAGATGGTTGGCAAGGCTGAGAACGGGCAAAGCACGCATTAGACAATTGGGTTTGGCAATGCGTCCGTCTCTTGGTTTTGCTTTGGCAGCCTGATTACCGGCCAAGGCCCTTGTGTGCCTGTTTCTTTGGCCCGGATGCTGTCCGGGTTTTGCGTGCTTGGGGGGCCTTGGTGTGGATTGGCGCTACGGCTGCTGTAGGAGGGGTGGCTTAGCTGCGGTCCGCTGTGAGTCTGGCTTCCACTGCTTCCCTGTCTCCGATGTGGTCGAGGCTCTTTGCAAGGGCTTCTTGCTTTCGGCTGAGTCGTAAGTTGCAACGGCCTCGATGGTCAGCTGTTCGGGGTGGGCGTTGTCGGCTTCGACGTTTTTGCGCTGGGTTTTGTCTGCTCGTTCTGCTTCTGCGAGAAGCTGGGCGGCGTGGGCGCTGGCCCCCGTTGACGCTGTCCATTCTTCCTGAGCCAGGGCCTTTACCCCTGCCGCTGCATTCAGTGCAGCCACAACGTCCCCACCCGTTCCCAGGGAGTCGGTGTTGATGCCGTAGCGTTGCTGTACCTGTTCGCGGATGGAACTGGACCAGTTCGGCGGCCCGTTCCGTCTTCAACACGGGCGTTCGTAACTGGGATTCCATCGTTGCCGCTCTACGTGTAGCCCTTCATCCAGCTTGTCAGCGACGCTTGCGCTTCTTTATCCGCTTCGTTGCCCGACGCGCCGAAGGCGGAATAGGCGGAATTCTCCGACCTACTGGCTGGAGCTTCATTTCCGCGATATGCCCGTCGAGCTCGGAATCACTCTGTGGGACCGAGTTGAGATAGAAGGTGTCCTCCAGGGAGCCGTTCTCGTCGAAAATCCAGCCGTAGGCGCGATCTGCTTGCAACTGGTACTGCTTGACCTTCGCGTAGAGCTGCAGCCGTTCCGTGACCTCGATGATCGGGGTACCAGAGGGTCCTGTGGCCATAAACACCGTCGAGAAACCCCACATGCCCGCATTTGCGGTCATGGCGTCGTGGTACATGCCGTCCTTGCGAGTAGCTTTGGCGCAAGTCTTGATCATCGACAAGAGGCGCATCTGCCCTTCGCCGGATAAGGCGAGAAGGTCCGCTCCGCAGCGGAACCAGCCGGGTTTGCCTGCCGCGTTAAGTTGGTCGATCAGTTCGAGCATCTCGGCTGGCGCGTTCATGGAGGGCTTGGCGGGGTGCTCATCCTGCGGGAGCTTGTCGCGGTTCATCCAGGCTGTCAGCTCAACACAATTGTCGCTGACCATAGTGCCCACGGCTGAGCGTTGGTAACGACGGCGTTCCGTCTTCGTGACCGGTGGCAACGTCGGATGCATGGTCTTGACCTCATCGGGGTCCTCTTCGACATAGAGATCGGCAGCGAGGAACAGCATGTAGAGATCGAGCTCGTCGAGAGCGCGGTAGTAGGTGGTCACGGGGCTGTCGGTGCGCCGCCTCAGGTAGAGCAAAAACTCTGACGGACGTTCGCCGATCTCTGCTATGACAGCGAGATCGTGCAGCGATAGAACCAGCGGCGGGCGGTCTTTGGGTAGGATCCCCGCGTGCTGGAGATCAGCGAGGTTAGTGCCGAGCGGACCGATGTCGTCGAGCACCACGACAAGAGTCCGTACCTCACGAATGCTCGATAGGTCCAGCCAGGTGGTGGGGCTCTCCCAGATGCCGTGATTGGTTTCGATGAGCTCGCGAATGCGGGTGGCTTGGCGCGCGCCGTCCCCTAGGGTCGCCTTGAGGTCGTTCGTCAGGCGTCGCACATCGCCGCGTCGAGCCTGGTCGGCGATCGACTTCCCCTTCACTTCTACGACGACCGCGACATCATCAATTACGAAGAGCGCGTCGCCTTCAACATCGTCGGCGGATTGACGATGGGTCGTACAGTCGGGCCCGAGCTCGTCTGCGGAGACACCCGCCTTGGGAGCAAGGTAGTGGTAACTCTCGCGAAAGGTCCTGGCCCCGAGAACAGTCTCCAGATAGCTCTTGGCGAGTTCCTCACTGACCGGCTGCCTGGCCTTCTGGTCATACCTGCGCACATCGGGGGAATTGGGAGGAAGTGCGCGCTCGAAGATCCGCCGGAGCACGTCCAGGCCGATCTCATTGGATGTCAGAGCAAAATTGTCGTCTCCGTCGGACATCAACGGTCGCGCTAGGAACGGATTATTGCCCATCAGTAGATCGAAGACTCGCTCGCCCGGGCTTGCCGAGTCGTCGAACTGCTGCGCGAACGAGGTGAGGACCCTCCTCGCTGTTGCGACGTCCAATCCCGACGCGATTGCGACGTCGGACGACGTGATGATGGACCGGTCGGCGGGGAGGAACATGAACGGGATCATCCCGGACATGAACTGCTCCCTGACCTCGCGAGGAACGTCCTTGGGGTCGAGGTGCTGGTGCGCCATCAAAAGATCACCGGTCTCGTCGCGGAGGCGGGTCATCCGTTCAGCAGAGATTTCATTCATCGCCGATCGCACTGCCACTACGTCGGAGTACCCATAGCCGAGGTGCGTCCGCATGAGTTCGTTCGAGACTGCCGTCTCGAACAACCTGCCGTCGTGTCCGTCGCGGATGTGGTCGTATTGCAAATTCCGAATGTTCAGTACAGCGCCCTGGTACTCGCTAGCCAGCCGACCGAGCGGTTCACGGCGGAGTTGGCCCTCTGCCAGCTGACGGTAGCTAGCTATCCGGGCCAGCCTGACGCAGCGCTCGTGCAAGTCCGAGATCACCTCGTGCGGCCGCGTGTCCCCCCGTGGGATGGGATCGGGCTTGCGAGATGGCCTCGCCAGTAGGATGGCTGCGACGATCTCCACCGGCAGTGACGCGCCGCCAGGCGGTGCGAGCCGGGGGTCGGGGACGATGGAGAACTCCCGCATCCGCATCAACTCGATGACATCAAAGGCGTCGGCGTCTGCGACCAGCTCGAGGATTGCTGCGACATCCTTCTCGATGTTCTCGCGCAGGATCGCGCGTGCATCCGAAGGGGTCCTGCAGTTGCGGAAGGGTAGGAGTTCATTCAACGAGTCATCAAACGACTCTGGATCGAAATCACCCATTACCCTTCCCAGCGGGTGAAAGGTAGACATGCCACGCTCCTGATCTCGGGGGTTACGAGCATAAAACGCGCCGACGACAATCGAAGGGGCGCAGAGCTGGAGGTCTCTCCAGGGCGGAGGAGATCGGCGTGCCCGGGACACGGAAACTTCCTGACCGGCGACAGTATGACGGCCCTGCCGCACACGATGGAGCATGCATCTGATCCTGTCCAAGGGACAGGACGGCATCCATGCCAGCTTGAGGGAGAGAAAAGCGCGTGCAGCAGTTGATCCCTGACCCATGTCCTATGGGAAGGTAAGTGCACCATCTACCTGGGGGGAAATACCACCATGCCAGCCGTACCAGAAAATCTGAAGGCGAGATTCCGAAAGTGGGATGCGAAGGGACGTCCTCCGCAGGAGGCATTCAAGTGGAAGAAGAAAAACTGGCAAAACTATCTCGGCAGCTACAGCATTCTCGAAACACTTCCCAACCCCATTGACCGCGCTGCCGTATTGGAATCGTTCAAGCTTGTCCGTGACACGGACTCGGCACTCGACGCCTACATCGCCAGCTACCTTTGGGGTTACGCCAAGGCCAACTTCGGTCCCTATCGGGCCGATCGCGTCGTCCGGCTGAACACGGACCCCGAGAATGGGAAGGACTTCGCCGCCGAACTGCACACGCTCGCCGGGATCGCGATGAACGATGGCGGGACCGCAGCGTTTGAGCATGTTGTGAGCAAACGAAAAAACGACAGGAAGTTCTTCGATCAGTGGGGGCCTGCCTTCGCGACAAAGTTCATCAGCTTCGCTACTAAGGCCTCCAGCCAGGTGGCAACCACTCCGATCATGGATAGTATCGTCGCGGAATGGTTCAGTGAACACTGCAAGGAGATCGGTCCCCTGTGGCTAACCTGGTACAGCGCCAGTAGCTACCTCCGGTATACCGAGTGCACGGCCGAATGGGCAGAAGAACTCGACATCGAACCGGAGCAAGTCGAACAGCTCATCTTCGGGGGAGATTGAGCCTTTATGGGGGTTGAAGTCCATTCCCGCTTTGCAGCGGAAGTCGACCGGCGGGTTCGAGTCCCCCTCATTTCGTTGGTCGGGCGTTCTGCTTTGAGCCACCTACTTACCGGCTGAGACCCTTTTGGGCCTCCTTGGCTGGCTCAAATCTGCCGCTCATTTTGCGCGCTTGGGGCCCTTTCCCATGCTTTGATGCCACCGCTGCCCTCGGCGGTGTTGCTTGATCCCGGTCAGCGCCCAGCCGTGCCTGGACGGCTTCCCGGTCCGCTACGTGCTCAAGGTCCCTTGCCAGGGCTTCACGCCGCTCGGCTGCGTCGTAAGCTGCACCTGCTTGCGCAGTAAACTGCTCCGGGCGTGCGTTGTCCGCTTCGACGTTATGGTGCCGGTCCTTGTCCGAACGTTCGGCTTCTGCGAGAAGTTCGGCGGCCTTAGCATTTTCATCTGTTGCCCTTGTCTGTTCCTCCTGAGCCTGAGACGTTGCACGTGCCGCTTCATTGAGTGAGGCTGCACCCGTTGCGAGTGCGTTGACGTCGATCCCGTAGCGTTGCTGTACCTGCGCGCGGATGGCGTCCGCCGCTGACTGCGCCACGGAGTCTTGGCCCTTCCAAGCTGTGGCGGTCTGGTGGACCCGAACGATGTCTTCTGCTTTGGCGTTGTCCAACCAGCGGGCATCCAGCGCCGGTGCGAGCTGTGCCCGTGCGGCGGCACGTTCACCGTCGAGGCGGGCACGTAGTTCGCGGCCCTGTTGCTCCTCCGCAGCTTGGGCGACGCGGACGCGTTGCTCCCGGGCCCGGGCCAGCTCTTCACCGATTCGTCCAGCGGCGGTCAGGCCTGTGCGGAGCATCGTTTCTACAACCTCGTCCAGTCCGTCTGATTCGCTCATGCTCTACCTTCCTGGTGCTATCGCTCGATGTCCGGGCGGTCGTTTCCGGTCCGGGTCGTTGTCGGGGTTCTTGGGCGTTCGTACTTCGGTGGCAGGACGGATCCTGGCTTGTTCATCGGTTCCAGACCTTCGCGTGCACGGCGTACCGTTTCGGCCAGCTTGGCGTCCACAGCAGACACAGGGGTAACATTCGCTGATTCCTGCTTCACCGCGTTCGCCGATTGCTCCGCCTGCACCGGTGGTAGGGCGTTGGCTACGATGGCCAGTTGCGTGCGGACCATGGCGTTGATCTGCCGTGACCGGCGCAGGTCGTTGTTCGCCTTGTGCATGTCGTGGATGGCTTTGGAGACGTTGAGCAGCTGCCGCAGCATGATTGCCTGGGCGGCGGTGCCGGATCCGGCTGTGGCGGTCATAAGCAGTAGGGAAGCTCCGCGGGCTGATGGTCCTACGGTCCTGAGCGGCGTGACCGGGTACCGGCGCAGCTGGGCTGTCTTGGACAGCTCGGCCGCGGCCGCGGCCAGCGGGCCGGGTACAGTTTCGGTAGCTGTGGACCATGCGGCGAAAGCGCCGGCAGTTTCCCGTGCGACGTGCGCCCATGTGGCGTGATCGTCCAATGGTACGGAGCGCAAGTTTTCGCGCAGCTGGGCGACCTCGTTGCTGTACCGCTCCCACTGTTGCGGGTCCGGTTCGTGGGCTTCACGACCACTGGTGACGGGGCGGCGACCGCGGGCTGCTGCTGCCCATTCGGCTACGGCTTCGCCTGCAGACTGGGGGGTGTCCTGCCATTCACCGCGGAGCTTGGGCAGTGCCAGGTCCTTGGCAAGGTGACCGCCGCCAAACCACACAGGCCGGCCGCCTTTCGGCGGACGTTCCGCCACGCTGTATCCCACCACCACGTCATCACGGCCGGACGCGTACCGGGGACGGACCAGGGCACCGGTGCGTCGGATACGACGGACAAATTCTGCTTCGTCCTTGGCAGACGTTGCGCAGGCACGGACCTTTCGTTCCAGTGACCGACGTTCGGGTTCCGGTGCGCCGCGCCGCTCGGAAGCTTCGCGCTCACCAGGCCGCAAACCCCGGGTGGAATGCGTGGGGGAAAGCTCTTCCAGCCCGTACTTCTTCTCCAGTTCGCGTGCCACTTTCTGGGCCCTGGGGAAGTCCTTCCAACTGTCCCATTTGGTGCCGTCTTCACGAACCATAGATGCGGCGATGTGGATGTGGTCGTTTCCGGCTTTGCTATGGCCGTGGCGTATCGCTACCCACTGGACAGGTGCACGTCCGCTGGCTTCGGTGAACCCCATTTCATCCATGAAGTCCTGGGCGATCTCGCCCCACTTCTGATCGGTCAGATCCCCTTCTTCCGCACGCAAGGAAAGGGAGCAGTGCCAGACATGGCCGCCGGCGACTTCAATTCCGAGGACGTTCTTTGCCTGGTCCAGTTCACGGGCGATTGCCTGTGCCGCGGTGGCGTTGAGTTCGTCGTCGTTGTGCCACGCAATGATCGACGGCGAGCCGGCAACGAGGTGCGGGTCTGTGTGTTCATTGGCGCGCCCTGGGCCTGCAAGGTATGCGATGAGGCCCTGCATGCGGGTGCCCTTGGTGATGTTCGGAATCATCAGCGCACCATCGAATCGAGCATGCCATTGATGCGGTCAGCAATGGCCCGGACACGTGTCAGCACGACGCGCGCAGCTTCGGGAAACTCGTCGGTCGCGTTCGACTGCCGGGCCAGCTGGTTGACGTTGTTCGACAGCGCGGCGAGGTAGCGACGGGCGGCCATGAACTCCACCGCCATCGCGCGGCGCTCCGCAAGGGACTCGGAGTTCTCGGAGTACAGCGCTGCACTGACAAGGATCTCCGAAGGGCTGCGTCCGGTACGTTCTTCCAGGACGGCAAGCTGCGCCCGTTCCCGTTGCGACATGGACACCCGAACGTACTGCGTATCTCCGTCGATGTTCGCCCGGCGGCGGCGGGCGAAACGGCGGGGCGACTTCTGCTCCTCGCTCATCCGTTGCCCCTCCCCCATGCCCAGCGCAGCGCCCCGGAATCTCCGGGCCGACACTCCAGTGTCGCCGAACCCCGACCGCAGACCGGGGATCGACACGCGGTTATGGCACATAACCACATAGCTTGCTCCGGCCGGCTGCTTTCTGCAGCTTTCGGCACCCCGTGTCGACACTCCTTTAACCTCCAACAGCGCTTGTCGTCGGGCGGTTACGCTCGTGGCATGGACATCAACGAAATTGCCGCCCAAGCGGCCGCCAAAATCGACGCCGCCCGCGACCGGAAAGTAGACGCCGTAAGGACCGTTGCTGCCAGCGGCGTCGAGCTGCGCGAGGCAGCCGAACTGCTCGCCGCCGCTGAACAGAAATACGCCAAGGACTACGCCGCCGCGCTCCGCTCGGACTGGACCGAAACCGACCTTAAAGGGTTTGGTATCGATGCTCCGACCCGTAAGGCCGGCGGCCGCCCGCGCGGGAGCAGTAAGCCCCGCCGCTCAACATCTGCCCAGGCAGAAACCGTGGACGCAGAAAGCGTCCCGGTCGGGTAGCTTGCCCCTCGCCCACATGTGCACGGCAAAAGCCCAACCGCTCCGCTGCTTTTCCCGCACACATCTGGACGACGGGACCCCTCTGACCGGCTGCACACAATCGCCAGGCCACCGCGAGTGGGAATGTCACCGCCCGTACCCGGCGAGTGTGCACAGCCTCTTTTGCGATCGCCCACCAAGAGGCATCGCATCGCTCTATAGCAGGGATTTGTTTTGCAAGGCGGTCTGGTTCCTCGCTTGCGCAGCGGAGACAAAAGAGCCGGCACCTTGAAGGTGCCGGCTCTTTTGCTTTCCCCCGCAAAAGGAAAATGGTGGGACCTTTGCAGTCTAACCCGTTGTGTACTCTGACGTGGCGCGGCACATTGGCATCGGTCCGCACATGTCGCGTGATGGGCGGGACACCGCCGGTGACCAGCGACGTTTGCCGGGTACGGTTGCGGTGTCCCGCCCCGCACTTTCCCGGACCCGGGCATAGGGGGTGGGACCAGGAAAGGAACCCCGGGCCACCCCCTATGAGCTAGTTACTGGTTGACTGGCTGGTTCAGGCCGAAAAGTTGTTGTGCCAAATCGATCAGGTGTTCGGGTACATCGCCTTCGCTGCCGTCGGCCGTCTTCCCGAGAAACACCACGTTCCCGCAATAGACATCTGTCAGGATGCCGGTTGCCTCAAGGAGCAGAAGCGCGGCACGACGGTTGGGTTTGAGGCGCATTATTTTGCCTTCCTCGTTCAGGTAGAAGTGCCAGTCATCCCCGCTTACGGCTTCAATATTTCCTGCCACGATGGATTGCAGGTTTTGTAGCCCAGTATCGATGCTTTCGACTCGGGCGGGTTCGTTCATGTCGGCGGGGATGATCAGGGCGAGGCTTGTAGTCACGAGGTTGTCCTTTCACGCTATGGGCAGGCTGGGAAGGCGTTGCCCGCTAAACCCGGACGAGTCAGCGGGCAACGCTTTGCTATGTGGTTAGTTGACGGCGGGCCGGTATGGTTCGCGGTAGCGGGACGGCAGTTCAGCTGCAGCTTCGGGCAGGTTGTCAGGGCCTTGGGCTTGCCCGTTTTTCCACGAGAAGAAGGCGTGTTCAGTGATCGCTTCCC
>NZ_JAUSYC010000003.1 GCF_030816485.1 Arthrobacter sp. B1I2 | reverse complement strand
GAACGCCGGGCGTGGTTATCGACGGATGAAGCAGAGGCGGGTATCGTTGTCAATGCAAACAGCTACTTTCCTAAGAGCGAAAAATCCCGGCGAAGGATTCAGGGAAGTTGTGGAGGGAACCGGACGGCAAATCCGGTTCCCTCCTATTTTTTGCCCTGCCAGTCCCGGACGGTTTTCCGGGTGACAGCGGCGAGCTTACTGGCTTCATTCTCACTCATTCCCGCCTTAATGCTGGCCAGGACAACGGTCTTGAGCTTGTTTTTCGTGTTCACCATGCGCCGGAGCGCGGTGTTGTACTCGGTAGAGATACGGTCAATTTCGCCGCGATAGTCCGCGAGCGGGTCCGGGGTTGCTGGGGTTTCTGCCATGTTTAGAACTATACACACTGGTTAGCATTCGTGGGAGTCATCCACGACAATGCCGTCCTCTGTGACTTCCAGGGCGGGACCGGCAGCGGCCGCAGCCGCACGGCGAGCAGCGCCGCGCAGCTCAGCAGGGGATTCGCATTTGCACTGGGGCCGACGACGTGTACCGCCACAGTGATCGCAGCGGCCGGAGTCAGTGACCTGTCCGAGTTTCTCCACATAACCGTGAGTGTCATAGATCCGTTCAGCCTCGGAACCAGGACGCCAGAAAAGCGAACGGACCTCGGGCCGGAGCTTGCCCTTTTTGGCTGTCGTCCATTCATCGAAAACCGTTGCATCAAATGTCCTCGCGTACATGGCCCGGCGTGCCCCCCAGAGACGGCCGGACGGGTGGGAATGAGCGCCCTCGATAGGGCAGATTTCGTAGACCAATGACTCAGCATCGACCGAAAGCCGCTCGATATCGTGCGGGCCGTCAAATTCGATGCCGTCCTTATGCGGAACCGGCAGGAAACCCTGTGTCAGGGTGACGCCCTGGGATACCTCGCGGAGAACCTTGGAGGCACGGGACCAGGACGGCGCCGTCCACCGGCAGACGACCTCGCGGCGGCGAAGCTCCTGCAGCGAGGCCTTGACCCCCATCGGAATATCGTCCCCGGTGGTGGATGCCACCGCGCCGCCCACTTCATCCAGAATCAAGTCCACATGCTCGGCACTGATGATCTGCGAGTAATCCGTGAGCGGAACATACAGCGGGTGGGGTGCCCCTGACGGAGTGATAAAAGGCATGGTCGAGAGGACGCGGCGGGTGCCGTGGGTCCGGCCCTCGTGCGTGTGAAGGTGATCGATGTTGTTACAGCTCCAATGGATGCCTTTCAGCGTCGGGATGCTGTCGTGAGCTGCGAGCATGGACTTGCCCGCACCGTTGGCCCCGATATAGCCCATGATCGGCATGGCCCGGCGTTTCCGGCGGGCGATATCTTCCGTGGCCAGCAGGGGATTCAAACGGTTATAGACGCCCGCCAGGGCGGAACCAATGTTCATTACAGCAACCCTTCTTTCGAGGAACGTTGACGGCCCATAAGCGAGCCCTCAGAAAATGAGCCCGCGCCAGCTCGGCCGCGGGCGAAGAAGAACCACAGCGCCACCAGGGCAATAATCAACAGGCAAACGATGGCGACAATCGGGGGGAAGAACGAAAGGACGATCAGAAAAACCGTGGCGAGAAAGAGGATGGCGACAAGGGAAATGGGCAGCAGCACCCAGAACAGCGCACGGCCTTTCATGCCTTGGTCTGCCCGCCGCGAAGGATGCCCACGAGAACCCAGACGATCAGGGACGTTCCCACCAGGGGACCGCCGAGGGCGAAGAAACCGACGAACAGACCGAACATTTCATTGAGCGGGACGAAGTAGTTCATGGCCGTAATCCACGACAAATCAATGGTGGAAGTGGGCGCACCCTCGGTGGCCGGGAACAGGGTAAGCATCCATTCGATGAGCCCGAACCACCAATCAAGGATTCTGTCTGTCACCACGTCGCCGCCCCCGTCCGCCCGGTCCGGTCCTCGGCCACGCTGGCGCGTGTCCTGCGGTTCCTCCCGCACGGAGCGGGGGACTTGCGAGCATGGGTGGCCATTACTTACCTCCTGATGATGGGGTAACACGCAGAATCGGGATTGCCGCGTACCACAGGGACCGCATAAGCGGCCAGATCATCGCGGCGGACAACAGCCCGAACATGGGAGTCCGGGAGGCAACAATCGCGGCAGTGAAGGACGAATCGCAAACGACGTTCTTTTCCATGACGCCGGGAATCTTGACCGACCAGTCAGGACAGCCGGAGCCGCCGGGACCAATCATGACGGGGTGGAACCAGCTAAACGGCGGGTGAGTGGTGGCCATTGTCTGGATGGTGGTCATACGGGCCTTAAGATCGGTTTTCGGCTCGAAGGATTCCCGGATGGCGCACACGGCAGGGTTTTTTACCCAGTCCACCGGATTCCACGACCACACGGGCGAAACGCATCCATCGACCGGGCTGGAGCCGGACCCGGGGAAACCGCCAGTGCCGGTGCCAGTACCGGTACCGGTGCCAGTACCGGTGCCAGTACCGGTGCCGGGAGTGGTGCCAGGGACCGGGTTGGGGTTCGTGGGGTTCCACGGTTCAGGGTTGGAGGCTACCGGGTTGCCGTAAGCATCGATGCCAACCCATGTACCGGAGTTGGGATCAAGGACAACCCCGGACTCTGTTTTGTAGCCGTTGGAGAGAACGTTGCAGTCCGACGTGGGAACAACGTAGGAGCCCCACTTGCACTGGACCCGGGAAGGGGTCACCGCGTTAGTCTGGGGCCACGTCTGGCAGACCGCCGTGGTGGCGGTGCAGGGATTCCCGTCAACGTAGACAGCCAGGGCGCAACCGTTGTTTTTGCAGTCCGGGTACTTTGCGAGCTCGGCAGGAACCGAGGCCCCGGAATCAAGGGTTGTGGGAGGCTGGACGCCGGTTTGTGCCTTGATATCGTGCTTGACCAAGAACGAGCCAGGGGGGCAGTCCGGGGAAACCACCGCAGCGGTTTTCTGGATCGCCTTGGAGAAGCTGTACTGCACCCCGTTCGAGGCCTCACAGGTCCAGTTCGTCGTGATCTTCGTGTCTTCGATCGTGTCCATAGTGGGATCAGGGTTGATCCATTCAGCTTTTTTCACCGCACCGTAAACCGAGGGAGAACCGTCATAGCTCGTCTGGGTCTGTTCATTGATTACCCGGGCGCGGAGCAGGGTTTTACCCGGGGCGCAGACCGGGGAGACACTGACGAGTTCCCCGTTGACGAGGGAAAATTCCTGATTGTTCGAGGGCTGCCGCTTGCCGCCGAGGTTCAGGGAACCGTAAGCGGTGGTTTTACCGTAGCTGCTGTCAGAGGCTTTGGGATCAACCCCGAGACATTCAATAACCACCTGTCCGCCACCGGAGTTCTGATAGGTAGCGGCTTTGGGAGCCGAACACGCGGCATCAAAATAAATCTGGGAAACGTTGCCGTCAGCGGGGCGGGGGATCACGTTGGTTGTCTTGGGGTAGAGCGTCAGCTTGCGCGTATCGGGATCGTATTTGAACGCGGTTTCGGTGTAGCAGCCCTTGGGTTTGAGTTCGTAATGCCCGTCAGGATCAGGACCACCGGAACGCTGCCCGGTGAGCATCCCCCACAGATCATCGAAGAGGCCCATAACGTCGGTGCGGAACCACTTTTGAACGTCGGTTTCACCTTGGGAGCCCTTGGCGCCAATCGAGTTGCAGGACTGGGCGCCGGTGAGGTTCCCGCAGGAGCCAATGAGGAAAATCTTGGAAATGTCCCCGGAGCTGCAGGAGTAGTTGACCTTATCGAAGCAGGAGGCCGCGACACCCTGCGCCAGGGCGATTTCCTGCGCGTTGGCCGGCGGGAGCGAGGTTCCGCCGATGCCGAGGCCGGTCATGCCCAGCATCCTGCCAAGGCCAAATTTCGTGGCGGTGGCAACGTACGTGGACGGGGCGCGGACCAGAGTTTTGCCGGGTTCAATGATTTTGCCGGTCAGGGGAACGTCGGAGGCGGCGACCGGCGGCGCAGCGGCACGCGCTTTGTACTGGTCGAGGTAGTACGAGGGACCGGTGGAACCGCCGGTCGTGGCCGGGTTGATATTGCCGTTGACGTTGACCGTCGAGCCGTAACCGGTGTACCGGAGTTCGTTGGGAACCCACGTCCGTTTTACGTAGTCGTAAGAGTAGTTGTGCTTTTCCACGGACGGGATTTTGTTGAGCTTGGAATAGTCGTCCCATGCGTCAGCGTGGGCCGGATTGACCGCGAGCAGCAGTGCCATGCACATCGCCAGGGCGATGGTAGCGAAGCTGCGCACTCCGAGTTTTGCGAGCATGGGAGGAACTTTCCTGTTGGCGAAGGATTAAACAGAAGTGACCGGCCTAGAAGAGGTTTCCCGACTCCCGAGAAGCCCCGCTAGGCCGGTCACTAATCGCAAGATGCTAGATCTTGCCGAGAACGCGCTTGCCGATGTTCCATGCCACGAAGGCGATGGCCACACCGAACACAACGGGCATGTTCGTGGTGATAACACCGGTTGCGGCGTCTACTGCGCCAGAGATGGCGGTTGCAACAGCTGCTTCCATTTTCGGTTCCTCCTCTCAGGGAAGTCGAAGGGACTTGAGGGGCTTATGCCCGCCAAGAGTTGAAGATGGCCACGAGCGCCCCCAGGGCGAGCCCAAAGCCGATGGCCATACCGTATGCGGTGCCGAGTTCGGCCGGAGTGGCCCACGTCATCGAGAGCCGCCGATCATCCGGAGGAGCGCGAATCCGAGGAGTGGAACAGCCATGAAGCCGATGAAACCGGCGATGGCCGAGACGACCGGGACTAGTAATCCTTCCGCCGTCATGGTCTACGCATCTGGGACATAAGAAGCGCGGCCACGAGGCAGAGCAGAAGCACTAGGCCCGTTGTAAGCCCTCCGAACTGGTCCCCGTCGAGGGTCACGGTCTGCGGCCCGGTGGGCTGGGCGGTGACCGTCTGGGTCACGGTGACTGTCGGGGCGGGGGTCGAGCTGGGGGACGGTTCCGCCGTCGCTGTGGGCGAGGGCGAAGGCGACGGGGCCGGAGTTACGACGGTGGCCAAGGAGGCCATCGAGTGCCGCCCATGCCCAAGCCACGTATCCAACGAGGGCGAAACCGAGAAGGAGAGCGATCCAGACATTCATCACCGCCCCCCGCCGAGAAGGAGAGCCAGGACGATGGAAAGAGCGGCGATGTAGTGGATCCCGAGAAGTATTCCCAAATGGAAAGTGAATCTTGTGTCGGACGCTGTGTTTTGGGTGTGAGTAGACATACTATGAAGTCCAGCCCTTTCAGTGGTGAAGCACTGATTTGGTCAGGCCCCGGCTGGTAACCGGGGCCGCTTTATTTAAGCTGCGGAAGCTTCATCCAGGGCGGCGTCGGCCGGGTACTGGGCAACGACGCGGGCCTGCGGATCGCCACGGAAAACAGAGATTTCGACGAGGAAGTCAACGGGGGCGCCCTTGGCTAGACGCACTTCCCCGAGCCCCTCAAACTGGCCGCGTACATCGCGGCGCGGAAGCTGTACAGCGGTAACGTCCTGATCCCCCACAAGGACGTTAACGGTTTCGATCACCCACTCTTCACCGGCGCGAGGGTGGCCGGATTTGAAGAATCCGGTCCTAGCGGGAGGAGTGGAAATGACGCTACCGCTGACGCGGGCGAGCAAATTATTTGCCATCATGGCCCCTTTGTTATCTGGTGAAGCAGAATCACTAGGTTGGTTGTCTAGTGCTAACAAGAAAAGCATAACCGGTGGCTTTAATGAATCGATAGTGTGACTTAATCAAGATTTGCGCAGTTTTTCCCAAGGTTCCCATCCGTAACAGCGGTTGCCACGAGTCACAGACCCGCCCTGCCGGAGCCGAGTGGAAAAGCTATTCGTAAGTTACCTAGCGGGGGCCTCCGGCCCCCGTGTTTCCGGGAATTTCCCCATGGGCTGAAGCAGTGAGCTGGCGGACCCGCCAGGGGCGATGAAACGAGTTCTTTTCAGCAGGGACGACACACACCTACCGGGCGGGCCAGGGCGAGTGCCTAGACGCACGGAAGCCCCCAGTGGGCTTGTAAGGCACATGGGGGCTTCCGTGTGGGGTTCTGGCGGGGATTACCACAGCCGGGGGCGGTGAGCTGCCGCCCGGGGGCGCTAGCGCGGTTGCTGGGCCGCTGCGCGGTCAGCCAGGGCGCGGCGGGCCTCTGCAAGGGTGGTGACGCCGAGGTCTTTCTTGGCCTGTCGGAACCGGTCAGGGCGGGCCTTCCTGTCGTTGATAGCGGCCTCGATCCAAGCGTCCTGAGCGGTGCAGCCGTAGGAAAGGTGGAACAGCAGTTCAGCGGAGCGGGTGGAGCCGCCGCAGCGGCCGCAATCAATGTTCTGCGGATCGTCCGATTGACCCCAATCTTCCGGGCCAAGTTCCACGGGTCCGGCCGGAGTCTGCACCACGGCCCACGGGTCGCCCGTGTCCGGCTCGGGAGCGGCTGCCAGCTCGCGGGTCTCGCGGAGGCTGGAAAAGCCCGCGTCATAGGCAGCATTCCAGTCGTCGGCGAACTGTCGGAGCCAGCGGTACTTATCGAGCAGGGTTTCCGGCACCTCTCCGCCCTCCAGGACGCGATTGGCGATGACGCGGGCGTAAGTGTCGGTGTAGTCCCGGCAGAGTTCGATAGCGGCGTGGCTGAACGGGTCGAGCGGGGTGGGGATCATCGGGAGCCGGACAGGCTCGCCGTCGAAGATGAAAAGGCGGGTCCAGGGCGAAGGTTCACGAGTGGTTGTCATGTATACCACTATACAACCGCTGGGGGTGGTTAACAAGAGCGCTAGCGCGGTTGGTTGGCGGGGGTGGTAGGCGCTCCGGCCGGGGGTCCTTTCACCGGGACCAGGGCAGAGCCTCCCGGCATTTCCGGGGGCAGCGGCGTGGCGTCCCGGCACAGCAGGAAAGCCAGCCTCACACGGGGCGAGACTGGCTTTTTCCTTGGTTCGATGAAGAGCTAAAAGGGGAATCTAGGTATTTTTTTCAGGAGCGGAGAAGACAAAACAGAGTGCTTACCAGCGTCTAAGCGGCGCCGGAAGCCCCGAAGCTCAGAAGAGTTCTAGCTGAGCCGGACCCGAGGTCTGAGCCGAAAAATATTCTTCTTCTTCGGGGGATAGTGGAGGTTCCCCATCGGGGATATCTTCACTACCCGCAGGAGTAGGTTTTGCGGCTTGAAGTGCAGCCAGCCGGTGCCAGTTGGCTTGACCGAAGGGCCACGAAAACCGCGCATCAGGCAACGCCGAGGACATCGAAAATATCGGTCTGGACGGCCCCAGGGCGGGACCACTGCGCTGCCATCGCTGCAGCGATTCCGGGAAAGGTCTCTGACCGTTCTTTCCACCGGGTTTCGGAGGGCGAAAGGTTGTAGAGCCGTTGTTCCCTGCCCTCAACAACGTCGGTAGGGACGAGCTGGGGAAGGTTTTTCAGCCAAAGGCACGTCGCTTTTTGTTCGCCGTGACCGAACTGCCACGGGTGGATAAGCTGATCGGCCGGCCGAATCCGTGAGCTGATGATCGACCGGGGGTTCTCTACGGCGATCCGGGGAATCGGAGCGTTGAGCAGAAGCCGGACGAACGCCAGGGAAGCATCGACCCGCCCATCAGCGATCTTCTTTTTCATATGAGCATTGCCCGAAGTAGCCAGATCGGTGCAAGGCGGGTGGGCGACCATCAAATCCCAGCCCGGAGTGTAAAGAAGATCCCGAACATCACCCTGATAATGGGGGCCGGGGCTGTCGGTCGGGAGCAGATCGCAGGAAATCGCATCATGGCCCAGGGCGATAAAAGCATCCCGGACCCGGCCGGAGTACTCACAAGCAACGAGAATCTTCACTTTGAAGCCCTCCATTCCTTGATCGAGTCCCACAGTTTCGAACCGGCGATGGCAAACGCTACGACCCAGAGCGCCGCCAGGAAGGGATCGGGACTCACAACGCACCCCCGATAAAGGACACTGCCTGACCCACAAAGTGCATGAAGCTGGCCCCGAGGATTACGAAGGTGCCCACGATCATGGCCCACAGGAGCAAGATCCCCAGAGCCGTAAGCCGGGCGTTCACAGCACGGCCCGCAGCGTCGGGGTGAGCGAGCGGAACAGATTGTCGTACTTGGTGGAGAAATCCACGTAGTGGGCCAAGGCAGCAGCGGCGGCGTCCTCGCGGCCAGCGACCGAAGCGGCAGCGTAGGACACTGCCGCCGAAGTCACGAGGTCATCAAGGACGCTCAGCTCCTGACGGACGGAAGGAAGGGTGAAGGCCGGTGAACCTTCGACTGGTGAAGCAGTCATTTTCTTACTCCTTTTCTAACTGGTTGGTATGTATACCACTATACAGCGAGAGGTGGCCCGCTGTATAGAGGGGTACAGGTTTTCCATTGCCCCAATTTTTGATCGAGCCAGTTCCACGCCAGGAGAAGAGTGGCGTCCTCTTCGATCAGGTCAAGCAGCTCGGGAACGACGGGGAAAATCGCGTCGTATTGATCCTGCCGAAGGGTCAGGACGACCTCGCCGTCCAGCTCTTTATCGGCCAGCTCCTGATCGGATTCTTCGGCCCCAAGTGCCAGCTCGGCCCGCAGCCAGGGGGACCACGTAAGTTGGCGCTTGCCGTGGGAGGCTTTTTCCCATGCCCACCACAGATCGAGGTCGTCAGCGTCGCCGGACTCAACAAGATCGGACAGAATCTGGAAGGGGGTCCGGTTGCCGAATTTCTTGGAGGCAATTTTGTTGACGGACCCGGCAGCTTCCCAGCCGACCTTTGCAGCGTTGGCGTTGCCGTAGACACTCTTGGCGAAGTACTCGGAAATGCGGTCCTGATCCCCGGGGCCAAGAAGCCGCACATCGACACCGTGACGGAGCGAGGGCGAGCCGAAACCGGCGTCGGTGAGCGCCGGAAGCCAGCGGCCAAAAATACGGTCTCCCAGGGCGAGAGCTTCGGAACCGACAATGTCGCCGCGAACGAAAAGAAGCGCGTGAATGTGGACGTGCCACCCATTTTTGCCGTGGGTTACTTCCACGACCCGGGCGAAGCCGATCCTTTTTTCTGTGACAGTTTCCCCGGCCCGCTTGCCGGTCTTGACGAGCCGGGAGACGGTGGTGCCGTAGGCGGCTTGGTCATCCTTCCACGCCCGGCCGGAGGTTACTTTGTTCCAGCCAGCGGAAACACCGTTCTCCCAAAGGTCATCCAGGGCGTGGTGTTTCTTGTGCCGCATGGTCAGGGTCAGGAAGATGATCCGGTTTCCGCGCTTGTGCCAAGCCTGTACGGCGTCGGCGATTTCCGCAGCGCGTGAGGAGGCGATCTTGTGCGAGCAGACGGGACAGGCCCACGTCGAGCCGCAGCGCTTCACCTGAGAGACGCCAGCTCGCCGGTTTTCCCCGGTACCGGAGGCCTTGAAGGCAACGGAACCGCTGACCGAATCCCGGCCGCAGTAACGGACCCGCCGCAGCGAGGACTCGTATCCGAGGAAGCGGCGGGCGTTCCAGCGGGTGGACCGGCGG
>NZ_JAUSYC010000002.1 GCF_030816485.1 Arthrobacter sp. B1I2 | reverse complement strand
CTGTGACAGAGCACAGCCTCCGCGCCCGCGACATTGCGAATTCCCTTTCTTCTAGCGGCACAGCGGCCCTTGACGTCGCTGAATACATTACTCTCGGTAAACTCTCCACCCCTGGGGCACCGATGGGCGTAAACACGGAAATAGAGGCTCCTCTTGTCGTTCCCCTGATCGGTCGCGGCAATATCGTAATCGAGGCGGACCACGCTGATTCGCGGCGCCTCGTTGAGTGCATCGTGTGGGAAGCCCTCCGTGGCACTGCGCCCGGGCAGCTGGATATCATCGGGTACGACCCGAAGCTAAGGTCGGTACTCGCCCCCTTCAGTGCACTTCGCAGAGTCTCGGATGAGAGCCTCCAAGTACTCAATCGCCCTGCAGAGCTCGATAGCACCGTCCAACAACTGGTAGCAGATGTCCAGCGCGTCAACGAAACCCTCCGCGGGGTCAGCGGTTCGCTTGTCGACTTCCGGCGCTCAGCCGGGCATCCCGTAGAGCGCTACCGCCTCGCGGTGCTCTTTGACTATCCCTCGGACATGGATGAGCAGTTGCACCGTCAGGTGATGGCTCTTGCCAAAGCCGGGCCGGACGCCGGCCTCAGCTTCGTCTTCGTTTTACCGCCCGCCGGCGAGATCAGGCCGGACTGGTGGCGAGAGAACGACATGCACGCGCTCGGCAGCGTGCTCCGTCAGGATGATGAAGGGCTACGCTGGACAACCCATCCCAAGTTCCGCGTACGGCTCGCCGGGGACGATGCCACCACGATGGTGAAGCGTGTGGACGAATTAGCCGCCAACGCGAGCAACGCCTCTGCGCCACGGATACCCTTCACACGGGTCCAACCCCTCAACCCTACCTGGACGTCGTCTAGCGCCGATCGCCTCGAGTTCACCTTCGGCCTTTTAGGACCATCCACTGTGACAGTCATGCTCGGTGACGAGCAAGACCAGCGCCACAACATACTCATTACCGGAGCTGTCGGGCAGGGTAAGTCGAACCTCCTCAAGGTCATTATCCACAGCCTTGCCCAGCGCTATTCTCCCGAGGAATTGGAACTGTACCTTTTAGATTTCAAGGAGGGGGTCACGCTTTACCCCATGGCTCCCACTCCGGGTGCACCTGATTTCCTTCCCCACGCCCGCGTTCTCGGACTGGAAAGTGACCGCGACTTTGGGCTGGCAGTGCTCCGCCACATCGAGGGAGAGTTCATGCGCCGTGCAAAGCTGTTCCGACCATATGGCGACAGCATCAGCCGATACCGTGCCGCCGTGCCGGATGCCGTTATGCCTCGCATCGTCGTAGTCATCGACGAATTCCATATGCTATTCGAACCCAACGACAAGACCTCCGAGGCGGCCGCCCAATTGCTCGAAGCAATCGCCCGACGAGGCCGGTCATACGGGGTCCATCTGATCCTCGCGTCTCAAACCATCTCAGGTATGGCGGCCCTGATGGCGCGCGAGGGCGGCATTTTCGCTCAATTTCCCATCCGCCTTGCCTTGAAGAACGCCGTGCAGGAGTCCTTCGCCACGCTGGGCAGCGGGAATGATGCGGCGGCACGTCTCCGCGCTCGTGGCGAGGCCGTTCTCAACCTCGACTACGGCCACATTGACTCCAACCGTCAGGTTGTCGTAGCAGGCGCAGATGACCAAGAACTAGCCCAACTACGCCATGGTTGGTGGGAAGCGTCACGCTCCCGGGTCCAGGCCCCGGTCGTGTTCGACGGCAGCCGCAGGATCAGAGCAACAGACGCCGTGCCCGCCCTTCGTGGCCTTCGCCGTAGAGCTCTAGCGAATCAGGGCGCGCCGGCCGCATTGATTGGATACCCGATCAGTGTCTCCAGCAAAACTCTTACTGTTTCCTTTGGAGCCGAGCCAGGGCGCAATTTAGCTATCCTTGGCTCTGGGGAAGATGTGAGGCAAGTCTCAGCAGGCGATGAGCCAGTGAACAACGCGATTGGCGTGCTTCACACCGCTGCGCTTTCACTCGCTCTCCAGCATCCCGAGGGAACTGCCGAGTTTATAAGCCTCGAAGCTCTTGATGGCGCAACTCTCAAACGCAACAATCATCATCGCTGGCTCGATGCGATGACCACGATCGGATATCCGGTGGAACGGGTCACTCGTGATGAAATGGCCGGATTTCTCCAAGAACTTGCGTCCGAGGTCCAAACAAGGGATAACAACGCGCCCCCGAAGTACCTCCTGGGCTTTGGTCTTGACCGGGCCACAACCCTTGACACCCCCGATATGTTCTCCCACCGGCCGTCCGAAGATCTCCAACAAATACTCAGGACTGGTCCTGCGACACGAACCCACCTACTCGGTTGGTGGGCTAATGCAGCAACCTTCAAGTCGCATATAGGTTTCGGAGGCGAGGGATTTATCGACGCCATGCTTATGCTCCGTATCGACCAAAGCACAGTCCAAGAACTCCTGTCCTCGCCGTTCGTCACCTGGTCGGTGCGGGACAACCGCGGACTCTTTGCCGACCGCACGCAACTTCCCGAGCCGACCACGGTGATTCCCTTCTCTCCGCTCATCGCCCGGGACACCACCGAGCTAGGCAAGACGGAATGGGAGGTCTCACCATGAGCCCTCAAACGTCCAAGGCGGCCGCTGAGCTATTCGCAGGCTATGAAGCTTCCCTAACTGCCCTTCTAGCCGTCCCCGACCAAGTAACTAAGGGCCTGGCGGACGCAAAGCGCGACTCCGACGAGGCCCACAAAGCTGCTGACGATATTTTCCAACGCCAAAGCGCTCGACTGGCCTCACTCCTCAAGAATGCGCAGGCGCGCTACGACGGTGCCGTATGCTCCCTTAAAGAACACAGCGTCATCCTCCCCTCCCAAGTGCGTGCCGAAAGCGAGGTGGAGGGCGATGAGCAGGCTCTGAAGCGTGCGGTCAATGACCACGTCGCGGCGGTCACCGCCGTCGACGCGCAGGTGCGCGAGGCAAAGGCCGCAGCAGAGCGCGCTGAGGACAACGCCAAGCACCGTGCCGGAGCCGCGCGGAAGGCCAACGAGGCACTTCAGGCACGCCAGCAGAAGCTCCGCCTTGAACGCGAGGCTGCCGCTGAGGCAGCGCGGCGTACTGAGCACCAAGCCGCAGTCCGTAAGCGCCGTCTTATCCTCGGGATGTGCTCCGGAGGTTTCGTGCTAGCGCTCGTTATTGTCCTAACCGTATTTAGCCTCAACACGTAATTAAGGAGAACAAAATGTCCCAGCTCAGTTCCGTCAAGCAGCAGCTCACCAGCATCTCCACGGACGCCAAGTCCACAGCATCAGGCCTTGCTGGTTTCAAGTCGAAATTTTCCCAGGCAACCAACCAAGTCTCGGCAACAATAGGCGGCACGGCCTCAGGCGCGGACAAAGAGATGATCCAGACACTCCAAGCCGCTGAGAAGCAGCTCGATGCCGCGATCACGGCGCTGCAGCAGGCGTCGCAGTCCGCAAGCAAGTTTGCCGCTCAGCTCTAGCACGCTCCCGGGATAGGACAGAACAAGGAACCTTTACTAGTGGCGAACTTCTCGTGAGCAGTCTCCAAGATGTGCTGACCTCACTCGAAGCCATAACCCTAGATGCCGAGCGACATGCTGCCGAGCTTGTACAGCAGGCACGCCATCTAAACGCCGCCGCGTCTCATGCAGCGTCAGTGACGCGCGCAACGTCACGCGGCGACGGGCGCGAAACCGCCGCCGCACTTCATTCCGCCCAACGAGCAGTCTTCCAAGCTGCTCAGCAGCTCCATCAGGCCGCGATCGCCGGCAGGGGCTTCCTCCAAAGGCAAGGGGCCGCCGCGGCCGACACAGCCTCGGGTACAGGCGGAGACCCGATGGATATTCCAGCGAGATCACCGGAACCGTCCCTTCCCGCCGGGATCGCCTACTCGGACGTAAGCACTCGCCCTCTCTTTGGAGATGTCCCCTTCGGTTACGGCTCCGCCCAGCAGGGACAGCTTTGTGACTGCTTCCTGATCGCAAGCCTCTGCGCCGTAGCCGGGACCGAGTCTGGGACCCTCCGGAAGAGCCTCACGCGCCGAGCGTCTGATGGCCGCATCACGTGCGGCGCAGATAGCCACGAGGACACCCTCCCCACAGATGGAAGCGGTGACATCTATGGCACAACACCCGACGGGAGCTCCTGGGTAGGACATTTAGAAAAGGCATACGCGGGCCACCTCGGCGGTTACGACAAGCTGGGAGAAGGTGGTTGGCCGAGCGCCGCACTGCAGTGGATCACTGGAAGAGAGACACGAACCATAGAAACCGCAACCCTCGACGAATCTGACCTCGCTTCCGTTATTTCCTCCGGTCGACCAACGGTGGCGACCTGCAGCGGGCCACCCGGAAGTAACGCTGCCCTCGCCCGCGAATATCAAGTCGTTTACCAAGGCGCCCACGCCTACGCAGTGAAAGGAATTGACGCCGACCGCAACGTACATCTTCATAATCCCTGGGGGCAGTTTCACCCGAAGCCCATGTCTATCGGTACCTTCCGGGAACTATTCTGGCGAATAGACACTTGCTGAGCACGAAAGGCATCAACACTATGACCATCGAACTTCTAGCTGGCATCCCAAATATGGTCGGAAACGCGCAGGTCTTCATCCTTGGCTCAACAAGCCAAGGGGTTGACCTCGGCATTGTGGCAAACGGAAATGAAGCCTCGCCGAGGATTTATGCACTTGGAGAGTTGATCACCATAGGCGGGGACACGTACAAACTTCTAGAACTCGCGCCTATCTCGGCTGAGCTGCCCGGTTCCGCGCCCGGCACCGGCTCGGGGCAGGTGGTGGCCAAAATTCAACGCGTAACGCCCACGCCGCTTACCCGATCAGATGACGGGCCATCCCAAATGTAACCCCCTACGAACCGAGCCCGGATCGACTGTCAGCTTGGAGTCTAAGACTCTTCAGCGGACACGTGCAGGAACTGCTTTCCGGACCCTATTCTGACGAGCTTTTCCCCCTGCCCGACGTCAGGTTGGGGTGTACTTCATCTAAACCACTAGTTGCTCGCCTGACGAAAGGAGACTAGCCGCGCGGTCATGCCCATGGGCGATTCTTCCTCATGGCGATCGGGCCGATGCTGTCCGTATCTGGCCTGGTCAAAGGCATAGGCATTGGGCATGCGGGGTCTTGCCGCTAACGGCGGGCTAGCTGCTACTCGACGCGGGAACGGTGGCCGTTTTTCGGACTGCCAAGTGCGGCGTTCGATTTCGCGCCCAGGTTGTTGCTTTCGTTCGATTCCGTCAACGGAAGACCTCGACTTTGTGAACCGCCGTTGGAGCTGTGGGCGGCTAAGTTCCAGGATTTCGTAAGAGGGTTCAGAGAATAACTGGAAGCTCCACCCCGAGGGCACGTCCTCCCTTGTCAGATGGTTATGACGTCAGCTTTGGTTGTCCGGGGCCAGGGTCCTGCCGAGTCATTTCCGGTGCCGGTCGAGGACGAACAAGAGTTCGTCCCAGCCGAGCGGGCGGTAGCGGTGGGAAAAGCCGAGGCGGCTGTAGAGCTGGGGGTAGTGGCGGAAGCGTTGGTCGATGCCGGGCATGCTGATGAGGGTGTCCCCTGGCGGGTGTGGTCGTGATCTTCGCGGAGAAGTTCCAGGGCGGTTGGGGTGAGGCGTTCGGCTTCGTCGATGATCAGCAGTTCGACAAGTTTGGTGGTGCCATTCATGATGCGGGGGTTGTTGTGTCGTCTCGGTGGAGATGGCCATCGATGCAGGACGCGATCCGGCCCTGTGAGCGGTGGATTTCTGCCAGGAGTTCCTTGGGGCGGCAGAGCACTTCGGGAGTGTAGAAGACGGTGCGGGCGCGGTTGCCGAGTGAGAAGTGTTTGGCGTCTTCCTCAGAGTCGCGGGACCGCCAGTCTGTTATGTAGGGCGGTCAGGCGTTGACGGTCTGACCGGTCCTGTAGTCGGCGGCTGCATACACGCCAAGGATCCGCGCTTCGGTGGTGAAGAAGTTAAGTTCCTCGAGGGCAAGTTTGAGTGGCAGGTCCTCGGGGTGGCCTTCGACGTCGGCCATGAACATGGTGGCGGTGAACTCGTTGCCCACCAAGTAGCTTTCCAGCCGGGTCATGTTGACGCCGTTCGTGGCGAAGCCGCCCAGCGCCTTGTACAGGGCTGAGGGGACGTTGCGCACCCGGAAGACAAAGCTGGTGACTGCCGGTCCGGGAAGTTCGTCCCGTGCCGGCAGTTCCGTTTCGCGGGCCAGGACGACGAACCGGGTGGTGTTGGAGGGGTCGTCCTCAACCCGGGAGGCCAGCACCTCAAGGCCGTAGATCTGCGCGGCCAGCGGGGGAGCGAGGGAGAGCTTGCGGGGATCGTTCCACTCGGCCACTTCCCGCGCGGAGCCTGCGGTGTCACCGGCGATGACCGGCTTGAGGCCGTGCTCGCGGATCAGCTTCCGGCATTGGCCCAGGGCGTGGATGTGGCTGTGCACCTCGGTGGCGCCCTCAATAGTGCTGCCCGGGATGCCCAGCAGGTCGAAGTGGATAGGCAGGAAGAACTCTCCCACGATCTGCAGGCTGGACTGGGGCAGCAGGATATGGATGTCCGCCACCCGGCCGGCGATGGAGTTCTCGATGGGGATCATGGCCAGGTCCGCTTCGCCGCTGGACACCAGCTCGAACGCGTCCTCAAAACTTGCGCACGGCACGCTTTCCAGCTCGGGGAACATCTGCTTGCACGCGATATTGGAGTTGGCGCCGGGCTCACCCTGGTACGCAATCTTCTGGACCATGATCCGTATGGTTTCACGCCCGGCGCCCGCAGACCCAACTAAGTAGCGCTAAGTGTCGTTTGAACCCCTCAAAACGACACCAGCGCTACTTAGTTGGGGTGGAACGCAGTGGAACGTGCGCGTGGCGCTGCCCCGACCTCAGCTAACGGACAGCCTGGCGTTTGTTGTCGGCAAGTACTTGAGTATCCCCGCGTCGAACCCGCCGGACGCCGCTGTTCTCCTAGACGTTGACAAGCTGTCTCCCATCAACGCAACTTCATCCGCACCACTTTTACAGGACCCCCGGATGAAAGACTACTAACGAAGACTGGGAATCCATGGCCCGCACGAAGTGGCCCTCCTGCGGATGCAGGCCGTCGTCCTTGCGGCTCAGAATGGCCACATGGAGGTGGGAGACGGGCTCGATCAGGAGGGTCCGCAGCCCGGATTTGTGGGCCAAAGGCGCCCATGAGGAGGGCATGACAGCATAGCCGACGCCGGCTAGGACCAGCGGCAAGGCGGACGTTCGATGCGCGACCTCAACGACGATTTCGACGTCGCCCCCGGGGCCAAAGCATCATCGACAAGCCAGCGCATCAGGAGCCCCCGTTGGCTGGCAATCAGCCGGTAACCGGTGGGGGTTCACGATCAGAATCAAAGGCTGGCGCTCCAGCTCCAGCACGCGAATGCCAGGCACTCGGATTGGGTGAGCCCGCCAGCCCGATCTCGGTGCTGCCGCTGCGGACGGAGTCTATGACTTCTTCCTGTGTGAATCCTCTCAGATCCCACCCTGATACCCCGAGGGGAAGGAATCCGGACTTTGCGAATTCGATGGGGGCGATGGGTAGCTATGTCACGGGTGGTGACTGGGTCGACGTCGAAGAACAAGAGAAAGCTCCGTCTGCAGGCTAAGTCCTCCCACGTCAGGCACCCATTGACGTCAGGTTTGGGTGCACCCTGATTGGCCGTTTCGCTCTGAAACTGCAGGCAAAAACTGTCGGTCGTCACAGTTGGCCTTCATGATTCTCGGCGAAAGTCCGGACCTGCCAGCCGTCCTCGCGGCGGTATGTTCGTCTACCTCTCCCGTAGGAGAGCTTGAGCAGGACCATGCTTTGATCCGAGGCCAGGTCTTCAATTGCTCCACGTGCAATGACTAGCCCGTCATCGAGCACCTCAATCTCATCTCCGGGTCCAATCCCTTTCCCGTCGAAAATTTGGGAAGACGTTGGCATCATGAAGTCCTTCTTGAGTCCTGCAGCAGGGACGGGTGATTCACAGCGAGTTCTGGTATCCGAACCTGATGACGTCCAGAAGTGATGACTACCTGCGTTTTCTTAACGAAAGCAAAGCCAAATCACGGGCAAGAGCCTTCCGGGCCTCCGCACGATCTACGTGGCCATCAACTGTAGAGTTCCTTCGACACTTCGCGCCCTGGGGAAGCTCGTCAAACCCACCGGAAGACAGCGGGTCACTAAAGACAACGTCCACGCTTTGCCTGCCCGCGACCACGCCAGGAAGTAGAGACACTGGGTCACCCTGGGCGCTAGCCTCGCCAGGCTGTGGGAGGAGACTTGGATACATCACGCCAAGGACAACCACAACGCTTTCGGGCTGGAAAGGCTGCGGCGATCGAGAGCGGGGGAAGGTGGAGCGCTTGTCTTCGCCCGCGCTCTGGCGCCTTTTCATGAGAGGCTTCAGCTTTGCTCTTGTTCTCACTCCCCGAATGGAAGCTCGTCTCCCTTCTCACCAGCTGCAGGTCGCGGCGGGTGAGAAGCCGTGCAGGGCGGCGTTGCCCACTGTATGTGGCAACAAAAAGGGGGTGTTCCATCCAGTGTTCATTGAGTGCTGGGGCGATGGTCTGTCAGTACTTTTCCGTTTTTGCTTCTGTCCGGCCCGTCCCGAAAACCGTGACACGGCGGGCTTCCCAATCGGCGGGCTGAAGTTGTGTCCAGGGATCAGTCGTCTTCATGTTTTTGGGGCTCAGGCCCATGAAAAGCTGTCAGCCGTGGTGTCTATTTCTTTGTTGCTGCTGCGTCCCATGCCATGAGCAGGACTTCGGCGGACCGGTGCAGCTGGGCTGCGTCCAAACCATCACGGGCCTGGGGTGCGATTCCAAGGACGAAGCCGTGCAGGGCTGCGGTAAACGCCTCCACGTCAGTGTCGGGCTTTAGAACAGCGCTGGCCACCGCTCGCTCCACGCAGCCACGGACGCGGGCCCTGTCTGCGGCGCGTCGGCTGACGATAGACTCTTTTGCCGCTTCTGGTAGGCCTGTTCCACCGATCGAGCCGTTAAGAGCCAACATGCAGCCACGGGGCCGGTTTGGATCCGTTTGCGCATCGACTGAGCCATGGAGGAACTGCGCAATGGCTTCTCGCGGGTCCAGCGACGTGTCACCAACGATTTGAGTCACCTTATTCGGCATGTCAACGTAGCGGCTAACAACCCGTTCAAAGAGTTCTTCCTTGGACCCGAAAGTGTTGTAGAAGCTCGCCGACGACAATCCCATTACATCTCTAAGCTCAGCTAGAGAAGCCCCCTCATAACCGCGCTCCCAAAAGAGGTTCATCGCCGCCTCAACGGCTTCCTCGACGTCGAAGACACGAGGACGTCCTTTCGCAACCATGTCTGAACCTCCCTTCATTGGACAGATCGATCCAAAATACCACAGGGTGCTCACTGCTTCAGGAGTCTTTACGGCTCGGGTAGAGCTGCCTGAGCGCCGGGATGCAGACGGGTGTCGTGGTGTTGCGCGGCCGGGGCTGCTGGCCCCGGCCGCGCTGGGGGTTAGGGGGTGAGGACGACTTTGCCGTAGGCGGCGCGGTCATCGAGGAGTCGGTGGGCTTGTGCTGCCTGTTCGAGGGGGAGGGTGTTTCCGACGATGGGGTGCAGGCGTCCCTGGGCGACGAGGTCGAGGACTTTGCGGAGTTCGCCGTGGCTTGCGCGGCAGCAGCCCAGGATGGTGCGTTCGGTGCGGAACAGTTCGATTAGGTCGAGGTTGACGACTTCGCCGGCGTGGCCGCCGCAGACGGTGATGCGTCCCTGCTTGGCGACGGAGGCGAAGGTGTCCTCGAAGATCTTGCCGCCGACGTGTTCGAAGGCGACGTCCACGCCGCGGCCGTTGGTCAGTTCCATGACGCGTTCGGTGAGGTTTTCGGTGGTGTAGTTGATCACTTCATCGGCACCGTTCTCGCGGGCGCGTTCGAGTTTTTCCGCGGAGCCGGCGGTTGCGATGACGCGGGCGCCGGTCATTTTGGCGATCTGGACTCCTGCGGTGCCGACGCCGCTGCCGGCGGCGGAGATGAGGACCGTTTCGCCGGGCTGGAGTTTGGCGCGGGTGATCAGGCAGTGCCAGGCCGTGCCGTAGGTGAGCTGGACGGCTGCGGCTGTTTCCCATTCGGTGCCTTCGGGCAGGCGGACCAGGTCGCGGGTGTTGGCCAGTGCCAGCTGGGCGTAGCCGCCGGCGCGCTGTACGCCGTACATCTGCAGGCGGACGCAGTGGGTCTGCTCGCCCGCTTCGCAGGCCGGGCATTCGCGGCAGGCTACCTGGTACAGGGGAGTGACATGGTCCCCTACGCTCCAGCCTTCGGTGTCGGAGCCCAGGGAGACGATTTCGCCGGCGAATTCCATGCCCAGGATGTGGGGTGAGGGGTGGTCGAGGCGGGACAGTCCGGCGCGGATGTCCAGGTCGAAGTGGTTCACGCCAACGGCGCCTACGCGGATGACTGCCTGGCCGGGGCCTGCAACAGGGTCCGGCAGGTCCATCATCTGCAGTGTGTCCGGATCACCGAATTCAGTGAATGCCATTGCTTTCATAACAAGTTTTCCTTCCAGGTCCCCACGAGGTAGTGAGGGAGATTTGTTGGCTGTGTGGCCTTAGGCAAGGGGACCACTCCCTGAAAACTTGGTGCCTGCGTGGAGCCGGAACCGTTGCGGGTGAATCGGCGCGGGTGCGCTTCCTGATCGGGTGCATTTCGTGGATCCCGCATTTTTGGATCGATCAGTCCAAAAAGTTTTGCATAGTGGGCTTTCACACGTCAACACGTTTCGAACCCTCACTACACCTCCAGTCCGGCATCCAAACCTCGCTCCAATATGTCGCCCTATCCGCCGACTCGGGGACTCGCATGTTCAACAACTTCGGATAATGGATCCAAAAACGCGTGGTACCAAGGTTACGTGAAGCAGGACGCATGAGCAACGGTGCGGGATTTCCCACCTATAAGGTTCAAGTTTTCTCACCTAAAAGGTGGGGCTAATCCAATTGCTCAAGTGGGCTACCTCACGTACTGTTCTGGATATTGGATCCAACTGGTTCATTCGCTGCCCCGTTTGCTTCACTCACACAGCGTCCATCATGCGACAGCCTCCAGCGGCCGTTGTTGGTCAATGAAGACCAAAGCGCATGGCCGGCCAGGTAAAGAAGGGAATAACTATGAAGAGGCGACCTAGGCTCTTGTTCGTCACCGTGATGGTTGCGGCCTCCGCCATGCTTGCTGCCTGCGGTTCGTCCGCAGGGAGTCTGCCCCCTGCCTCAAGCTCGACCAGCGGCCCCGACGAGGGGAAGTTCGCCAATCTGCTTCCTCAGGAGCTGCGAGACAAGGGCACACTGAACATTGCAATGCCGAACTACCCCGCCGCCGTTATCAAGACCGGTCCGGAAGAACCGACGGGTTTCGAAGTGGACTTGGCGAAGAAGCTCGGATCCCTCCTCGGCATGAAGGTCAAACTGGAGGTTCCTCAGTTCGACACCATCATTCCAGGGCTTCAGTCGGGGCGATACGACCTCGCGATGGGCCTCATCGGCATCAACCCCACGCGTCAGAAGCAATTGGCTTTCGTTTCCACAACCAATGCTCCCGACGGGTTCCTTGCCCGCAAGGGAAGCGGCCTAAGCATCAATAGCTTGAAGGATGCCTGTGGGCACTCCGTAGCGTCGGTAACAGGGTCCCAAGAGGCGAATGCACTCCAGTCTGTTGAAGCGGAGTGCGCAGCGGCAGGCAACCCGATAACTGTCAGCCTGTTTCAGGACACCGGACAGACTCAGCTCGCCTTGCAGTCTTCACGCGTCGATCTGGTCCTCAGCGGGACCAGCCCGCTTGTATACGTGATTAGGCAGTTCCCCGACAAGTTCGAACTCGCCGGGACGCTGCCGGCGGACGTCATCCCGAGCCTCTGCGGCATCGCAATCCCGCCCCAGCCATCCTGGCAACAGGAGGCGGAAGCGCTGCAGACCGCCGTCAACTATCTGCTGGACAGCGGCTGGCAGAAGCAGAGCCTTCAGCAGTGGCAGTTTGACGTTGGTCTTATCGAAAAGTCAGATATTTATCCGTTCACTGGTTCCAGTGCGAGCGGGACTGACAGCGCCAGCCCTGCCCCTTAGCCGAATATGCCGGGGGTACCGGCTCGTCCGAGCGATACCCGCGCCGTCGCGAATGGAGGAACTGACCTTCAAGCGCCCAGCGAAAACTGATCTTAGCTCTACTGAGCGAGGCCTCTACCTCGCTAAACCAAGGAATCATGCCATGAGCAATACGGACCCATCCCTTGTCTCGTCCCACGTGCCTACTGCGCTAACTGCGGGAGGCCCGGAAGCAACGATGCGGGATTCTGAATCATCAACGCCAACCGACGCTGCCAGCGACGTGCGTCTGCCGCACAGGCAGCATCCTGGGTGGTGGCTGGCCATCATTGCCGTTTTGGGATTGGCCGCGGCTGGCGTGAATGTCGCAGCCACAAACCCCAACATGCAGTGGGATGTATTTGCCCGCTACTTCTTCTCGGGAGCCATCCTGCAGGGCTTGGGTATGACCCTCTGGCTGACACTCATCGCCATGGTCGCGGGGACAGCAATCGGCGTTATCACCGCCGTGATGCGGCAATCTCCGGTCAAGGTGCTCGCATCCGCAGCCTGGCTCTACACCTGGTTCTTCCGGGGCACTCCGCTTTTGGTCCAGATCATCTTCTGGTACAACCTCGCCATCCTGTTTCCCACGCTCGAACTCGGAATACCCTTCACCGGGCTAACGCTTTGGAGCGGAGCAACGAACTCCCTTATAACGCCCTTCGTTGCGGCATCGCTCGCACTGTCGCTGAACGAGGGAGCCTACATGGCGGAAATTGTTCGCGGAGGCCTCCAATCTGTCGACCAGGGGCAGGAGGAGGCCGCGACGGCACTTGGCATGACTCGCATGAAAATGCTGCGTCGCATCGTCATTCCGCAGGCCATGCGCGTAATCGTTCCACCGTTCGGCAATGAAGTAATCAGCATGCTGAAGTCATCGTCGCTGGTGAGCGTGATCGCGATGGCCGAGCTCCTCTACAGCGCGCAGCTCATTTATCAACAGTCTTACGAAACAATCCCGCTGCTCATGGTGGCAAGCCTCTGGTACCTGGTACTGGTCACGGTGTTGAGCGCCATACAGTACTACGTCGAGCGTCGCTTCTCACGCGGGTCAAAGCGCGCGCTGCCACCAACGCCCGCACAGAGGCTCACGACGTGGGTCCGAAACACTTCGCTGGCGGGACGACGCGCCGGCGCACTTGGAAGAGGTGTGTAAGCATGTCAGAAGTCCTTCTTGAGGCAACAAATATCCATAAGTCCTTCGGCAGCTTGCAGGTGCTGAAAGGCGTGAGTCTGCAGGTGCAACGCGGAGGTGTGACGTGCATTATCGGCCCGTCAGGTTCCGGGAAAAGCACATTCCTCCGTAGCCTGAACCACCTTGAATCGATTGACACCGGAACCGTGCACGTCGACGGCGAGCTTATAGGGTTTCGCCGCAACGGGTCGAAGTTCACAACACTTCCGGAGAAGACACTGGCCAAGCAGCGCGCCCGCATCGGAATGGTATTCCAGTCCTTTAACCTGTTCCCTCACATGACAGTTCTGGAAAACGTCATCGAGGCACCGTGCCAGGTCCTCGGGATGTCGCGAAAGGACGCCATCGCCGTAGCCGAGCCACTGCTGGTCCGGGTGAGCCTGGCAGACAAGATGAAAGCATATCCGCGGCAGCTTTCCGGCGGACAGCAGCAGCGGGTGGCAATCGCTCGTGCCCTTGCCATGCGACCGAAGGTCATGTTGTTTGATGAGCCAACATCAGCGCTGGACCCCGAGCTTGTCGGAGAGGTTCTCGACGTCATGCGCGACCTGGCCGACGAGGGGCTGACGATGATCGTTGTCACGCACGAAATCGGCTTCGCCCGCGAAGTCGCGGACACTTTGGTTTTCATGGACAACGGATGCATCGTCGAGCAGGGAAACCCGAAAGAGGTCCTGTCCCGGCCTCAGCACCCACGCACAAAGGACTTCCTTTCCAGGGTTCTTTAGCACCGGACCGATGCCGGCTCGCACCACGGATCACCAAAATGACGAACCATGGCTTCCCAGAAGTCCCGGGTCCACGGAGGAAAATGACTTGGCCAGATTGAAAGGCAAAATCGCACTTGTTTCGGGTGGCTCATCCGGTCTAGGACGGGCAATCGCTCTGAGATTCGGTCAGGAGGGAGCGACCGTCATAGTGAGCGACCAACGGGAACAGCCGATATGGGCCTCGGGCTCTCCTCCGCCTGGGGACGCCCTGCCCACGGCTGATGCGATCCGAGCAACGGGAGGCACTGCGGACTTCGTCGAGTGCGACGTAACTGATGTAGACGCCGTTGATGCTGTACTCGGTGATGCTGGAGGCATCACCGGCCGCGTAGACATCGTCGTCAATGCCGCCGCCATGTTCAACCGGCTTCCCATCGCCGACACCACTGACGAGGACTGGGAACAGCTGATAGGAGTGAATCTGACCGGCTCGTTTTACCTTTGCCGGGCGACAATCAGGCAGTTCCTCAAGCAAGACCTGGTGAACGAAGTCCGTGGGCGGCTCATCAATCTTTCCTCGCAACATGGAATTGTTGCCCCTCCAGGCAACTTTAGCTATGCCGTTTCAAAGGCCGGGGTAGCACAAATGACGCGCCAACTCGCCCTGGACTACGCAACCGAGGGAATTTTGGTCAATGCCGTCGCCCCAGGGTTCGTCGTCACAGGATCCCACGAAGGGGGACCGGAATACCTGGAAAACGGCCAGGAGGCGCCCGCCTACGCGCTGGGCTCCAGCCGCACTCCATACCCTCGGCTGGGCCGCCCGGATGACATCGCCGGGGCTGCGCTATATCTCGCGTCCGATGATTGCACATTCATGTCCGGGCACAACATGCTCGTCGATGGGGGTTGGACCATCTGGTGATTCCGCTCCCAATTGAGGTTAGCCGGGGCGGATCGGCTAGTAGCTAGCAGGCGTTTTGTCACACCAAGAGCATCCGGTGGTTCCACCGCTGCCGCGCCTACGAAATGTCAATAAATTCAGCATCATTGCTCAATAGAAGTGGAAAGTCTTAATGAAGAACTCAGAAACGAAGCTCAATGCCGAGCAGCTTGCTGCCGTCGCTCACAGCTATTTCGCTGCTGCCGACGCTCGGGACCTCGATGCCGTGTTTGCGCATTTCGACCCGAATATCGTCCACCGCACTCTGGGCCAGCCTGGCGAGTTGGATCACCGGCTTTCCCGCGGCATCGAGGAGCTACGGCCGGGCTGGGAGGACTATTTCGCCCGTGGAGTCGAAACCCACGAGATCATAAATCTTGTCGTCGACGAGGGTTCCAGCAAAGTCAGCACCGAGCAGGTTATTTGGGATGTCCGTGGTGATGGTCCGGTTCCCGTGCAGTACAACTGCAACTTTTTCGACATTGGACCGGACGGAAGGATTACTAGGATGGTCGTCTGGATGTCACGACACGAGTCCCAGAAGTAGAAAGGTCAGGTGACTTGTGCATGACAACCATAGTCTTTGGGGCAGCCGGCTTCGTCGGAGTCAACATCGTTCGTCAGCTTCTGCTTGACGGCGAAGAGGTCATCATGGCCGATGTTTTCGAACCAGACAAACTCGTGTGGGACTTCCTGCCCAATCAGGGTCAGGGCGCCAAGTTCGTTTTCGTCGACACACGTAACCGTACTCAGGTTCGGGATGCGGTTGGCGCGCTGGACATTGACCGTGCAGTTATCGCGGCCGCTCTGACGCCGTTGACCCTTGATACCGAACGGGACCGCTTCCTGGAGGCCGTCGACGTCAATCTTGTCGGCACCGTCAACGCTCTTGACGCCGTTCGCGCAGCGGGAGTCGGCCGTATCGTCTTCATTTCCAGCGAGACCGTTTACGGCCATCATGACGAAATGACACCGGTAACCGAAGACATCTCACGGGGAAAATCGTTTTCTCTGTACGACATAACGAAATACGCAGGAGAGGCGCTCTGTCTTCGGTACGCAGAGATTCATGGCCTGGATCTGGTGTCGGCGCGCCTTTGCGCTCCCTATGGGCCGATGGAGCGGGACAATGGCTCACGGCCAGTCACATCGTTGCCCGCTCTGCTCGTGCGGGAAGCACGCGAGGGGCGTCCACTTCGGCTTCCCGCACAGGAAATCCCTGACAGGGCGCACGTATTTGACGTGGCGGCAGCGGTATCGGCGTTGCTCTTCGCGCAGGAGCTTTCGCACCGCACTTACAACGTTGGTGCCGGGCGTCCCGTTACGGGCGACGATATAGCGGCAGCGGTCCAGAAGATCTACGGCGAACGTCCGGTTGAGCGACTCCCGGTCGATCCACAGTCGCGGTTACTCCACGGTGTGCTGGTGACAGATCGGCTAGAGGCGGACACCGGCTGGCGTCCGCAGTTCGACATCGACTCCGGCGTCGCACAATATGCTGACTGGGTAGAGGCTTGCCAGCATCGCATAAACCGCCCCTAGACCTGATTTTGAGCCCTTCCTGCGCTACAGACAAGGACGTGGATGGAACCCGCAATTGTGGGCCAACAGCTGAAAGACATGCTGACCGAACTGAGCCTTGAGGAAAAGGTTCGGCTTTTGACCGGCCGTGATTTTTGGACAACCTGGCCCATGGAGAAGAACGCATGACCGTATAGGAGTTTCGCTCGGCTCCGACAACTACATTCCCGGAGTTCACCCGACCGTTCCTTCCACAGTCGCCTCGTAGCTCCCGGCCTGCTTGGCCTGAGCAATGCCCTCTATCGGGCGCAAACTCCACGCGGCCTTGTCCCTGAAGACCCTCGTGAACCTGGTTCGTTGAGCTGGCCTGCCTCGTTCTGGGCGGTGTGCTCGCGCGCCCACCTGATTCGCCAGTCTACTGGCAGGTCACAAAGCGGACCTGGCAGCACTCGTGTCCCCACGCTTTTGGATCGAGCAGTCAGTCGAAAAGTGTGCATAGTGGGGTTCACACGTCAACACATTCGAACCCCTCCCCACGCCAACCTTCAGCGCGCCCGGTAATTTACCCGGGCCTTGTAGCAGGAGCGATGATTGTGGCGAGGACAGCGCATAATCCAATGCCAGCCAGTGCAAGCCAAGCCACCTGCTGACCGAAACCTGTCATTATGGTCCCGACGACAAGAGGGCCTACAGCGTTGCCGGCGAAAGCGCCAACTTGAACGATGCCCGTTCCGGCAGCCGTGGCTTCCTTGGCTGCTCGGGCAACGACCAAGTGTGAGAGCCCGGACCACCCCCAACCGATACCTACGGCCAGCAAAAACCCCAAGACGTACGGCAAGGTACCGGGGACTGCCATCAACAAGAGCCCGATGACCGCTGCGCCGAGCGTTAGACCCATGGTGCCAAGTCCACCTCCTATGCCACGGTCCGCTGCGATTCCGAGGAATATCCGGGTCAGCCCTGCAAGGATGCTGCCAGCACCCAAGAGCAGGCCAGCGCTGTCCGTGGCGATGCCGCGCTCATTGGCTCCCACGACTGCAAATACGGGCAACGTGTTAGCCGCGGTTGCAGCAAAGAACGCTGCCAAGGCCACCACGACAAAGTGCCTGCGCAATTCAAGAGTCAGTGATGCTTCGGCTGCGCGTTCACGTGCCGCCGTCTCCTGTGGCAGTTTGATGAGTAGAAGCATAAGGAACAGCCCAGCAATGGTGGCCGCGAGCATAAAGGCGCCCCTCCACCCGGTCAGAGGCTCGAGGATGGGCAGGGAAAGGCCGGCGATCATGCCAGCGGCGGGTATGGCCGCCTGTTTCGCCCCCAATCCCATTCCGATCCGTGACCCTGGCAGTCCCCTAGCGATGATCGCGTTGGTCGCCGGGTGGCCGAGACCATTGGCCGCGCCCCCCAGAACCGCCCAAGCTGCAATCCATTGCCAATGCCCCGCTGACATGCCGATACCGGCCAAGGAGGTGGCGGCAAGGGCCATGCTGAAGATGGGCATTCTCCCGGCCGAAGCAATGCGCGTGAAAGCAGACACAGTCAGTGAAGTCGCTGCCGATGAAACCCAGAAGCCGGCTACGGCCACGCTCACGGCGGCGGCTGGGAAGCTCACCTCACGTCCTATATCGGTCGCAAGGGCTCCAACTAGGTAAATGGGCAGATTGGACAGAACCGTTATGCCAATTGCAGCCAATAACCAAGTGGCCGAGCGGCCTTTCAACGCCTGCCCCAGTTGGTGACCCTGGGTGGCCACCGTGCATGGTCGGCTAGCATGCTAAGCCTCGTGCGGTCGTAGTGCGGGTCCGTCGGCAGACATTTCCTGCTCACGGGCAAGCTCGCGGATCCGGGCAGTGTCCTGGCCCAACCTAGGGGCGGGCAGGGGCGGGGACCCAGGGCTCACCGAAAAGGCCAATGGCGAGGAGGGTGTTAGATAGGACCCCGTGCCGGGATGCTGAACACGGGCAAATATCGGATTGTCTTCAGAGCACCAGGGGTCTTCTCCAACCAATTGTCCGAAGTCCTGGTAAACACCAAAAAGGACCCCGTTCTCCCTGAATGCTTGGACGATGCCGATCAATGGCCTGGCGGCGAACCAAGGTTCCAACACGGCCTCAAGCGCGCGGCGCGAGTGCCATCGCCCGCGGTCATGTGCGACCTCTTGGCCCATCGCCTGCCCGGCGAGCGTCAGTTCATGCTCGAGGCCTGTAGCTGCTGTGAGTGACTTCCATTGCCTATCGGTTAGTGCCGCCACCATGACTCTACGGTCATCGGCAGTTACGAAATCCTTGCCAAAGGTCCCGTATATTTCGTTGCCCAGGGGAGGGCGCACGTGGCCGTTGATTTGGACGTCGGCCACGTAGCCCAGGTTGGCAACCGTTGCCAACATCACGTCCGTCAACGACAAGCGGACTTCTTGTCCTTCGCCAGTGCGTTCGCGGTGCTGAAGGGCTGCCAAAAGACCAGTGCACAAGTAAAGGCCCGCGGCCACATCCCAGGCTGGAAGCACATGATTTATGGGCTCGTCTGAGGGGCCTGTTGCGCAGGGAAAACCACTGGAGGGATTGACAGTGAAGTCAACTGCCGGGGCACCGTCCGGTTGCCCGACGAGACGAATGCAGATCAAGTCCTCCCGCATCCGCTTCAGGTTGGACCATGCCAACCATCCCCTGTCAGGGAGGTTGGTGAGAACGATGCCGGCCCTCTCGACGAGCGCTTGGGCCACGCGCTGGTCTTCCTGATCTTTGAGGTTGAGCTCGACGCTTTGCTTGCCCTTGTTCAACCCTGCCCAGTACAGACTGCGTCCATCATCGTCCACTGGCATCCGGAACTGATCGGGTCCGCCACCGGGCGGATCTATCCGGGTGACACTTGCGCCGAGTTGCGCCAGTGTCATTCCGGCCAGCGGTGCAGCGACGAACGCGGAAAACTCTGCTATTTCCACTCCCGCCAAGGGGCCCACCCCTGGGACTGTTGCATTGGCGGCAGGAGTCTTGTCCCTGACGTCCGAAATCTTGGCGACCATGTTGCACCTTTCGTGTTTTCAAGGCCAGGAAATTTGGCCTGAAGTGAAGACAATTTCGAGGGGCTTGCGGATGTGGCGACCCTCACGTAATCTGATTTCGGATAATGGATCCAAAAAACACTATACCGCTATACTGAAGGAGTGAGCAGCCTTGACACTAGAACTCTTGTAGATCGCATCGCCGACGCATTGCGTCTGGAGGTGATGACAGGGCAGCTCGAACCTGGCAGCCGCGTCCGTCAGGAGGACGTAGCCAGCAGGCTGGGCGTTAGCCGGACTCCTCTGAGGGAAGCGCTGAGGCGCTTGCAAGCCGAGGGGTGGTTTGAAAGCCACGCCCGACAAGGGATTGTTGTAGCCGGCGTCTCTGTGGAGGAAGTCGCCGCATTGGGGACGGCACGGCTGGCTCTCGAACCGGTGGCCGCCCGTATCGCGGCCGCCACCCACAGTGAAGAAGCAGCCAACCGGCTCAGGACCCTGGTGCTGGAACGACACTCGAAAGATGTGTATCTCCACCCCACCGATTTCCAACAGCTGAACACCGACTACCATCTCGAAATTTATGGGGCGGGACCAGAATGGCCTGCCACCGAACTGACGAAACTGACAGTGAGCGTATGGGAGAAGTTTTCCCGCTACCGCTTCAGCTACGGGAGAGATGAGCAGCACGTACTGCTCTCATCCGAAGAACACCAGGACATCGCGCGTCTGTGGCTGGCACGGGACGCCGAAGGAACTGAAAAAGCGATGGCAGGACACATCCTGTCATCGATCACCAACCAGATTTACTCAATCGCACCCGATTACGAACCAACCGGGCCGCTGCGCGCTATCTGCGAACGCTACGGACTGGCAGACCAACTTACTCGAAGGCCGTAGATAGTCCTGCGGCCGACCTAGAAAGGCCGCACTGTGACTGTACTCAGGTCCCTTCTCTTCTGCCCGGCAACCGAACCAGAGAAGGTTCGAAAGATCCCCAAATACGGTGCTGACGCCGCAGCCATCGACCTCGAGGACGCGGTCAGCGACGACCAGAAGACCTACGCTCGGGAAGTCGCCTACGACCTCGTATCATCCGAGTTGTTTGCGACCAACAACGTGTATGTCCGCGTCAACAGCATGGGCACCGACCGGACGCTCGACGACGTTGCCGCGGTCGTCCACCCGAACCTCAACGGGATTGTCTTGCCCAAGACTGACGACCCCGAGTCAGTAGCGGCGGTCGACGAAGCCCTGACCAAGGCCGAGGCGCAGGCAGGCATCGACCAAGGAAGCATCAAGATCCTGCCTCTTATTGAAACCGGGATGGGTGTCCACCGCGCCGTCGACATTTTTAGCGCCTCCCACCGGGTCGAAGCAGGTATCTTCGGCTTCGTGGACTACATGCTCGACGTCGGAATCAACATGATCGACCACACTCCCGACGCCCAGGAGCTGCTGTACGCTCGGAGCTCTCTCGTCAACGCCAGCCGGGTCGCCGGCATTACGCCTCCCCTTGACGGTCCGTTCCTCGGTATCAAGAGCCCCGAGGCTTTCCTGGCGCAGTGCCGTCAGGCACGAACCCTGGGTTACCGGGGCAAAATGCTGATTCACCCCACCCAGGTCAAACTGTCCCACCAGGGCTTTGCGCCCTCTCCCGAGGAGGTCGCCCAGGCGGAAAACATCGTGCATGCTTTCGCCGAGGGCGAGAACCGGGGCGTCGCAGCCCTCATGGTCGATGGCAGGCTCGTGGACTACCCGATTGTCTACCGCGCCCAGAACATCATCAAGGCAGCGCAAGAACAGTGAAGACGACAACCTCACAGACACTGACACCCAACGAAGGCGCGGCCCGCCCAGGGGCGCTTTCGGGCATACGCGTCATCGACGCGGCTACGCTCGTCGCCGGCCCCCTGGCTGCCACATACCTGGCGGAATACGGCGCCGAAGTCATTAAGGTTGAACAACCCGGCAGCGGCGACCCGATCCGGCAATGGGGTGCGCGTAAAGACGACGTCAACCTCATGTCGAAAAGCCTCGGCAGGAACAAACGCACTGCCTCCTTGAACCTCCGGGATCCGGAAGGGCAGGAACTCTTCAGGAAGCTCGCCTCTCAGGCTGATGTCGTCATCCTCAACACCCGGCCCTCGACGCTCAAGAAGTGGGGGATCGGGTGGGAAGAACTCCACGCGGTCAATGACCAACTGATTGTCATGCACGTCACCGGATATGGTGCAGGCGGCCCCCTGAGCGATCGGCCGGGGTTCGGCACAATCGGTGAGGCCATGAGCGGGTTTGCCTTCGTCACCGGGGAAGCCGATGGGCCTCCCACGCTGCCGGGATTCATGCTGGCCGACTGCGTTGCCGGCGTCAATGGCGCTTTCGCCATCCTTGCCGCCATCAGGGCGCGCGAACTAACCGGTAAAGGTCAGCTGATCGATCTCAGCCTCGTAGAGCCCTTGGCGCGTTTCGTTGAACAGGCAACTATGGTCTTCGACCAGCTGGGAGAGATCCAGACCCGCGTAGGCAACAAGTGGAACATCTCCGTGCCACGCAACACCTACCAGACGCGGGACGGGCGCTGGATCGCCCTGTCCGGCAGTGCCCAGACGATTGCGCTTCGTGTCTACGATGCCATCGGGCGTCCTGAACTGAAGGAGGACCCGGAGTTCGCGGACCCGGTCCGGCGTCTGGCCAACCGTGACACGGTGGATAATCTCGTGGCCTCCTGGGTATTGGAGCGCGATTTGGAGACCGTGTTGGGGGCATTCGAAGCCGCTGGCGTCGCCGCCGGGCCGGTTTACGATGCCGCGCAAATCATGGCAGACCCCCACTTTATCGCCCGTAAAACGTTTGTTTCGGTCAAGGACGATGAACTGGAAAAGCCACTGACGGTCCAGGCCCCCGTTGCGCGGCTTTCCGAAACACCCGGAGAGGTGTTCCACCTCGGACGGGCTGTGGGGGCTGACAACGACTACGTGTACAAGTCCCTGCTGGGCCTTTCAAACACGGAAGTCGAGCACCTCAAAACCGGCAACATCATTTGAGGATGCGGGTCAGTGATGCAGGCGATGGAGGACGACATGTCAACGGAAACTACCCCTTCGGTCTGGACGGACGAAGCGCTCCGCAGCGTTTCGTCGGCCTTGGGACTAAAAAGTGAGGGACGTTTGCCGTTATGGCGGGAGGCTCTCGCACAGGAGTCCAGGCTGCTTGCACAACTGGCCAAGGCCCCGTTGCCTGAGATTTCGGCCGTGTCCGAGGTCTCAGGCCCTCCGCCCGTTATCCATCCACGGACCGAAGAACACCTCTCCAGCGTTCAGGAACACGCACCCGGAGCCCTCCGAGAAAAGGTTGAAATGAGCCTGAGGGAGGCAGAAAGGCAGAAAGAACTCAACGCTTTCACGTCGTTGCTTCCAGACCAGGCGCGGACTGCGGCGATAGACGTGGAAGGCCGCCTAAACCGAGGAGAGCAACTGCCATTGGCGGGTTGGACGTTTGCAGTGAAGGACCTCACTGTGGTCAAGGGTTACGCCACTACCGGCGGCACACGCGCGCTTCGACGGTCTCCAAGCAAGGAAGATGCTGTTGCGGTCAACCGACTGCGCGAGGCAGGCGGGCTCCTGATAGGGATGACGAACCTGCACGCTCTTGCCTATGGCGCTTTGAGCACCAGCAGCGACGCCGGCCGCGTCGGAAATCCGCGTGCGGCCGGCCGTCTGGCCGGTGGATCCAGCGGCGGCTCAGCAGCGGCCGTTGCCGCCGGAATTGTGGATTTGGCCTTGGGAACGGACACCGGAGGATCAATCCGCGTCCCGGCCGCCCTGTGCGGTGTCGTGGGCCTGAAACCAACTCAGGGCCGTATTCCAAGCCACGACACCTACCCGCTGGCGCCGAGCCTTGACCACGTCGGCCCGATTACCCGGACTGTGCGGGAAGCTGCAGCGGCCTTGGAGGTGCTGTCTACTGAACCGTTCAAAGCCTCCGAAACGGCTTGGACGTCACTGAAGGGCGTGGTCGTCGGCATCCCCCGCCAGTTCGTTTTGGACGACCTGGCTCATGAGGTGCGGCAGGCCATGGATCAAGCCATCGCAGCGGTGCGGGATCTGGGTGGAACATGCGTGTCCGTTGACCTGCCGTCATTGGAGTACGCAGCAGCGGCCCAACTCGTCACGATCTCTTCGGAGGCTTTCGCTTCAAACTATGAGCTCATTTCCCAACGGCCGGAGGAACTTCCTTCTGATGTCCGACTACGCCTTGAGCTTGGTGCCTTCAGGCTTGCTTCGGATTACGTCCGCGCACAGCACATACGGGCTTGGATGCGTCAGCAAATGAGCGGCGCGCTCGACGACTGTCACGTGCTCATTTGGCCAACAGTTGCTGTTACCGCGCCGGCACATGACGCCGCAAGCGTCAGGCTCGGGAAGCACGAAGTGCCGGTTCAATCTGCCATGACCCGCTTGGCCGTACCGTACAACCTCACCGGGTTCCCTGCGGTTTCGCTTCCTTGGGGCTCTGACAGCCACGGTGCAGGAATAGGCATCCAGCTCGGTGCTGCCCCAATGCAGGAGCGGATACTCCTCGGCGCAGCCAACGCCTTGGAAAGTCATCGCAAGGCCATGGATACCGGTGGAGGGTCCCGGACGGGCGCAGCAAACCCGGCCCCAAATGCCGACAACAAACGTTCGAAATCAGAGAAAGGAGAGGCACATGCAGTTCGGCCGCAGTTATGAGGAGTTCACAGTCGGCGAGACCTACGCCCACTGGCCAGGCAAGACAATCACTGAGTACGACGACCACTTGTTTTGCCTGCTCACCATGAACCATCACCCGTTACACATCAATGCGCACTACGCCGGGGAGACAACCGACTTCGGCCAGAACGTAGTAGTGGGCAACTACGTTTACTCGCTGCTTCTCGGCATGTCAGTACCGGACATCTCAGGCAAAGCCATTGCCAACCTTGAAATTGAGTCCCTTCGCCACGTGGCACCAACGTTCCATGGAGACACCCTCTATGGCGAAACCACGGTTCTGGATAAGCGGGAATCGAAGAGCAAGAACGACCGTGGTGTAGTTCACGTTGAGACCATCGGTTACAAACAGGATGGCCAGATTGTCTGCATCTTTAGACGCAAAGTGATGGTCCCCAAAGAGAGTTACTTGGAAACCAGAGGCGGGGAGCAGCCCGCTCGTCCCGTTCCACGTCCTGACAAAAACTGGTCCGGACGTCCGCAGGCCAGCGTCAGCGCCTGACTATTCCACTACGCGCCTGGGGCGGCTGATCATGCCGGCCGCGCAGGCATCCCTTCAGAAATCCCCTGCCGCCACGGCGTGCAGCTTAGCCCAAGATAGAGGCTCGAAATGGCAGAATTCCGCATCCATGATGTCCCAGGCCCGCGACGGGACATGATCGGCTACGGCCGGAACACCCCGAAAGTCTTCTGGCCGGACGGGGCCCGTGTCGCAGTCAGCTTCGTCCTGAACTGGGAGGAAGGCTCCGAATACTCCTTCGCCCACGGGGATGGACGTAATGAAGGCTTGGGAGAATTTCCCTACAATATCGATCCGCAATACCGTGACCTGTGCACTGAATCGGTCTACGAATACGGCAGCCGAGCGGGCATCTGGCGCCTGCAGCGTCTCTTTGACTCCTACGACGTCAAGACAACCTTTTACGCCGCTGCTGTAGCCTTCCAAACCAATCCAGAAGTCGCCCAGTGGCTCAAGGAAGCCGGACACGAACCGTGCAGCCATGGATATCGTTGGGAAGAGCACTGGCTCTTGGACCGTGAAGAGGAACGCGACCGCATCGCGTCCGCCATCAAAGTGATTGAGGAGACTACGGGACAGCGGCCTCAAGGCTGGTATTGCCGTTATGGAGCAAGCGTCAACACCCGCGAACTCCTCGTCGAAGAAGGTGGCTTCCGCTACGACTCCGACGCCTACAACGATGACCTGCCCTACTTCACAGAAGTAAAGGGCAAGCAGCACCTCATCGTGCCCTACTCCCTCGTCTACAACGACGTCCAGTTCGCCCTTGGCAATTCAGGCAGCCCCAATGAATGGTTCAACCTTCTGAAGTCAGGTTTCGATTACCTGTGGGACGAAGGCGCGACCCACCCCAAGATGATGTCCATTGGGCTGCACCCGCGCTGGATCGGCCAGGCCGGTCGCACCGCCGCGCTGCGTGACTTCATCGACTACGTCCAAAACAAGGGCGACGCCTGGATTGCGCGACGCATCGATATTGCAGACCACTGGTGGGCAAATCACGACCAGTTCACCCGATAAGCAGGACAAAAGACAATGACAGCAGTAGAGCAAACCACGGCTGATCCGACCCTCGCAGGTCATTCCCGACCCAGATGGAGCGGCATGTCAGCGGGCCTGAACCGCTACGCGCTGGTTCTCATATGGGTTCTTCTCGCACTTGCCCTGGCGGTAGCCGTGCCCGACAAGTTCTTGCAGCCGATCACCTTCTACACCATTTTCGGAACGCAATCAGTACTTGTCGTCCTGACTTTGGCACTGTTGATGCCCTTGGCCGTTGGAGACTTTGACTTGAGCGTCGCCAACACCATGGGTATGGGTGCAACCCTGATGGTCGTCCTAAACGGCGACAAATACGGGCTCCCTTTGCCTGTTGCTCTAGTGATCACACTCATCGTCGGACTGGCCATTGGTTGGGTAAACGCCCTCCTGGTCGTCAAGGTCGGTGTTAACGCAATCGTTGCAACGCTCGGAATGGGAACACTTCTGCTGGGTCTGGCCAACTGGCTCAGCGACTCGATCATTCAGACGGGCATCGACCGGGTGATGTCCAAAGCGGTCAACGACCGGTTTATCGGGCTTCCATTGTCGTTCTGGTACGGGATCGTGCTCGCAGCGGCCCTATGGTACGTCCTTGCCTTCCGCCCCTTGGGGCGCCGAATCCGCTTTGTCGGGGAAAATCCCGACATGGCACGGCTCACCGGTGTCAGGGTCGAACGGTTGAGGTCCATGGCCTTCGTGGGCTCCTCACTCATGTCCACGCTTGCAGGAATCCTGCTGGCCGGCCAACTGGGCGCCTTCCAGGCCAGCTCCGCAACGTCCTACCTGCTGCCGACCTTCGCCGCAGCCTTCCTGGGCACCACTGTCGTCAATCCCGGACGCTTCAACCCATGGGGATGCATCATTGCCATCTACTTCCTAATCACCGGCGTCACGGGGCTGAACCTCCTCGGACTTACCGGATGGGTCCAGGACGCCTTCTACGGGGGCGCGCTGATTGTTGCCGTCACCCTGTCCACGATCGTTCGAAAGAGAATCCGGCGTCCCTGACCGGCCGCCGACAGGCCCACGCATATTCACATCACATTTCCCCACAACACCCCCCATTCAAATAGCATTTGGAGTTCCCCATGACCTCAAAAGTTCCGCTTCGTGCGGCCTTTGCCAGTCTTGCCGCGGCGTCGCTGCTTGCTCTGGCAGCCTGCAGCTCCGGCGACGCAACAACTGATTCGGCCGCCAACGGACCGGCCTCCGCCGCCGCAGCCGATGTTGACCTGGCAGGTGCGCAGAAGCAACTCGATCAGTATTCCCAACCCTTCACTTGGCAGAGCCCCGGCGCGGCGTTTGACGCCTCCGCAGCCAAGGGCAAACGCGTCGTCTACATTCCCGTTGACAACTCCATCCCATTTTTCGCGCCTATCAGCAACCAGATGAAGGAAGCGTTCGCCAGCGTGGGCGTCGATTTCGACGTTTGTGATGGTAAAGGCAACCCCGGTCAGTGGGCCACCTGCATCGACGACGCCGTCGGACGCCAGGCTGGCGCCATCATCATCGACTCGTTCACAACTTCCAGTGTTCAGGCCTCCCTCGACAAGGCCCGCGCAGCAGGGGTTAAGATCATCGATGGCAACAACGGTGATCCAGGAACGGTGCCCCCTGCCGCAGATGCACGGGTCAGCTTCCCCTACAGCCTGGCTGGCCGTTTGGTGTCGGACTGGATCGTCGCCGATTCGGGTGGCAAGGCCAATGTTTTGATCATCCAGTCGCCCGAATCAGGCAACGTGCCTGATGTGGTCGGCAAGGGCTACAAGGCTGAGCTTACGGCCAAGTGCCCGACCACCTGCAAGGTGAAAGTTGTCGACGTTTCGTTTGCCGACTGGGCTACACGCCTGCAGAGCACGGTCCAGTCACAGCTCGCAGCAGACCCATCCATCAATTACGTTATTCCGATCTACGACGGCATGAGCACGTACGTTGTCCCTGGCATCCAGGCCGCCGGTGCAACGGGCAAGGTGAAAGTAGCCACTTTCAACTCCAACCTTGATCCGATGAAAAAGATGGCCTCCGGCGGAGCTGTGTCCGTGGACGTGGGCAGCAGCCAGGCATACGAAGGATGGGCGTACGCAGACCAGGCCCTTCGCCTGATGACCGGTCAGCAGCCCCTTGACGACCAGCTCGTCCCCGTCCGGGTTTTCACGACACAGAACGTCGACAAGCTGCAGTTGACGCGCGAAGCCGAGCTTTCCGGGGAATGGTTCGGCGACTCCTCATACAAGAACGAATACAAGAAGCTCTGGCGCGTCGGATGACCTAAGGGGAGGGCGCCCGTAAACGCTCCTCCCCTCCGACAGCCTTCCCTCTAAATGGAGAATGTAATGAGCACAATTGCGGCAGAGTCCGCTGTCACACACCCCGTCTTGTCCGTCAGGAACTTGAGCAAGTCATTCAATGGCCGTACGGTCCTGAAGGACGTATCACTCGACGTTACCCGGGGGCAGATCGTCGGACTGTTGGGTCAGAACGGGTGCGGCAAGTCAACGATGATCAAGGTCATCGCCGGCTACCATGAGCCTGACCCCGGAGCGGAAATCCTGATCAATGGCGAACCCTTCGACGCTAAATCCAAATCTGCCGGAAGCTTGGCATTCGTCCACCAGAACCTGGGGCTCTTCGACCAAGGAACCGTTCTGGAAAACATTATGGCTAACCGTTGGGCCAGGGAAAGTGGCCACATCCGATGGGGTAGCGCAAGAGCCTCAGCCCGCCGGCTACTCAAGGACTTCAACCTCAATGTGGACCTAGACACCAAGGTTCAGGAACTCTCTGCTGGGGAAAAGGCCGTTCTCGCGATCGCCCGTGCAGTAGGGGAACTCGAAGGAAGCGAAACAGGCCTTCTCGTGCTCGACGAGCCCACGCCCTATCTGGCACGACAGGAAGTAGCGCAACTCTTCATCGCAATGCGCTCAGCCGCGCAGCGCGGCAACGCGATTCTTTTCGTCAGCCACCGACTTGACGAAATTTCCGAGGTCACAGACAGAGTTGTGGTGCTGCGCGACGGGTTGCTGGTTGGCCACGGAGAAACCAGCGCATTAGACGAAGATGCCCTCGTCGAACTCATCGTCGGGCGAAAGATCACTGATTATTACCCGGATAGCCTCCCGGAACCCAGCGGTGAACCAGTCGTCCACGTCAAAAACCTGGATCTGGGTCGAGGAGCGGTCCTCGACTTCAAAGTCCGGCGTTCAGAAGTAGTTGGAATAACAGGGTTGCTTGGGAGCGGCTTTGAGGACGTCCCTTACGCCCTCGCCGGACTCCGAAACACGGCCACCGGCGAGATGAGCGTGGGCGCGAAAAACCTGAACATCTCCAACCTTGACCCGAGAGCAGCGATCGAAAACGGACTTGCTCTGGTCCCAGCGGACAGGGCACGCCTAGGCGTAGCGGCCCAGCTCACCGTTCGCGAAAACATGAGTCTTCCATGGCTTCCCTCCCTTACTAAGGGTGCGCGGATCGACCAGCGTCAGGAGAGGGCGCGAGTCAACTCCCTTCTCAACGATTTTGATGTCCGCCCCCGCGACAGCGAAGCACTCATAGGCTCCCTTTCGGGCGGCAACGCTCAAAAAACCGTGCTGGCCCGTTGGATTGCCATGTCGCCCCAGCTTCTCCTCCTTCATGAGCCAACTCAAGGTGTCGACGTCGGGGCGAGGCAGCAGATCTTCTCGGCAATTCAGGAAGCAGTCAGTGCAGGCATGTCGGTGCTCTACGCGTCCCTGGAATACGAAGACTTGGCCCATATGTGCGACCGGGTACTTGTATTCCGCGACGGCAGGATCATCGCTGAAGTAAAAGGCCCAGAACTTACAGAGGAACGGCTCGCTGACTTGAGCCTTCGAACGGAGACAACATGATCACTACCACTGTCAACGCCGGAGCAGCGCGCTCCTGGCTTTTCGTGCCGGCAACGCGTCCGGACCGGTTCCCCAAAGCCGCGAGCAGCGGAACTGACTTCATCATCATCGATCTTGGCGATGCCGTGGCACCAGAAGACAAAGCCGACGCACGCGCCAACGCCACCAAGTGGCTTTCGGACGAAGGGCACGGCCACACGACCGCGGTCAGGATCAACGACGTCACCAGCGATAACTACCAACACGACGTCGAAGCCCTGGCGGGCCTGCCCGGTCTTCAGGCCGTCATCCTCCCCATGGCCAGCGACGTCGCAGTGCTCGAAGACTTACACCGCCGGCTGGGCCCTGACGTTGCCCTGATACCACAGGTGGAAACAGCAGCCGGAATCTTCCGCGCTACCGAATTGGCTTCCGCCCCCGGCGTTGTGCGCCTGGCCTTCGGACATCTGGACTTCGCAGTGGACATCGACGCCGCACCGGCACCCGAAGCCATGGCCTACGCGCGGTCAACACTTGTCCTTGCCTCCCGGGTCGCAGGAATCGCCGGCCCGATTGACAGCGTTACGACAGACCTTGACAACGACGAGGCAGCCCGCATGGATGCCTCACAGGCGCGCGCCGTCGGATTCACTGGAAAACTGTGCATCCACCCCCGACAGGTTGCAGGCGTCAACGAGGCCATGAGTCCAAGCGCCGCAGACATTGAGTGGGCTCAGCAAATCCTGGCCGCCAGCACCGGAGGAGCTGTACGGGTGAACGGGCAAATGGTCGACGCCCCTGTCGTGGCCCGTGCCGAACGCATCATCGCGAGGGCACAATGAGCCCACCCGCAGATGACCAAGAGCTGGTAACCGAGCTGATCACGCCACAACCCGCCATAGCATTAGCGAATCTGATCGGCGCCGACATACCGCATGGCAGCCTCCCGCCGCTCTGGAACTGGGTCTACCTCCTCGCCAGGCGGCCGCATGCTGACCTGGGCCCCGACGGGCACCCCACCTCCGGCGTCCCGGCGCCCCCCGGACCCGGTCAGCGGCGCATGTTCGCCGGGGGACGCGTCACCACATACGGAAATCTCATCTTCGGTGAAGAAGCGACCCGCCTGACCCGGGTACTGACGACGACAAACAAGGTAGGGAAATCAGGACCTCTGACCTTCGTGACTGTCCGCAACGAGATCACCCAAAACGGGGAGGTCCGCATTGTGGAGGACAACGACATCGTCTATCGCGGGGAGAGCACGGGAGCCCATACAAGACCGGCCGCTGCGGAGATCCCTGAACGGGAAGCACGTCTCGACCTCAGCATGGACGAAGCGCTTCTGTTCCGATTCTCTGCCCTCACATACAACGCCCACCGCATCCATTACGACCACAATTGGGCGGCCCACGAGGGCTACCCGGGTTTAGTTGTGCACGGACCATTGCAGGCACTCCTTATGGGCGAGCTGTTCCGACGGTCAGGCACAAGCCTGACCGGACAGACTTTCGCCTACCGGCTCGTCGCTCCGATGATAGGCGTGCAGAGGCTCAGCGTTGTCGCGGCGCAGGACGGACTACTCAAAGGCGGTGCCAGTGTCTACAACGCCCGGGGCGGCGAAACGGCGAACGGCTCACTTGAGCCGCTGGCAACGTAAAAGGCCCGTTATCTGCGGCCACTCCCAAGGCCAGGCGCACCTGACCGGCTAGCCACACCTCGACAAGGCAACCGGCTGATCCAGTCACTGCACATGCCTGACGGAGGTTCGGAAGGGGCGCAACTTTTGTCATTCGCGAGAGCCTCCGGCACCGGCAAGCTCATACTCGCAACAAGCACCCCGATGGCCGGGGGCCGGTGCCGGATCAGTGTAACAGAAGGGATGTCCAGTGGCCTACCACCCTCATGAAGACTGGAAACCCCTGGTTGGCCAGTGGGTGCAAATAAGGGTTAGCGGAGGCCTCGTCGACCAAGGCACTATCGATGACGTCACCCAAGACAACGACGTACTTTGGCTCCAGGCAGGATGGGGCCAGAACCGACGGCTCTTCCTCCGCAATGACAGGGTCGAGGTCTGGATCAACTACAAGTGGGAATCGAACGGTTAACGAAAAGACATGGGCCAGCCCCGGCAATCAGCAAGCTCCCGCACTGATTGTTTGAGGGGCCAGAAGTTGCCAAGAACGGTTAGGGCGGCGATCGGCCCTGCCGTGATGTCTCGCTCGGCCATCGATGTGAAGACGCCACAGACACCGCCGGGTCACCAGGAGCGGCCGGGCCGGTGCCTTCGTACGGCTGAGCTCGAGTGCGCGGTCGTTAAGCAACGCAGTCAAGGGCCTGACATGTTGGGCCACCTGCCTCTGGCGATAACTTGCGCAACGGGCAAAATTGACACGGCAGGACGCCCTGCAATCTGTGAACGCGCATCCCCTCACGTCACCAGGTCAATCTCAAGTGTCTTGGCATTGCCTGTGGGGCAGTCCGTCTTCCAGCTGTGTGACAGCCCAGTCACACACGCTTCGTCTGCTACGCAAGTTCGTTAGTACGGCGATCGTAGTTCATTCCCGCGTTCAGAAATTCGTGCGTGGTTGTAGTAGTTGTCGATGTGCTCAGCCACCAGATTTGCAGCGCTTCCGTGTTGGCCGCGAAGGAACGCGTCGAGAATCAGCTCGTGCTCCTTTTGAAGCCTGATCCGCACGTCTTCCCAATCGTCAGTCATCGACGCGCACAGCGTTGTGTAGCCTCGGATCGAATCATGGAGGGATGACATCAACGCGTCGACCACTACGTTGTCCGCGGCCTTGACGAGAGCCCGGTGAAATTTGGCATCCAGGTCGAGATACGCCTGTGGTTCAATTTCGAACGGCATCCTTTGGAGAATATTCGCCGCGTCTTCAAGGGCTGGAGAATCTGGTCTTGAATGGGTAGCGGACCAGGTCTCCAAAAGCTTCCGTGTTTCCACAATGCCGACAACCGGCAGGTGGGCTGTCGCGACGTGAAGGCGCAGCGCGGCCGTTAATGCTCCCAGCGGGATCAGCCGTCACCACGGTACCTGCGTCAGGACCGGATCCGACTCCCGCCCTGACTATGCCCATGGCTTCGAGAATCCGTATGGCTTCACGGACAGACGTTCTGGACACGTTCAGGATGTCCGCTAACGTCCGCTCAGGCAGTAGCCGGTCACCGATTCCTACCACGCCCGCTAAGAACTGGCGCTCTATCCATCTCAAGACCATGCTGTGGGCGCGGACGTCGTCGTTCATGTCCTGCTACCCCTCTCCCGATCGGTTCAAGAATGGTGTTCTGGATGTGCGCCCCACAAACGACACCGGTAAATTTCGCTTGCGGGAGCCCGGGATGCCTGCTTGGTGTTTGGTCTGGACTAGGGAACGGTGAAGGCCTCGACGGAAGCATCCCGTCGAGGCCCTCTGCGCTCAAAATGTCAAGGCATAACGTCTCCTGAGTTGGGACCCAGTGTCTGACCTACATAAAGATTTCCTCCCGGCGAACTCGCCAGCAATACAGCTGTCGGGGCAACTTCTTCCGGGCGACCGAAGCGGCCCAGCGGCAGTTCGGCGCGTTTGGCTGCGATCCAGTCTTCGCCCAAGTCATTCAGGAGCGGTGTCTCAATCGGACCCGGAGCGATGGCATTCACCAAGACTCCGGCGCCCGCGACTTCCAGGGCCAACGACTTGGTGAAGCCAATAACGCCAGCCTTTGCCGCGGCGTAGTGCGACACCGCGCTGCCGCCCTTGATGGCGAGTTGGGAAGCTATGTTGATGACACGTCCATGGCCCCTATCGAGCATTCCTGGTACCACGCTTTGACATACCAGGAAAACGCTCGTTAGATCGATGGCCAGCATCTGCTCCCACTGAGCAAACGGCATGTCTACCATAGGTGACTCGCTGACGATTCCCGCGGCATTGACGAGAATATCGATGCTGCCCAGCTTGTCCTCGGCCACCCGGACTGCCGAAGCAACCTCCTCACGAACCGCTACATCGGCGGTGACAAACCCTACTGCGCCAATAGACTCCGATGCTGCCTGTGCAGTTGCGGAATCACGATCGAGGATGACGACGTCCGCCCCTTCGTGGATGAACGCCGTAGCAATGGCCCGACCAATGCCGCTGGCACCGCCGGTCACCAAAGCTTTCTGCCCCTGCAAGGTCTGTATTCTGCTCACTCGCGCATCCCAACGATAAGGCCACCGTCCACGACGAGTTCCTGCCCCGTGACATACCGGGCGTCCTGTGAGTTAAGGAACCAAATAACGTCGGCAACTTCGTCAGCGGTACCGACCCGGCCAAGCGGAACGGTCGCTGCCGCCTGCCGCAGGCCTTCAGGCCCAAGGGAGTTCGTGGGGTCAGAGGATTGAGGGGTCTCAATGATCCCGGGGATGACTGAGTTCACCCGGATACCGCGGGGCGCAAGCTCCACCGCCAGACTCCTGCAAAGACCGATAAGACCGGACTTTGCAGCGGCGTAGTGCGCGTGTTCGCCCCAACCGTAAACACCTCCGGCAATGGAGGAGACAGCAACCATTGAAGCGCCCGAAGTGAGATACGGGGCGCAGGAACGGAACAGACGGAGCGCGCCCGTGAGATCTACGGAGAGCATCTCATCCCAGGCGTGATCAGTAAGTTCGGCAAGGGCTGCGCGGCGAAGAATTCCCGCATTCGCCACCACGTGGTCTATCCGCCCGAACTCGTCCAATGCGGTCTGCGCCAACGCATCGACCTGTCGACTGCTGCGCACGTCGACTTCCACAATGAGTCCCTCGCCCCCGGCTTCTTCGATGAGCGCTAGCGTCCCCTTCGGGTCATGAGGATCCCCCGGGAAAGTCCCGATGACGGTTCGGAAGCCCTCCTTGGCGTAGCGCTGGGCAACTGCACGACCGATACCGCTGGCAGCTCCGGTAATGACTACGACGGGACTGCCGCTGGCGACTTTGTCTTGCTCTGGCATGGATTATTTCCTCATAAATAATTGGTTCGTTGAAAAGGCTCAAGATCCCGCTTACCCGACCGTTGTATGTGTCGTGGTGTTGCGCGGCCGGGGCTGCTGGCCCCGGCCGCGCTGGGGGTTAGGGGGTGAGGACGACTTTGCCGTAGGCGGCGCGGTCATCGAGGAGTCGGTGGGCTTGTGCTGCCTGTTCGAGGGGGAGGGTGTTTCCGACGATGGGGTGCAGGCGTCCCTGGGCGACGAGGTCGAGGACTTTGCGGAGTTCGCCGTGGCTTGCGCGGCAGCAGCCCAGGATGGTGCGTTCGGTGCGGAACAGTTCGATGAGGTCGAGGTTGACGACTTCGCCGGCGTGGCCGCCGCAGACGGTGATGCGTCCCTGCTTGGCGACGGAGGCGAAGGTGTCCTCGAAGATCTTGCCGCCGACGTGTTCGAAGGCGACGTCCACGCCGCGGCCGTTGGTCAGTTCCATGACGCGTTCGGTGAGGTTTTCGGTGGTGTAGTTGATCACTTCATCGGCACCGTTCTCGCGGGCGCGTTCGAGTTTTTCCGCGGAGCCGGCGGTTGCGATGACGCGGGCGCCGGTCATTTTGGCGATCTGGACTCCTGCGGTGCCGACGCCGCTGCCGGCGGCGGAGATGAGGACCGTTTCGCCGGGCTGGAGTTTGGCGCGGGTGATCAGGCAGTGCCAGGCCGTGCCGTAGGTGAGCTGGACGGCTGCGGCTGTTTCCCATTCGGTGCCTTCGGGCAGGCGGACCAGGTCGCGGGTGTTGGCCAGTGCCAGCTGGGCGTAGCCGCCGGCGCGCTGTACGCCGTACATCTGCAGGCGGACGCAGTGGGTCTGCTCGCCCGCTTCGCAGGCCGGGCATTCGCGGCAGGCTACCTGGTACAGGGGAGTGACATGGTCCCCTACGCTCCAGCCTTCGGTGTCGGAGCCCAGGGAGACGATTTCGCCGGCGAATTCCATGCCCAGGATGTGGGGTGAGGGGTGGTCGAGGCGGGACAGTCCGGCGCGGATGTCCAGGTCGAAGTGGTTCACGCCAACGGCGCCTACGCGGATGACTGCCTGGCCGGGGCCTGCAACAGGGTCCGGCAGGTCCATCATCTGCAGTGTGTCCGGATCACCGAATTCAGTGAATGCCATTGCTTTCATAACAAGTTTTCCTTCCAGGTCCCCACGAGGTAGTGAGGGAGATTTGTTGGCTGTGTGGCCTTAGGCAAGGGGACCACTCCCTGAAAACTTGGTGCCTGCGTGGAGCCGGAACCGTTGCGGGTGAATCGGCGCGGGTGCGCTTCCTGATCGGGTGCATTTCGTGGATCCCGCATTTTTGGATCGATCAGTCCAAAAAGTTTTGCATAGTGGGCTTTCACACGTCAACACGTTTCGAAGAACCCCTCCCCGCGCCAACATTCGGCGACGGGTAAGCCCTTAACGTGTCAACACTTCTTCGGCGTGTTCGGGTATGGACAGTTGTTCCAAGGGTTTGCGGTAGAACCGGCCCTTAGTCGCGGCCATGATCGGGATGTAGATGAGAGGGCACACGGCCATTGTCACCACAGAAGCCAGATACAGAGGGTAGGCACCGAAAATGCCTGCGCCGCCGACGATGATTCCGATGGACATGGCGACCAGGCCCGCCGGGTTCCAGCTGCGGACCTTCCCCTCTTCGTATTCGATATTGGCACTCGGAGCAAGCCGCAAGAGTTTGCGGCATACGAGGTAGTCCGCTAGCAGGATTACGATCCAGGCGTTGGTCATGATGCCCGTGAGTGCAAGAAATGTCTCCGTGTACTGGAGGATGTTGATGGGGTAGAGGACAACGCCGACGGCGATTAGTCCAACCATCCACCACTGCCTGCCAATCTTTCGGCGACCCAGGGCGTCGGCAGCATTGGAAAAGGCGAGCGATCCGGAGTAGAGGTTGATCACGTTGATCCGCACCTGGGTTATTACCGTGAAGATCACGCCAAGAAGCCCCATGAAGAGAGCGAAATACAGGCCTGGGTCTATGGCTGCCAGCTCGGGATTGGCCCTTCCAGCGAAGGCTGGAAGCATCGTGAATGAGATGAAGGCTCCCGCCAGCATGACCACGGCGATCATGAGCAGTTCGACAAACATCAGCAGGGCAGTTCCGCGGTACCGGACGGACGTTTTTACGAACCGTCCGTAGTCGGTGGCCGTCAGGCCCTGAAAGACGATCTGTCCGTTCATGAGGCCAAGCGCCTGCAGTAGTGCAGTTTCACTGACAGGGCCTGCGTGCCACTCGCCCGGGCCGGTTAGGACATACCCATTGGCGAGCATGAACATGCCGATAACAAACAGGATCAGGAAGATTGGCATCCCGAAGCGCTGCAGGATGTTCATCGAGTGCATGCCCCGCCAGGAGAAGTAGAGCGCCACGAGGGCGATGCCGGCGAAGATGAGGGTTGCCTCCATTGAATCTACCGGGATGCCGGCGAACTCGGTGAGTGCGTGAGAGACGATGCTTCCCTCGAAAATGAAGTAAAAAATGTAATTGACGCCATAAACGATGGAAGCCACCGCGGATCCTTTGACACCGAACCCCAGGCCTCTGCTGAGCAGCGGCAGCGAAAGACCCTCTTTGCTGGCGATGCGCATGATGAGCCCGCCGATGAGGGCGGCGCCTACAACCATGTAAGCGACGGGAACCAGGACCATCGGCCATCCGACCAGGAACGCCAACTGGCCCCCGAAGGAGAACCAGAACATGGCCGTGACATTTCCACTCAGTATGAGAAGGATTGCCATGCGGGGCCAGCGCATATTTGCCGGAACCCTGCTTGTTGCATAGCTCTCGACCTGCTCATCCAAGCTTGCCTCAGGCCCTCGAAAGTACTTACGAAAATCCAAACCGCACCCCTCTGTCCCACCTCTCGGATATTGGATCCAAAAGTCACTCCTGCAGCTAGGGTACGTGAGGTAGGACACATGGGCAACCGGCTCCGGTTTTGTGGCAAAGGTTTTACAAGTCGGCAACGCCCCCTGGAACGCTTCCGCACCTGCTTGAGCACGTGGTGCACCATCACGACGTGGCGGCGGCTATATCCGGCGTTGCTCGTTCCGTAGAAGCTTTCCCACTGCAGTCATCAGTCAGCAGCAGGAGAGCTCGAGAGTCTTCCCGCACCGCACTCTTGTAGATGTGGCGCTTCTCACGTATATTCTCCTTGGATATTGGATCCAGAAACGCTGATTTGGGTTCAATAAGCACAAGGAAACACAGCTTTGAAGCTGCAAAGAGGATAGCCCCGCGAAAGTTTTCCCGGTGGCGCACTAAGAGGAACGAAGACCGCAGGCCCGGGGCCTGATGGGCGGGTGCTCAAGAAACCAACCTGATGCTTGGCATGCCCAGGGGATCATCACAATTCAAAGAGGGAGTCTGGGCGATGTCATTTGTGTCAATCGTCAACGTCGAAAAGCGGTTTGGCCCGACTGTGGCACTCGCTGGCGTGAGTATGGAGCTTGAACGCGGCGCGGTCCATGGGCTTTTGGGCGAAAACGGTGCTGGGAAGTCGACGCTGATGAAGGTCCTCTCTGGGTTTGTTCGGCCCGATGGGGGCAGCCTTTCGGTCGATGGAGTGGAGGTGCCGTCCGGCGATCCGGATGCTGCTCGTTCGGCTGGTCTCGCGATGGCGTTTCAGGAGTTGAGCTCGCCGCCGAACGTTACCGTCGGGCAGAAGCTGTGCCTCCCGCTTCTACCGCGGGCGTGGTCTGGCCTGGTCTCCGAACGTGCCACTGCAGCGCGTGCCGCGGCGCACCTGAAGGAGTGGGATCTGGAAGATATCGATCCACGCACACGGATTAGCGACTTGAGCTTGGCGCAACGTCAGCAAGTCGAGATCGTCAATGCTTTATCCTCATCCCCAAAGCTTTTGATCCTGGACGAGCCGACGGGCGCACTATCTGATCCGGAGTGGCTATTCCGCCAGATCCGACGCGTCACCGCGGACGGGACAGCGGTGATTTACATTACCCACAAGCTGGCCGAAATCAAGGAAATATGTGACCACGGCACTGTGCTGCGAAATGGCCGCGTTGTGGGGGCCTTTGACCGCGGCGATGTTCACCCTGATGAGTTGATCCGGTTAATGATCGGAAGGTCCTTGTCTCAAGCGTTTCCCGGCAAGGCGGATCCTCAGCAAACGCGCGAACCGGTGCTGGTGGTGGACAACCTCGCGGTAGCTCCTGCATTGAAAGACGCCACACTTGCCGTCCGTCGGGGGGAAATTGTTGGCGTATCGGCCCTTGAAGGCCAAGGTCAACGGGAATTGTTCTACTCGCTCGCCGGGCTTCTACCTGTAGCAGCTGGATCGGCCAATTGGCACGCGGCCTCAAACACCACGTCGCCCAAGGGGAACCGCGCGTCATTGGTCCCTGAGGAAAGAAAGTCAGAGGGACTCTTTATGGACATGTCTACAGCTTTCAACCTTAGCGTCGCAAGCGCTGGGTCCTTGGGAAAGTTCGGACTGATAAAACGTGCCAAAGAACGTGGTTACGCACGGGAGTCGGCGGACAAGGTCAACATTAAGAAGGAGTTACTGGACCTCCCTATTTCCGCGCTGTCCGGGGGCAACCAGCAAAAGGTTGTATTCGCTCGGGCGATCTTGGCAAATCCCGACTGTCTGCTTCTTTTTGATCCCACGCGCGGTGTCGATGCTGCGACCAAGGTGGAGATCTATCACATGGCTCGGGCCTTTGCAGAGCAGGGCAAGGCTGTGTTGGTCTATTCGACCGAGATCCCGGAGTTGACCGGTCTTTGCGACCGCGTCTACTCGATGTACGCCGGCCGCATCAACGATGAGCACGTCGGCCCCGACATTGACGAGGAAGCAATCATGGCTAGCGCACTCGGACACTCGACGGCGGTGGCGTGATGGGCGCTTATTCCTTCGCTCGCAGCCGCGTCCATTACGGGATCTGGATTTCCGGCATACTGTTCTTCACGCTCTATCTGATGCTCACGGTGGTTTCACCCGCATCCAGGACGTCATTCGCCATAACAGGGTTCCTCGTCATCATGACGCCGCTCGCCTTAGCTGCCGTCGGCGTGACCTTGGTAATGATCACCGGAGGATTCGATCTTTCGGTAGCCGGAGTCATCAGCGTAGCCAATGTCCTGGCAGCTACCCAGATGCAGAAGTCACCCGAGCACGTGTGGCTTATTGCTGCTGCAATTGTTCTTGGTGGGCTGGTAGTCGGTGCATTAAACGGCATGATGGTAGCGTTGGCCGGCCTACAGTCGCTCGGCGCTACGCTCGCATCATTCATCATATTGAGCGGCGTTGCAATCGTCTTGATGCCGGGCCCGGGAGGTTCCGTTCCGGCTGAATTCTCCTCATTCCTGACCACCGAAATTGGTTTCGTCCCGACAGCGCTCATTGTGGTCTTGGTGATCAGCCTGCTGTGGATTGCGTTTAGCAAATCACGCACCGGAATCGCGGCACTGTCCATTGGCGCAGACCGGTCCGCAACGGGGATGTCAGGCGTCCATGTGCCCACCGCCGAGATCATCTGCTATGCGTTGGCGGGTGGGGTATATGCGATGGCCGGTCTCTACCTCGCTGCTGTAACAGCGACAGGTGATCCCAACGCTGGGCGACCCTTTCTCCTTACAGCGTTTGCGGCCATGGCGTTGGGACTAGTGAGCTTCAGTGGTGGAGCTGGTAGCGCTATCGGTGCCATTTTCGGCGCAGGCACACTCATCATCATCCAAAGGCTGCTCTTCGCTCTAGGAATCTCTGATTTCTGGGTGGGTGCCATCCAGGGCGCCGTCATCCTGGCCGCCCTCTCAGCGCCTGCCGCTGCTCGGTATGTCATGGCAAGCCGGCGACAACGCCGTTCATCTGCACGCAATGACGATGCCAACCTCGCCACCAATCAGGAGTCGCTGCTGTGAAAACATCGGAACAAAGCGGTGTTTCTACCGCGCCTGCCAGTGCCGGAACTCATGCTGAGGTGTTCGTTGCGGCGTCCCTCCAGCGGCTGCGCGCGCTCCCGCCGGGCACCATTGCCGTCTGGTCTCTTGCCGTACTTGCCTTTCCAGCCTCGCGATTGGTTAGTGAGAGCTTCCCGTCCACCACACTGTTGCGCAATGTATTGATCCTCGCCCTTTTTCTCGTGCTGGTCGCATTTGGACAAGGTCTAATTATCCTCTCGGGAGGTGTGGATCTGTCCGTGCCCTCATCCGTGGCACTCGGGGCTTTCGCAACTGGCTACTTCACATCGCACGGGCTCCCGACGCTTGTGGCAGTGGCGGCAGCCATCGCGCTGGCAAGCTTGGTGGGTCTAATAAATGGGGTAACTATTTCCCGCAGTGGTTTCCCGCCGTTTATCGTCACTCTCTCGATCGGCTCGATCGTCGCCTCTGGGCTCCTTGGGTTTAGTGCCGGAAATCCGGGCCAGACTTCACCAGCGGAGCTATCGGCGCTGTTCGCCATCGATGCGACTATCCTCGGCGTTCCGATCGCAGCCTGGATCTTGGTGGCGACTCTCATCATCTGCTACACGGTTCAGAGCGGTTCGGCGCTCGGGCGACGGACATATGCGATTGGTAACTCGGCCCGAGCAGCGGAGATAGCCGGTATACCTGTCGCCCGCTCCCTTCAGCTGGTTTATTGCATCGCCGGAGCCGCCTTCGGCCTTGCCGGTGTGCTGCTGCTTGGCTACGGCTCAGGGGCGGACCTGAATATCGGTGCTCCGTGGTTGCTTCCCAGCATTGCTGCAGTGGTCGTCGGCGGGTCATCCATCAAAGGCGGGAGCGGAAGCTTTGTGGGAACGGTTGGAGGGGCGTTCCTGCTGACTATTCTCGGCATCTGCATCAGCGCCGCCGGCCTGAGCGAGGGATACAAGCAAGTTCTTTACGGTGGCGTCGTGCTCGTCGCCCTGTTGAGCGGATTGCGCCGGGTATCACGATGAGGGGACAACGGAGTACCGGATATTTCTGAAACTCAGGGGGCGCCGAAGCGGCGGACTGCCCAGCACCGGCTCATCGATTCCCATGGGGAGTTCCCCTCCATGCCAGCAACTACGTGCTGACTTATTCATCTACTAGTAAGGAATGACGAATCATGTTCCACAGAACAGGTGTCCGACGTGTAGTCGGACTAATGGCGGCTGTCGTCAGCGCGATCACGCTGGCCGGCTGCGCTTCGAGTGGTGAATCGGCTTCAGGCAAGCCGAAAATTTATGTGGCAATGGCCCACAGCGGAACGAACTGGCCGACAGAGGCTGCGAACATTGCCATGGCGATTGCAACGTCGCCAGAGGTTGCAGCCAAATACGAAGCCAGGAAGGTTATTTCCGGCTCAGACGTGCAGAAGCAAATCTCCGACTACCAGTCAATGATTGCAGAGGGTGCCAAACTGATCGTAAGTTTCCCCATTTCACCAACCGCACTTGATCCGGTGATCAAGCAGGGGTGCGACAGGGGAGTCGTGTTCGTTATGTTCGACTCTGCTGTTAACGCCCCCTGTGCTTGGAATGTTGAATATCTAACCGCCCCTCCTGCTGCACAACCTGACAAGCCGTTCTTCGGCGCACAAAGCGCCCAGGCGCTCGTTGACCTCCTCAAAGGCGAGGGGAAAATCTTCATGAACCGAGGCATTGCAGGTGTGTCCACTGACAACGTGAACAGCGACGCTGCGAAGGCGGTATTCGCCAAGTACCCCGGCATTGAGGTAGTTGCGGAGTATTACGGCAAATGGGATGCGTCGGTCGCCCAGCAGGAGACCTCGAAGGCACTTGCTGCTCACCCTGACGTTGACGGGGTCTGGTCCCAGGACGGCGACGCCGGTGTGGTGAAGGCATTGAAGGCTGCTGGAAAGACTATTCCGGTCACCGGTGAAAACTCAAACTATTTCCGGGCCGCCATCGGTGAGGGGTGGCCGGGAATCTCCGCCGGTTCCCCTCCAGCTCAGGCCGGTGTCGCAATGAAAATTGGACTGAAGATCCTCGCCGAGGGGCCGGAATCAGTAGACCGCAACATTGAAATGCCGATGCCCTGGGTCACCAATGAAACAGCCAAAGAGTGCGCCGGCAACGTAATCGAGGACGGATGTAACTACTTCAAGTCAGTCGACGATGCACTCATGACCGAGGTATTCGAACCGACACTTCTTCCGGAGATCACGCTGGATTCGGCTAAGTCCGGCAAACCGGTAGAAAAGCTCACACAGTTGCCCGACATGACGAAATACGTTCAGCCCCCTCAGCGGCGTATCTACTCCCGTGGGAAATGCGACGAAGGCTGGAAGCCTGGACCGGTGATGACCGGACAAACCCCGGTGGGCCTTCCGGGTTGCATCGAGGAATAGTCAGAACATGCCGCAACTGCTGGTGTCAGGTGTCAACATCAAAGCTGGGAGACGACCTGACACCAGCAGTTGCCTTTCGGTCCTCAATGCCTCAGGCCGCGAAACGGACGGACGAGGGGCTTTGGCAGTGCGATTACGGGTCCTAACCATCCAGCCAGCGGCGTGGGTCCGCATTTCCCATATTCAGCGCGCTCTCATCCAGCTGTCCCTTGCAGCAGGAAACCACCGATCGGCTCACTGGAGCGATGAGAACAGAAAATCCCAGGGAACCAAGCAAAGGAGCACAAATGAGTGAAGTGATCATTGTCGGGGTTGACGAAAGCAAGACAGCAAAAAAAGCAGCCGAGTGCGCCCGCGATCTTGCAGCAGCCCTGAACGCACCACTCCATGTGGTTTCGGCCTTCGACACTGACCGGACCGAAGTGGTCGGCAGCGGCAGCGAAAGGTTCACCGTGACCTCTTTTGATGCGGCCGAACACGTGGCACGTACTGTAGCGGAATCCCTCGGCAGTAACGTCCAAGTGACCTACTCTGCAGCCCGAGGCCGGGCTGCAGATGCCATCATCAAGGAAGCCCTGCGCCTGGACGCCCGCATCATCGTAGTCGGAAACCGTAGAATGCAGGGTATCGGGCGCGTCCTGGGCAGCGTGGCCAACAGCGTGGCGCACAGCGCGCCCTGCGACGTTTACATTGCAAACACATACGACGTTGACTAGCTGACTTTTGTGCCCGATTCTGGTGCCGCCAAAACCATGAGAAACGCCATGACTGCTGCTGAGTACGAACACTCCCACCTCTTTGACCCATCAAGCTTGGCCAAGTTCCACTTGATAACCGGGTGGCACTGGCGGCCGATGACACGAGTGAGCGCGACGTACACCGGTGAGGCTACCGACAAAATGGCCGCTACGACCGGTTTGCCCAGGGTGGGATTCGGGCTCCTCATTACCGAAGGTATCTACACCGACACCACCTTCAGCCAGGGCAACCTCTACCAGCCGGGGCTAGCGCTGCCGGAACCACTGCCTCTTGAAAGAAGGTAACCAACAGGGTCCATGCCAGCGGCGCCAAGATGTTCGCCCAGCTGATGCACGCCGGTCCGCAGTATGAAGGCAGTCGATATGAGTCAATTCTCATCGGCCCATCTGCCGTTCGCGCAAAGGGCGAACAACTCGAGATGTACCTGGGGAGTGGTCCGTACCGGATGCCTACGTAAATGACGTACGAGCAAATCACCGAGACCGTAAAAGGATTTGCGCAGGCAGCGCTGCGGGCTCGGGAAGCACGACGCAATCGCTGGCAGCCCTAGCCAAGAAGTTCGGGCAGGTGGCCATTATCGCCAACGGCAATCTTGATGACCCCTCAGACGCCACGGAACTGATCGGGACCGGAACGGCGGACGTCGTCGCCGTAGGCAAGCCGGCCCCGGCGAACCGGGCTGGCCGAAGAAGGTTTCGAGCGCGAGCGGCTGGAAGGCGACATCGACAAGTCGGTGTTCGGCCCCATCGCCAACGTCAAGGACTGGGAGCTCGAACTCTAAGCCTGCTGGCCTTAACGAAAACTTCACAGCAGTAAGAGCGCCCGTACCAGTTCCGAGCAGCCTGACAAGGTGGTTTCCCAGCCCTTCGGCCCACACGTACCGCTCGCTCACTGGGTGGGTCACGCCTATACCTTGTAAATAGGTACACCCAGCCTTACAATAATTTGGATATTGGATCCAAAATGACTGCGTCTCATGGCTATCGTATTGTGCGCGAGCGAAGGGTTCCGGTGCGATAAGCGGTCCTGCAGAAATTGTCGCTATGCCTTGTTAGTTGAGATCCAAACAATCGATTACCCCATCCCAGACCGGGCGGTTCGCTCGGGGCTAACCGTCCAAAACAACGGCCCATCGGAGTTTGAAGTGCCCCGTCCCATACGACGTTTCCTAACAACCCAGCATATAGCGGCCCGTCTCGTGCGCCTCTACCTAGGCCTGCTCGGATGCGGCCTGGCTATAGGCCTGAGCTTGCGTTCCGGTTTGGGCGTGTCACCCTGGGACGTTCTCGCCCAGGGGATCGCGCGTTCCTCTGGAACAAGCTTTGGCACTGCCACGATTCTCATAAGCATCGTGGTTTTACTGCTTTGGATTCCTTTGGGGCAGAAGCCAGGAGTGGGAACGATCTCGAATGCCTTGCTGGTTGGCTGCTTTGTCGACCTGTCGCTGGTTGTAGTTCCTGCGACGGATGCACAGTCTCTGTGGGGTCCCTTCGTGCAGGCAGTCCTTCTCCTTGCTGGAACGATATTGTTCCCCTTTGCATCCGCCCTTTACATCGGCGCGAATTTGAAGCCAGGTCCCCGTGATGGGCTTATGACCGGACTAGTGGCGCGCACAGGTCGGCGCATCTGGACGGTGCGAACGCTGCTAGAAGTTTCTGTAACCGCGTTAGGGTGGCTGCTGGGCGGCACACCAGGTATCGGCACCGTTATTTTTGCTGTGTCTGTAGGCCCCCTCATCCAGCTGGCACTACGGCTGTTCTCAGTCAATATCGGCCAACGCGAGGACAACATGAGCGAACACCTGCTTGTGGCACAAGTACCCCCGGCTAAGAGCTAATGAAATCGATTTGCCGCTGCCGTCCGGTACCGACCCAGGGCGTGAATGCGGCCTCTCCCCCCAGCCGCTTTCAACTGGCATGAACGGGTATTCAGGAGCCGGGAATAGCCCCTCGGCTTGCCGCATGACAGCAAGCAACCTTTCGGCAAGGAATGAGAAAGAGCAAATGATTCAAGCCCCCAGCACGATCCTTCGCGTAACGACGACGGATGCCTCCCGGATCGACGATCTTCTGAACTCGGCTGTCGGCAGAATCATCCCCGACGCCCTTGCGCAGAACCATGGCATCAGAGTGACCCGAATCGGGCCAGGAGAATACACTGTTGAAACCGCCGCGGATATTGCTTGCGGTTACACCGTCTATGAGGACTGTATGAACACCGTTTTAGTGAACGACCGAGGCTTGGGCTAGCCGCCCGCCGAGCTCGACGACCAGGCTCGGTAGTAAGTAACAGCAACCCAGGCCGGGGAAACACCGAATTCGTCATGGGATGGAAGTTTTAGCAGCTACTTCTACTCGCGTCCTTTAAGCGCCGATAACGTACCTTCTGTAAAGCTAGCGAGCCGCTTTGCCAGCATCGTGCATCCCTGAAGAGAGACCGTCATTCCAGTCGGGCGTGGCGCAGGTACTGGTATACGGTTTCCCTGCTGATCCCGTATTCGCGGGCAAGGGCGACTTTTGGTATCCCGGTGCCTGCGCGCTCGACCATCCCTGCGGCCCGTTCCGGCGAGAGTGTCTTTTTTCGTCCTTTGCAGGCTCCGCGCTGCTTGGCCAGGGCAATGCCTTCCCGCTGGCGCTCCCTGATTAGTGACCGTTCGAACTCCGCGAAAGCACCCATGACGGACAGCATCAGGTTGGCCATGGGGGAGTCCTCGCCCGTGAAGAGCAGGTTCTCTTTCACGAATTCGACGCCCACGCCTTTGCGGGTGAGGCTTTGGACGAGAGCTCGATGGTCATCAAGGTTCCGGGCGAGCCGGTCCATGCTGTGCACGACCACGGTGTCGCCATCGCGGGCGAAGCGCAGCAGTTCGGCGAGTTGGGTCTGGCGGTGTCCTTCCCGGAGGCTTTGTCCGTAAACACCCGGTCAAGAACCTGGCCTTCGAGCTGGCGTTTCTCGTTCTGGTCCAGCGTGCTCACCCGCACGTACCCGATTCGCTGACCAACCATTTAGCCTCCCACCCTCAACACGTCAGGTTGAGTTTCAGGGCACACTCAGTACGGCGTCAATAGGTCGGCGGGAATGTTGCCCTGAGGGCCATGTCAGCGGAACGAGTCCAGGGCCTCGCGGGCGACCAGAAGCAGGTCATCGCGGTTGCTGAGCTGCATTGAATCCTCGCCGTACAACTCGATCGCTACGTTGACGGCCGCCTCTGCGGTCTTGATGTCCAGCGCCCTGCAGAGCACGGCAATATCGGGAATATCCCGGTCCCTGCCGGCTGCGAGTTTCATGGCGAGCAGAAATCTCGGTGAGGCGACGCGCAGCATGAGGTTGTCGGCAATGGCAACCTCCGCTGCCTCAAAGTCCTCGCCGTCGGGTATGTAGGCGCGGGCGGCGTTGTTCAGCCACCGAGGATCCAGGCCGAGCTCGGCAGCCATGTCCGTGGCGAGCTCCTGCACCGTCTGCTCCGGCTTGTACACAGCGTCGATGTCGGTTGTGGAGCGTCGGGAGTCGAACTCCACAGCGATAGCAGCGCCGCCGACAAGATAGATATCAGCTGCGGCGCCCCTTGCTTGGAGCCGACGGGAGAGCTCGATCAGAAGCTCCCGTATGTCATCCGGTCCAAGGGCTGCCCGTCGGGCCGGTGTCATGCTGCGGCCAGGTTGGCTGGATCGAACGCGATGTTTGCCTCTGAGAATTCAACGGGGGTCCGTTCCGCCATGCGTAGCTTCCATGCAGGGGAAACGTGCTTGCGGGGGGTGGCGTACCATTTTGACTCCAGCGGCGGCGTGCTCGTCCATGCGGGCTCTTTCAGACTGTGCTGGTGGCACTTGTACGCGAAGGTCCTGGCCAGCAAGGTATCCCAGCGCTTGCGACCGGTGGACGGGGGCCGGGCACGAAGGAAGCGCCGGCGCCCGGAGGGATCCAGATCGTCAAAGTAACTGGCCGCCATGGAAAGCACCCGCATGGCGAAGTCCGGATCGCCGTTGCGCAGCTCCCGCTTGATCTCACGGGCTGCCGATTCGGCAGTCCAGTAGAGTTCCGGCTCTGCAGGGGTCTCCGTGATGCTGAGTCCAGCGCCAAGTTGTGCAAGGACCTTAAGGGCCGTGCTGATGGAGACATTTCTGCCCTGCTCAAGATCGATGATGGTGGACCGGCTGATTCCGATATTGCGGGCAAGCGTCTCCTGGGACAGTCCCGCATGGTGGCGGTGCCGTTTCACCTTCTCACCAAGCTCCCGAGCGTCCTGAATTGCCTTCACCTGTTACACCTCCTGTCACTTATATCCATCATAGTGTGCGAGTGGAAGCTTTAGGATGGGGCGGGAAGGCAGACCGAATCGGAACTGCAAGCGAGGTGCTGTCGCTGCTGTTCTATGAATGGATTCCTTGAATGGACCTTTCGGTAGCGTCTGCGCCGTCTTGAAGGGCCTGCGGCATGAGGTGCCCGTACACCTGCTCCGTTGTTTGGACTGATGCATGACCGAGCCGACGTGAAATCGCGAAGAGAGACATAACGCCGTCCTGGATAAGCCATGACGCATGAGTGTGTCGAAGGTCGTGAATACGCGGCGTCTTAGCCAATCCGCGGGCTTGGGCTGTGTGGATGGCCGGCACCCAGTGATGTTGCCAGAATGGTTTGTGAGAGATCCGCCCGCCGTCGGTCGTCGTGAACAGGAGATCGCTACCCGGCCGGCCTGCCACGATGGGAATCAGCAACTCCACCAGGGCCGGGTTAAGGCCGATGGTTCGTCTGCCCGCTGCGGTCTTGGTTGGCCCGACGTAATAACGGGAATGCCCGTCGCGCTTCCACGCCTTGTTCACCCGTGCAGTGGCCGGGCGGGAGCGCAGATCGATGTCGATGACCCTCATTGCGGTTGCTTCACCGAACCTCGTTCCAGTCATGACCAGGAACTGAATGAACGTCCTGTAGTGCTCATCAATGCCCTCAAGGAGGAGACTGAACTCTTCGTGGGTGAGGAACATGGCGTCGTCGTCTGCCCGCTCAATTGTTGGCAGAGTGACGCCGCGGCAGGGGTTGCGGGACACGTATCCGAGGAGCAAGGCGGTGTTCATCGCCGCCGAGAGCAACCCGTGCATATTGTGCATGCTTTTGGGCGCGGCACCTTTGGCGCTCAGGTGCTTGAGCCATTGCATGGTGTCGCGGTAACCGAACTCGTCGACCGGTATGGTGCCAATCGACTCCCGAATGTGCAGGTCGAGTATCCGCTGGTAGGTTCCGATCGCGCCGGGCGAGGGGCGGACGAGCAGGTCGATATGTTCCTGAACTACGTCCGCGACCGTGGGAACATCAGGGTTCCCCGGCCTGGCGTCCGGCAGGACATGCGCCAGGATCTGGCCGTTGTCGTTAAGGTGACGCGCGAGGCTGGTCGCTTCCTGCTCCGACCGCAGAGTCAACCGACGCTGCCGACGGGTCCCAGGGTCCCGCCAACGCACCGAAAACGCCGTAGTTCCATCCCAGCGCGGGCGGGGGACAATGCTGGCCACGACCACAGGCTACGCCCGATGTCACTCACAGTCAGCTAATAGCCCCGATATGATGGCCTATGCCCACGAAACGTCCCGGCCCTAGCGACGACCGTATCCCTTCAGGGCAAATTTCCGGCCGGGAGCAACGGGATGCTGCAGACTCAAGCAGCCGGTGTTCTAGAAGCCCGCGCCGTCAAGAGATTGAAGAGGGTCTCAATTTCGTTTTGGACCACGACGCTGAACTTCTGAACCGCTTGGCGGATGCTTGACCTGCTCCTGGCACGGCTACGCCCCTTGAATGAACGCCGAGAATAGCGGATCCGATCGAGATTCTCCATTATCGCCCAGCCGGGGAATCGCCAGCGCAAGGTCATCGGGCACGGCGAATCAGTGCCGTTGATGCTGGCCGTCAATTCAGCGTTACTGCTCCGGCCCTAAGGCCCTCATGCTCTTCTCACTCGTGACGGTATCTGCCGCAGTCGTGGCTGTCTGACGTCAGTGTCAGAATAAGGCGACAATTCATTTCACTGACAGTGGCTCATGATGTGCTCAGATCACACCCTGACAGCCACGGGGAAGGCACTAGGGGCGGGGAAGCTTGCGAATCATTGAAAATGTCCTATAAAACCCGACTTTGATGAGGACCACTCCGGGCAGGGGTAGCTAATTCACATGCCGTGACTGAATCAAGGCGCCGGAGTACGAGTTGAAGTTCAGCGCATCGACCAAGTCCTCCCTTGTCAGGGGGTTTATCCGTCAGGCTGGGGTGTGCCCTAACTGTGCGGATTCCATGTTTGGGGCCAGGTTCTTTGGATCTTCCGGGTTCAGCTGAGGACTACTGTCAAAGGCCCCGGCGACCCGGCGCCGCAGTGGATTCTCTTTCGAGAAGTTGGGGTCGGGCGGAAGAGTCGGAAATTTCCTCTTGCCCTGACAGTTGCTGCTGGAGCAAACCGAATGCTCTAACGCCCAGGTCTTTGAAGTCCGGCGACACGGTGCTGAGGGCGGGCCATGTGAACTCACTGAAGGGCTGGTTATCCCAGCCGATGATGGATACCTCGCTCGGGACCGCGACTCCCTTTTCCTTGAGTGCGCGGAGCGCGGCGAGAGCTAGCCCGTCGTTGGAGCAGAAGACAGCCGTTATTCCGGGGTCCGCTGCGATCCGAAGTCCTTGCTCATAGCCGGATCTTGGGGCGCGGGAGGCTTCAAGTACTGCGGGTGGTTCGATGCCGGCGTCAGTGAGCGCGTCATGCCATCCTTGGTAGCGCCCGGAGAACTGGGTCAGGGGGTAGAGGCCTAGGTGGTGGACAGTAGAGTGTCCTAGGTTGAGCAGGTGTTGGGTGGCCTCACGGCCGGCTGCGTACTCATCAATGAATGCGTAGGGGAAGCCTGGCTGGCCTGAGGAGAATCCGGATGCAGCGACGGTGGGTATGTTTTTGGGAAGTTGTTTGAGCACTTCTGCGCCTGATGGGTCAAAGTCCAGGACGATGATTCCTGCAAGCTGTTGTTGAAGGGCGATTTCGAGCGCGGCCTTCACATCCGAGTCCTCGGAGGATTTTACTGCCGATATCACCACGGAGTAGCCAGCTCCTTGGGCTACCTCCTCGATGCCAGCAAGGGTGTTGGCATACCCGAAGGTGGAGGTGGTTGCCGCGAAGATGGCTATCATCGATCGCTCGCCGCTCCTGAGGGCCCTCGCGAGTGAACTGGGTCGATAGTTCAGTTCTTCGACTGCGGCCAGAACTCTCTGCCGACGCTCCTCGCTGACCGGGATGTTTCCCGTCAAAACTCGCGAGACTGTTGGTACGGAGACACCCGCAAGGCGGGCGACGTCGGCGATCACCGGCTGTCGGGAATCTTTCGTAATTCTCATGTCAGTCCTCGTAGTTCCGATTCAAGCTTCAAGGGGAAGGTTATCCCGTAGCGTCATTGCTGTTGTCCATTTGTTTGCGGACCAGAAGCCACGCAAGGAAGGCAGGGACTAATCCACTGCCCAGGGGAATCAACGTCGGCAGGCGGAGGGCAAGAAGCAGCCAGGTGCTCAAGACAACCACGCACCCGGCAAGGGGCAGTGGGCTAGCCAGTACCAAGGCCCGGGTCGATCCCATCAGTTCCGGGCGGGTGGCGTCATCCTTAGCAACCATAGACGCTGCCAGCAACGCCACGTACGCCGCGGCCCCGATGCCGCAAATAGGGATGATCACGCACAGGGCCAGCAGGCCGGGAGCTCCTGGTGTTGCCAGCCAGAAGAGTATGGAGAAGACGGCTGCTGCCATGGCTACCGGCACGGCCAAACCCAGGTATCCAATACGCGGCCAGGCCCACGAAAACTCCCGGAAAAAGGAGCGGGCCACTCCGGGGCGTTCCTCGATGACGGTTTTGCGCAGCGCCCGCTGCAAGGCGATGGCTGCAGGAACCATGGTGAAAAGTGGAAGACTGACGAGCAGGAACAGGACCTGCAGCAGGAGGGTGTCCCCGACAGTTTCCAAGCCAGCCATGACTGCTGCACTTCGGGGCCTGCGCCTTTGCTGTTCCATAACTTCCATTCACTGTCTGCAGCATCGTTGCTGGGGGAGCGGAGCCGTTTCCCGTCTCATCATCCTATGAATCTACGGCTGTGACTTGCGCCTCTGATATCGATATCATACACTCATTGCAGCGCCATCCAACGCCGGGTGGCTACATCAGGAGGATTTGATATGGCACGTCGACGTGCAGGATTTCTCGCGCTGGCAGTCGCCGGCACCCTTGCCCTTGGAGCCTGTGGCTCTGGCGGTACATCTACTGCCCCCGCTTCCAATCCCGCGGAAGTAACAGGGACTCTCCGGGTACTGGTTCCCAGCTACCCAGCCAGCAACGAAGGTAAAGCCGAGCTCGAAAAGGTAGTGGCATCCTTCAAGACGAAGTACCCGCAGGTAACTGTCGAACCTGACTTTGCCACTTTCGACACCCTCAACCAGAAGATCTCCACCTCCATTGCTGGAGGCCAGGGATACGACGTGCTGGTAACCGGAATCGGCTGGGTGCCTCCGTTTGCCGCCAAGAACGTTTTTGAAGACCTCTCAACGTTTGGCGCCACCGCTGAATCGCTCGGAGAATCGACGAATCCGGCCCTCGTTCCGGCCTCGGAATACAAGGGCAAGGTCTATGCCGTTCCGTTGATCGCCGGGCCCAAGCCTTTGGCACTGCGGAAATCGCTCTTCGAGAAGGCAGGGCTTGATCCGTCGAAGCCGCCGACAACCATGGCCGAAATCAAGACCGCTGCCGAGAAGCTCACCGTCAAGGATGGCGCAGGGAACATCACCCAGGCAGGCTTTGACTTCTGGGCCGCACCGGGCGGGTACCGTCAGGACTTCGTCGCTCTGCTCGGTTCATTGGGCAAGCCCCTCTACAACACCGACGGTGGGGCTGAATTCGCCGGTTCCGAGGGCGTTCAGACCCTTGAATGGATGAAGTCTATGGTGAATAACGTGCAGAAGTACGGTGCACAGAACGCGGCAAAGTCCCCGCTGGTCAACACGGGCGAAGCTGCCATGGGCTTCACCGGCGGATACATTGACTGCTCGGACAAGGGCGTAGGCCAGGCCGTCTGTGACGACCTCGTCTACTTCAACCTCGAGGACAAGGAAGGCTCCATGTTCACCGGCGGGCAGCTTGCCTCCGTCGGTAAGAGCAGCAAGCTCAAGGCAGCGGCCTGGGATTTCATCCAGGAGCTCAGCAAGCCGGAAGCTGAAGCGGGCATTGCTACCCTGAACTTCGCCGTCCCGGCAGGCAAGGACGCCGCGGACTCGGCTGTCGTGAAGTCCAACCCGGCGAGCACGTTCGTAGCCGCGAACCTGGCCGACGCCAAGTTTGAGGGCGGAGCTGCCAACTGGCTCGATCTTCGGGGAACGTTCGGAACAAGCCTTGATGACGCCCTGCTCGGCAAGAAAACTGCAGAGGAAACGCTCAAGGCCCTGGAGCAGCAATCAAAGTGAGCACTCTTAAGGACACCAAACCAGCGGTGCGCGCGGCGGGGGCGGCTAACACCCGCGCCGCGCGCCCTGCGGGGCGGAAGTCACGACTCACCCGTCAGCAGTCCCGCGCTGGCTGGTTGTTCCTGGCACCAGCCCTGCTGCATTCAACATTCTTTCTCGCCGTACCAGCCCTCGCGGCAATCTTCCTGAGTTTCACGAACTACGATTTCTCCGGCGCCTGGCAGATGATCGGCACTGAGAACTACGTGGAGCTGTTCCAGGACACCCGGTTCCAAGCGGCGTTCCGCAACACCATCCTCTACACTCTCGCCGTGGTTCCCCTGTCCATGGGGTTGGCTTTGATCATCGCGTTGGGCCTGAACCAAAAGATCCGCGGTCTGGGGTTCTTCAGGACGGTCTATTACCTGCCCGTCGTGACCGCAACCGTGGCTGTCGCCTCGGTGTGGCTGTGGATTTACCACCCGGGCGCAGGCCTTGCCAACGCTGTTGGTAGCCTCTTCGGACTCACGCGGTCCGAGTGGTTGAATGACCCCGCCACAGCCCTGCCCGCCTTGATCGCCGTCGGCGTGTGGCAAGGACTTGGTGCCAAGATGATCGTCTATCTGGCCGCCCTGCAGGGCGTGTCCAAGGAACTGCTGGAGGCCGCAAACCTGGATGGCGCCAATCGCTGGCAGGTTTTCCGGAACGTGATCTGGCCGGCTTTGGGACCCGCCCATTACTTCGTGTTGATCACCGCCATCGTGCAGACCTTCCAGGTCTTCGACCTCGTCTTCGTTATGACCAAGGGTGGTCCGGTCAATTCCACGACCGTGCTGACCTTCGACATCTACAACAACGCCTTCGAAGGCCTCCGGCTGGGCTATGCCTCGGCCGAAACGGTCATCATGCTCATACTCGTCGCTGCCTTCATCTACCTGGGTGGTCGTTCGCAAAGGAAGAACCAGGATGGTTAAGACGAAACTAACCCCGGGGCGCGTGGTCCTCTACGTTGTGCTCTCACTGGGCAGTTTGCTCATGGTCGGCCCGTTCATCTGGATGATCCTCACCGCGCTCAAATCAACCGGCGAGGTCGGAACGTTCACCTGGCTGCCCAGAGAGTTCCACTGGTCCAACTTTGTGGAGGCAATGGACGCAGCACCGTTCCTCCGGTACTTCTGGAACAGCCTGGTGCTCACGGTCGGGCAGACAGCCCTGACCCTGGTCTTTTGCACCATGGCCGGATATGCCCTGGCAAAAGCTCCGATCCGCGGCGCGAAGGGAATCCTGAACTATTTCATCGCCCTGATGATGGTTCCCTTCCAGATCATTCTGGTGCCGATGTTCCTCCTGGTGAAGTCCATCCCGCTCTTCGGTGGAAACGACATCCTTGGGATGGGCGGGACTGGCTGGCTCAACACCTGGTGGGCGCTGATCATCCCTTTGGCGATCGCACCGCTCTACACCTTCCTGGCGCGCCAGTTCTACGTCACGCTTCCTTCCGAGCTGGCGGATGCGGCGCGTGTGGACGGCCTCGGCGAATTCGGGATCTTCTTCCGCATCATGACGCCCCTGGTGAAACCCGCTCTGGTCACCATCGGCGTCTTCCAGATAGAAGCGGCGTGGAACAGCTTCCTGTGGCCCCTCATCGTCACCAACTCCGATGAGCTCCGGCCCCTGCAGGTAGGGCTTGCGATCTTCTCGCAGGATCCGCTCAACGTGCAGTGGCCCTACCTCATGGCCGGCGCCACGCTTGCCACGCTGCCCATGATCATCCTGTTCATCTTTGCCCAGAAGCGCTTCGTAGAGGGCATGGCCAGCGCAGGCCTCAAGGGCTGACCCTTCCAAACAAGAGGAACAACATGATCACGCCGTCAGCCTCAACGCTGGGCGCACCCGGGATACCCCTGGACGTCGTCCTCGCCTGGCTGCAACAACACCGCATCCCGGGCATTGAACTGCGGCTCGCTGCAGGGGAAATCGCCGACCCACACATGGGAACACAGGCCCGGGACGACCTCCGGCACCAGATTGAAGCAGCAGAAGTGCAGGTAACCGCCATCGCGAGCTACGTGAAGGTGGCGGCTCCCGGGCCCGATGAAGCCGTCCTCGCCGAGCTCACCCAGGCAATCGCCTTCGCCAGGGACCTCGGGGCACCGATGGTCCGCGTATTCCCCGGAGCAGATACCGGACCTGCCGCCTTCACCGACGTCCCGCCCCTGGTGGAATCCCGTGAAGAGGTGGATGGACGGGCGGCAAGCAGGCTCAGTGCCGTCACCTCATACGCCACGGACCTCGGCGTCCTGCCGGTGCTGGAGACTCACGATTCGCATCCCTCAGGCAAGGACATCGCCGGGATCCTCCACCGCGTGGATGGACCAGTGGGGGTGGTATGGGATGTACTGCATCCTTGGCGTGTCGGCGAACAGCTGGAAGAGACGTGGAAAACCCTCGCGCCCTGGCTGTCGGCCGGTCACGGCTGCGTCCAGATCAAGGACGCCGACATGCCGGCCAGCAGCACACCGCTGCCCATCGGCAAGGGTTCCTTGCCTACCGAGGAGTTTGGCCAGCTGCTGGTTCGCCACGGTTACTGCGGCCCGGTCACCCTCGAGTGGGAAAAAGCCTGGTATCCGCAGGCGGCTCCACTGGACGCCGCACTCGGGTCCGTCCGGACATGGCTCGACAGACATTGGGATGAGGACATCAATTGAATGCAGCACTGCACAGCACCGCCGTGCCAAAAACGCCTCGGTTCAGGCCCAAAGTTGCCTTGGCGATGCAGGACGCTGACCTGCGGGACGCCCTGTTTTCCAAACGTCTCCGCAGCCGGCTCGAGTCAATCTGCGATTGCGACTTCAGCTTGGTCATTCAGGACTTTGAAACGACTCCCGATGAGGCCCTTGAAGACGTTGATGTTCTCCTCACCGGCTGGTTTTCGCCCCGAATCGACGCAACGGTTCTTGCCCGAATGCCCCGCCTCCGGCTCATCGCCCATGCAGGTGGAAGCGTCAAGGGCCATGTCATGCCTGAATGCTGGGAACGCGGTGTCACAGTGACAACGGCTGCCGAGGCAAATGCCTTGCCGGTTGCCGAATTCACCCTTGGCCTCATCCTCCTGGCGGGAAAGTCAACGATCGCTGCCAGCCACCTCTACACGCAGCGCCAAACCAAAATTGACCGGGAGCTGGAATTTCCGGACACCGGCAACTACGAGCGGGCCATCGGGATCGTGGGAGCGTCCACCATCGGAAGGCTGGTCCTCGAACGTCTCCGGCCTTTTGATTTCGATGTCACCGTGTACGACCCCACCATCAGCGACGCCGAAGCACTGCGGCTGGGCGCCCGCCGGGTAAGCCTGGATGAACTCATGAGCTGCAGCGACATCGTGTCCCTGCATGCGCCGGTTCTGCCAGAAACCCTTAACATGATCGGCCCTGCCCAGCTTGCCGCTATGAAGGACGGCTCGACACTGATCAACACCGCCCGGGGGGAACTTGTGGACCACAACGCACTGACCGGTGAGTTGGAATCAGGCCGGCTGAATGCTTTCCTGGACGTCACCAGCCCGGAACCCTTGCCCGCGGGCCATCCGTTGTACACCCTTCCCAACGTACTTCTGACACCCCATATAGCCGGTTCGATGGGCACCGAACTGCACCGGCTGGCGGCCTACGCAATCGACGAAATCGAACGCTACGCCGCAGCGGCACCCCAGCGGTTCCCTGTCGGCCTGAGCGACCTGATGAGGATGGCATAACGATGGAAAGCAGCTTCATTTCATGGTCAAACGGCACCCTGCACTTGGCGCTTCGTGCCGGCAAGGAAAGCCCTGTCGGCATCGCCTATCTGCACCCGGCCGAGGCCGCCTCGTCACCGCTGGCGTCCGGCCCTGCCCTGGTGGAAATCCTCACCGTAGAGGAGGGAAGAGCCAGAACCAGCCAACGGTACGCCGAATCCACCGTCGGTGCACGCCTCAGGTACGTCAGCCACACCGCCGCATCGGAGGGCAGCTGGAACATCCTCACAGTGCTCCAGCGCGACACGGAAACCGGACTGGAAGCAGAGACTGTCCTCCGCGCGGCCAACGGCGCAAGCACCGTACAGGCCGTGACGACCGTCCGCAACAACGGACGCAAACCCGTCGCGCTTCAGGCCGTCACCACCCTGGCCCTCCCACTCCTGGCCGGACACCGGGCCGCCGAGGCCACAACTTTGCAGCTCGCCTCGGCCACCTCCCAGTGGCTGGGCGAAAACCAATGGACCCTGGAGGACCTGCGCGGGTCCCTGCCTGACCTGAACCTGGGCCTTCACGAACAGGACCAGCGCGGGCATCTGCTTCGCGCCTCGACCTCATCCTGGTCCACCGGGGGGCCTTTGCCCACCGCGGCCCTGGTTGACGCCGACGACCAGTGGTGCTGGATGTGGCAGGTCGAACACAACGGGGGATGGGCCTGGGAACTGAGTGAGACCCGCGACGCCCTCGACCTTGCCCTGCTCGGCCCCACAGATGATCAACACAACTGGCTCCATTCCTTGGAGCCCGGCGACCAATTCACTACCGTCCCAGCCGCCCTGGCGGTCAGCCGGGACGGCTTGCATGGGGCGGTTGCCCAGATGACCGCACACCGCCGGGCCTTGCGGGGCCACATTTTTTCGGACCGGCCGCCCGTGATTTACAACGACTTCATGAACACCCTGATGGGGGATCCGAGCACCGGCAAACTCCTCCCGCTGGTCACAGCCGCTGCTGAAGCCGGTGCGGACATCTTCTGCATCGACGCAGGCTGGTACGACGACACAACCGATTGGTGGGACGCGGTAGGGGAATGGCAACCCTCAACTGCACGGTTCCCCAACGGACTGTCCGAGGTCACCGACGCCATCAGCTCCGCAGGCATGGGGGTCGGGCTCTGGCTTGAGCCGGAAGTGGTGGGCGTCCGAAGCGCCATGGCCGCCTCCCTCCCCGAAGAAGCCTTCCTTCAGCGCCGAGGTGTCCGGGTAGTAGAACACGGCCGGTACCACCTCGACTTCCGCCACCCCGCAGCAAGAGCCCACCTTGATGAGACGGTGGACCGGCTCGTGGCCGACTTCAACACGGTGTATTTCAAGCTCGACTACAACATCACCGCCGGTACCGGAACTGACCTCGGCGCCGGCTCCTCCGGCGCGGGCCTGCTCGGACATAACCGGGCCTACCTTGACTGGCTGGACGCCATCAAAGCCCGCCATCCCCACGTCACTATCGAAAACTGCGCCTCCGGTGCGATGCGCCAGGACTACGCACTCCTGGCACGCCTTGACCTTCAGTCGACCTCGGACCAGCAGGACCCGCTGCTGTATCCGCCCATCGCCGCGAACGCCTTCCTCAGCGTCCTCCCCGAGCAGGCAGCCAACTGGGCCTACCCACAACCCGGAATGGACGATGAGGAAATACGGTTCACCATGGCAACGGGGATGCTCGGCCGGATGTGCCTCTCGGGCTTCCTCGACAAAATGACAACCGGCCAGCTGGCGTTAGTCCGCGAAGCCGTCTCCGTGCACAAGGAAATACTGCCGGAGATCCAAGCGTCCACGGCGTTCTATCCGTCAGGAATACCCCGGTGGAATGACCAGTGGTTATCCGTGGGACTCCGGGCTTCCGAAAGGGACCTGGTGACGGTCTGGCAGCGCGATCATGCACAGAACGAACTGACCCTGCACCTGCCCCGGTGGGCCGGACAGGAAGTCACCATCAACTGGCTGGGATCCGGCCAAGGCTTCGAGACGAAGTGGGACCCATCCGGGTACTTATTCCTAACCGCCACCACGCCCATTGGACGTCTCTCCGCAAGGACCTTCACCGTACAGGCCGCATAGGGCCCACCCCCTCGGTCACGCCTGAGCGGATAAAACCCAATGAGTGACGACTTCCTCCCACCGCTTACCCCTCTGAGCATGCGGTTCCTGATTTTGAGAAGAGCTATGTACACACTGAACAACAGCATCAGGGATTACGCATGGGGATCAAAGACCCTCATCGCCGATTTCCTTGGCCATCCACCGTCAGGCGCCCCGGAGGCGGAGATGTGGATCGGCGCCCATCCAGGTGCGCCGTCAGAGGCAATACTGGACCGCGGTCATATACGGCTGGATAAGTTGATAGAAGCTGATCCGGAAGGCCTGCTGGGGCCGGACAGCCACGCGGCCTTCGGGAGCACATTGCCGTTCCTGATGAAGGTGCTGGCCGCTGAATCTCCACTCTCGCTGCAGGTGCACCCGACCCGGGAACAGGCCGCAGCCGGGTTCGCAGCCGAAGAGGCCCTCGGCCTCCCGAAAGAAGCCCAAACACGCAACTACAAGGACCCCAACCACAAGCCCGAAATGATTCTGGCCCTCACGGACTTCGAGGCCTTGTGCGGGTTCCGCCCCGCATCGGAGACCAAAGCGATTTTCGACGCGCTCGTGACCCTGTTCAGGGAGACAGGGGCCGAAATCCCCGAGGTCCTGCAGGAGGCCACCTCCACGCTTGCCGGCGCCGACGACCCATCTGCTATCCGACAAACCTTCACCGGACTGATCAGGGGCGGCGATGAAGTCTCCTGCGCGGTTGACGCCGTGGCGGCGCTGCTGGGCTCGACGATTCCCGAGGGTCCGTATACCGCGGCTTTGAAAACGGCACTGGACCTTAGTGAAGCGTATCCAAGGGACCCGGGGGTTTTGATATCCCTGATGTTGAACAGGGTTTCCCTTCGCCCAGGCGAAGCGGTCTACCTGCCCGCCGGGAATATTCACGCCTATCTACACGGCTTGGGCATCGAAGTCATGGCTTCCTCCGATAACGTGCTGCGCGGCGGACTAACCGCCAAGCACATTGACGTTGACGAACTGTTGAGAACAGTTGACTTCACGCCCCTGCCCGTTCCAAGACTCGCCGCGGCTTCTCCCGCAGAAGGACAGCGGATCTGGCAGCCTCCCTTCGACGAGTTCCAATTGCAGCGGATCGAACTGGAGCCCGGAGCCCCAAACATCGATCTTCCAGCAGGGCTTCCGGCGCTTGTCCTAGTGGCCTCCGGCAGTGGAGTGCTAGAGACCAGCCTGCAGACATTGGAGCTGGGGAAAGGCGACAGCGCCTTTGCCGGAGCCCATGAAAGCCCTGTTAGGTTGCGGGCAGGCAGCACGGAACCACTGGTTGCCTTCGTCGCCACCACAGGGATCCAGGAAGCGATGCCCCATCGACGGCCCGCCCACCCTATGACCAAAGCCGTAACGACACCTCAGGCATGACATGACCAACTCAGCGAACTCCCTATCCACCACCGATGGGATGATCCCTACGGCCAGCGGCGCAACGGGCGCCTTGATCGGCCTGGATATCGGAGGGACCAAGACTCACGGCGTACGGTTCGAAAATGGTGTGCCTGTCGCCGACAGTATCGCCGGCAGTGCCAACGTCCAGAACGTCAGCCGGGAAGCTGCCCACGCACACCTCGCAGAGCTTTTCGCGGACATTGGCTACGGAAACGTTGAACAGGTATACGCCGGCGCCGGCGGAATCGACACGGACGCCGATGCCGAAGCCCTAAAAGCCCTCATTGCCCCCTTCGCGCCGAAAGCGCTGACCACCGTCGTCCACGACTCCCGACTGCTGCTCGCAGCAGGCTGTGTCAGCAGCGGAGTTGCCGTCATCGCCGGGACAGGGTCAGCGGCCTGGGGACGTAATCCACGCGGAGTCGAGGCACGGGCAGGGGGATGGGGATACCTGCTGGGAGACGAGGGAAGCGGATACTGGCTCGGCCGGGAAGCCGTCCGCCACAGCCTGCGCAGAATGAACCAAGGCTACGAAGCGGATGCCCTCACCCAGAGTCTCTTAGCCGCGTGCGATCTGGATCATCCCAATCAACTGATCGCCCTGTTCCATTCGGCGGGCACAGGACGCCGGTACTGGGCACAGCAGGCACGTCTGATAGTAGACGCCGCTGACGCCGGACACCTTCCCAGCCAGAAGATGCTTGACCGTGCCGGACAGGATCTCGCTGACATGACAACGCAAACACTGTTCCAACTGGGCATCACCGGACCAGTCGTTCTGGGCGGAGGCCTTGGCATGCACGTACCAAGGCTCCAATCAGCCTTCCGTGAAGCCCTGGCCAAGGACGGAATAACCGATGTCCGCCCAGTTACTCAAGCCCCTGTCTTCGGTGTCACCCAACTCGTCGCCGAACACCTGGCGCGGTTGGCCTAGCAACACCGTCATTTCCCACTCCCCAACCACTGTTAAATTGAGTCCGCCGCGTTGAAGCGGCATGGAGGTCCTATGCAATCCGTTCACGTCACCGCAACAGAAACATTCCCGGTCGCCCCCTCGACGGGTGTTCTTTCGCCATTGCCCTTGCCGACCGTATCGCTGTCGGGCGGCTTTTGGGGGGAACGCCAAGAACTGAACCGTGCCGCCATCATTCCCCATGGCATCTCCTGGGTCACCCGGCTTGACTGGTTGGGCAACCTGGAGAAAGCGGCTGGGAAGGAAAAGTACGAGCACCGAGGACGGGAATTCGCCGACTCGGAAATTTATAAGCTGATCGAAGCCATGTCCTGGGAACATGCCCGCTCCGGCGCAACCGAACTGGACGAGGTCCTGGACGCGTTCATCGATAAGCTGGCCGAAGCCCAGGACCCTGACGGCTACCTCCACACATTGTTTGGCAGGCCCTGGCAGCAGCCCCGCTACTCGGATTTCAAGTGGGGCCATGAACTGTACTGCTTCGGCCATCTTATTCAGGCCGCAGTAGCCAACCACCGTGCCACCGGGGCGACAAAACTGCTGGACGTGGCCCGAAAACTGGCCGACCACGTCTGCACCATGTTCGGCCCCGATGGGCTGGATAAAGTGTGCGGGCACGCTGAAATCGAGGTCGCCCTCGTGGAGCTGTTCCGGGTCACGGACGAACAGCGCTACCTGGACCAGGCCAAAACCTTCATCGAGCGCCGAGGTACCGGAACGCTGCCCCTGTTTGAATTCGGCCAGGCCTATTGGCAGGACGACATGCCCGTCCGCGCGGCCACCGTCCTGCGAGGCCATGCCGTCCGTGCCCTGTACCTCGCGGCCGGAGCCGTCGACGTAGCCGTTGAAACCAACGACACCGAACTCCTCGATGCCCTGAAGCTCCAGTGGAAAAACACCGTCGCCGCCCGCACCTACATCACGGGCGGGATGGGCTCGCACCACATGGACGAGGCGTACGGGGAAGACTTCGTGCTCCCGCCGGACCGCTCGTACTGCGAAACATGCGCAGGCGTCGCCTCCATCATGTTTAGCTGGCGCCTGCTGCTGGCAACCGGCGACCCGCAATATGCGGACCTGATCGAGCGGACCCTGTTCAACATCGTGGCAACTTCCCCCTCCGCCGACGGCAAGTCCTTTTTCTACGCCAACACCCTGCACCAGCGCTCCACGGCGGGGGAAGCACCACTGAACGAGGACGGCGTCTGTATCCGCGGAGGCTCCAGCGGCCGTGAAGCATGGTTCGAAGTGTCCTGCTGCCCGCCCAACGTCGCCCGGACCCTGGCAAGCCTCAGCTCCTACGTCGCAACCACTGACACTGCCGGTGTGCAAATCCACCAGTACGCGGCAGGACGCATCCGCGCCGAACTGGGCCCCGGCACCCTGGTCCTGGATGTGGACACCGACTACCCAACGACCGGTAGCATCAAGATCACCGTGGTCGAAGCGCCAGATTCGCCCGTCAGCATCAGCCTGCGGGTTCCCGGCTGGGCAACGGGAGCGACGATGGACGCCGGCGAAGGCGCGCAGCCCTCCGCTCCGGGCACAGCCACAATCACCCAAGCTTTCCTGCCAGGGCAGGACATCACTCTGAACCTGCCTATGAAGCCCAGGTTCTCCTGGCCCGATGACCGCATCGACGCTGTCCGCGGCTGCGTGGCCATCGAACGCGGCCCCGAGGTCTTCGCCCTGGAATCCGTCGACCTCCCCTCCGATTGGGAACTGTCGGACGCACAAATCGACACGACGGCAGGCATCGGCGAAAAGGACGGCACCGTCACCGTACAACTGGCGTCACTGCAGCGGGAGACATCAAACCGCTCATGGCCCTTCGCAGGCGAGTATCACACGCCTGCTGGAGCCACGTGCGGGGTGGCACTGGTCCCTTACCATTCCTGGGCCGAACGCGGCAGCTCGACCATGCGGATATGGATCCCGGTACACACCCCGGGAACTGCTTACTAACCCTTAAGGCAGGCCGGTGTGACTTGAACAACACACCGGCCTGCTTTACGGTAGTTGATGATATCGATTTCACCGGGGTTTCTTCTTAGATGCGGCAGGGCCGCGTCCCCCAATTCAGCAAGGTTCGTCTCCAACCAAGGCGTCAGGAACTATGTCCAACATCGAAACGACCTCCTTGGCTGATCCGGCGCATACGCAGGATCAGCAGACCGGGCCAGGTCCACAGCGCGAGGCTCGTGGCCCCGCCAGGAATAAGAGCACGTTCAGGGCGCGGCTTCGCACCGACTGGCCTCTGCTGCTGCTCGCCGCGCCGGGCATCCTGCTGATCCTGGCTTTCCATTACGTGCCGCTCCTCGGGAACGTCACCGCCTTCAAGGACTACCAGCCGTTCATTGGCATCTGGGACAGCCCGTGGGTGGGATTCGAGAACTTCAAGGTTCTCTTCAACGGCGACGCGGCGTTCATGAGGGCATTGGGTAACACGCTCATCATCCTGTTGCTTCAGGTAGTGCTGGTTTTCCCCGCACCTATCGCCCTGGCTCTGCTCCTGAACAGCCTCATATCCAATCGGGTCAAGCAATGGGTCCAGAGCATCCTCTACCTGCCGCACTTCATGTCTTGGGTCATCGTCGTGGCCATATTCCAGCAGATGCTCGGCGGGGGCGGATTACTGAATTCCATGCTCCGCTCGGCGGACATGGCCACAGTATCGATCATCGGCAACCCGGACCTCTTCAAGGCCCTGATCACATCCCAGGTGATCTGGAAGGACACCGGGTGGGCCACTATCCTCTTCCTGGCGGCGCTGGCTGGAATCGACCAGTCCCTGCACGAAGCCGCCGCAGTGGACGGGGCCTCTCCCAGGCGGCGGATCTGGCACGTCACCCTTCCCGGTCTGCGCGGCCTGATCATCCTGTTGCTGATCCTCCGTCTGGGCGATGCACTCACTGTCGGATTCGAGCAGATCATCCTCCAACAGCAACACGTCGGGCTGGAAGTTTCGGAGGTGCTGGATACCTACGTCTTCAACAACGGCGTCATCGGTGGCGCGTGGGGTGTCAGCACCGCAGTAGGACTGGTCAAGGGAATCGTCGGCCTGGCCCTGGTCCTCGGAGCCAACAAAATCGCGCACATGTTCGGCGAAAGGGGCGTATACCAATCATGACCATTTCCACTCTCAGCAAGCGCAAGACCTCGGCACGGGCGCGGCGCCTTGCCGGTACCGAGCGTCCGATGTGGATGGGCAGGCCCAGCCCGGCCGTGCAAGCCCTGAAGGCTATTGTCCTGACCGCCGCATGCGTGCTGGTGATTCTGCCTTTTGTCGCGGTGATTTCCACAAGCCTGTCCGATGAGGAGACGGTCCGGCAGGCCGGCGGGTTCGTCCTGTGGACTACCGAGCCAACTTTTGCCGCGTACCAGCAAATATTCTCCGGCGGGGTTGTCACCCGCTCAGTGCTGGTCAGCACCGGCGTGACCCTGGTCGGCACACTCATCAGCATCGTAACGACCGTGGCCCTCGCATACGGGTTGGCCCGGCCCAAGACCTTGGGCGCGAAACCGCTGCTGATGACGGTCCTCTTTACCCTTCTCTTCGCTCCGGGACTGATTCCGTCCTACCTGATGGTGAAAGAACTCGGGCTGATTGATTCCTACTGGGCACTGATCCTTCCGGTCTGCGTCAACGCCTTCAATGTGATCGTCGTGCGGTCCTTTTTTATGGACATCCCACAGGAACTTATCGACAGCGCACGGATTGACGGCGCTTCGGAGTTCACCATCCTTAACAAGATCATTCTGCCGTTGTCCCGTGCTGTGATCGCCGTGGTCTCCCTCTTCTATGCGGTGGGCTACTGGAATGCCTTCTTCAACGCCGTCCTCTACCTCAACGACAACTCCAAATGGCCTCTACAGCTCGTTCTGCGCACCTTCGTAGTCCAGGGCCAGACCTACCAGCAGTCCTTGGACGGCTCCATACCGCCTCCACAGGCAGCCCTGCAGATGGCAATCCTTGTGGTCTCCATCGTGCCCATCCTGATCGTTTACCCCTTCCTGCAAAAACACTTCGCCAAAGGCATGCTCACCGGAGCAGTCAAGGGCTGACCCCCGCTACGAAGCCCGCATCACTTTTCAAAGGAGAAATGACATGACCGTACTCAAACCATCCCGACGGGGATTCCTCAGCGCAGCCGTCCTGCTGGGAGGAGCAGTTGGAACCGGGCTTCTCTCCGGCTGCGGTGGTGGTTCCTCCACCGGAAACACTGCCGCCAACACCAAAGTAGCCCTCCCGGCATACATTCCCTCTTCCCTGGTTGAGGCGGATCTGCCCGGCAAGGGCGCAGCGATCCAGGCCGGATTTTTCAAGTACCCCCTGGATGATCTGAAGAGGACCGTGGACGCGGCGCCGGGCAACGGCACTAGCCTCAGCTTTCTCACCCTGACCTTTGGGGCGGTCGGAACCGCGAAAGAGCAGAACAAATACTGGCAATTCATGAACAAGGAGCTGAACGCGGACCTGGACGTCCAGACCACTCTGGCTGACTCGTACCTGCAGAAAGTCCAGACCGTTGTCGCCGGCGGCCAAATACCCGACATGGTCACCTTCGGCAGTAACTATCCGATCCCGCAGACGCCTGCCCTGCTGAAATCCAAATTCACCGAGATCACATCGCACGTTTCGGGCGATGCCATCAAGGACTACCCGAACCTGGCCAACATTCCCACCGAGGCGTGGCAGGCAACTGTTTTCAACGGTGGCATCTACGGTGTTCCGTGCCCGCGGCCCACCGGTGGTGCTCCCATTCTTGCCTACACAGACAGCTTCGCAGCGGCAGGTGTAACGACAGCACCCCACGACCTCGAGGAGCTCCGTGAGGCTCTGAAAGCCGTGACTGACCCCGGAAAGTCTCTCTGGGGAGTGTCAAATCCCTTCTCCGCCGCGTATTACGGGCGCCTGGGCAACGGGTCTCCAAACAACTGGCGGGAAGAGGGCGGGAAGTTCACCCACGAGATCGAAACCGAACAGTTCGAAGCGGCGTTGGCATGGGCCGCCCAGGTCAAACAGGACGGATCGATACATCCCGACGGGATCACCGTGGAGGACGGCAACCGGCTCTTTGCCGCCCGCAACGTGGCCACCACTCTTGGCAGCGCCACCGGCTGGCCCGGCGTGTACGCTGCAGCGGTCAAAGCGGGCACCAAGGTTGCGCCCTGGGTGGCCCCGGCCGCTAAAGGAAAGTCAGCCGTACTTCACGCCGGCAGCCCGTACGGGTTTTTCACCGCATTCGCAAAGACCGACGACGCCGAGCGCATCAAAGAAATGCTTCGAATCGCCAACTACATGGCTTCACCGTTCGGCAGCCAGGAACACCTCAACGTCACCTACGGCGTCAAGGACCTCCACTGGACCGACAAAAACGGTGTTATCACCCCCACGGATCTGGCAAAGGCCGAAAAAGGCATCAGCTTCAGCTACCTCAGTAATGCACCCATACCGCAGTTCAACCCCGGCTTCGAGGACGGCACCAAGCTCATCCACGAATTCCAGACCAAGACTGAACCCATGCTGATCAATGACCCCAGCCTTGTCCTCTTCTCCGACACCTGGAGCAACAAGAAAGCACAGCTGAACACGCTGATCACTACCGCCATCAATGACGTGGTGCTGGGCCGCAAGCCCGTGACGGCGATCAAATCCGAACTGGTCCCGGCATGGAAGGCAGCCGGGGGAGACCAGGCACGCAAGGAATTCGAGGAAGCCCTGGCCGCAGGATAGACCCTTTATTTCAGGTTATGTCCGGCCCGCGGGAACGGTCTCGGTGAAGGCCATTCCCGCACGCCCGGCCACCATTCGGCGACTCGGGCCAGCACCTATCAGTCCAAACCGCACTATCAGTCCCGAAAGGACCCCATGTCATCCGCCATCGGCCTGAATGCCCAAGCGCAGGACACCGGACGAGCCCACCCCGACTACTGGCTCGATTTCGTGGACTTCGGCCGCGAAGAATCCGAGGCCGAGCACGCGCTCAACAGTGAGGCGAGCATCGTCATCACGGATGACATGGGTGTTGAGACCCCGGCGCTCCCCACGGGTGCTGACACGATACTCATCGGACAGCCCGGTGAGCCAGGCAGGATAGTACTGCCCCTTCAACCGGCGGCGACCAGGCTCGCAGACCTGCGCTTCACCGTGAAGGTCGACCCGCTCCAGCAGAACTACCTTACGGTCAAGTTCTGGGGCGAGGACTCATCGGCCTACAAGACCTTGATCCTTGTTAACGGCGAGCAGGCAGCTTACCGAACCGTCGGGGACTACGAACCAATCAACGTCGGAACACGGGGCGGTCTGCCCGGCCGGTTCTTCCATTCGACCGCCGCGCTTCCGCTGGCTTCAACCACCGGGCAGCAGGTCGTCGAAATCACTCTCAGGACATACGTCCTGTCTTACCGGACCCTCGCGGGAGAGACCGGATTTGAAAAGGCCACCAATATTTCACGGCGGTTTTTCTCCGCCGGTACACACACCGTCGCTGCGCTGTCCCCCTCAACCCTGCTGGCCGGACCGCACTCCTCAGCAGACGATGCACCGCAGCCCTCCTACGTCAAGCCAAAACGAGCGCCGCTTGAGCAGGAAACCGCCATGGTCCGCGGTTTCCGCCGGTGGCAAAAGGATCACTTCAACGCGCTGGAAGCCCGCTTTGATCGGGGTGAGCCGCTGGCCATCAGCAGGTACGACGACGACCTTCGCTTTTACGCCGAAGCGCTCCTGCTGGAATGGTCGCCCGCCACAACCAAGGAGCATAAACGGCAGGGGCTGCGGCGCATCTTTGCAACCATCGACCACTACACCCGTGAGTACTACGGAAACGTCCTCCTGCTCGGAACGGGGGGACACCAATCAGACTGGGGCGGCTACTACGCGGCCCTCGGCGAGGCGCTGTACATCGTCGAGAACCTGATTGCTGACAAGGATGTGTACGGTTCCGGAGAGTTCGAATCTTTTCTGGCGGAGCCATTTTCCACCGGCAGCACAGAGGGCAGAACCTCACTTGCGGACACCGGCTGGGACGGCGGCCCGCTGACCCGGAAGGCGGCATGGGAACGCGTCCTGAAAGCAAACTTTGACTTCGCCCGCTCCCGGCTCAGCTACATCTACAACCAGGTGATGTACACCTACGAAGGTGCCTGGAAAGCGCACGAAGGACTTCGCGTCATCGGCTCGCCCTTCTACCAGGGGAAGGAACGCAGCCACCGCATCGTCCGCGAGTTCCTGGGGACAGCGCCGTTCCTCGGCGAGGAAGTCCTGATCGGACCCGACGGCCGCGAACTCGAGGTGCATCACTCGCTTTTTCATCACGACGGCAACGCCGAATACACCGAAGACTACGCCCAGATCATCATGAAGGGCCTGGCCCAAAGCAAACTCACCGGCGACGGCAATCAGGTCCGCAGGATGCCGTACGGGCCGCACTACTACGGACTGACCCTGGCCGGGCTTACCCGTGAAAACGGCTACGTCGGAGTGTACGGCGAATCAACAAACTACTTCCCCTGCTGGTTCTTTCGGACTCTCGGACACGCAGGCGACGAAGAACTGAACGACGACATCCTGAAAGTGGCCTTGAAGAACCTGCACGCGCGGGGATTCACCCGGTATCAGGGACAAACAGCGGCCGGACAGCGGGCCATGTTCATGCAGCAGGTGGTCGATGACCGGAACAGCGACTACCCGGGCCGCCCGGCCTACGGCACCGACGAGGAATCCGGCGCCGCCCTGCGCTACGCGGCGCTGGAAGAATTCATGGCACGGAACCCGGACCGGTACTCCGCGCCGGAATGGGAAGAGTACCGCGAGTATGCAAGGGAAGCGACCGGTTACGCCCAACAGCAGTTGCTGGACGCGCAATTCTTTGACTCATTCCAGCGGCGCTGGCTCGACCGTAAGCTCAAATACGATCTCCGGGTCCAGGAAACCTTCCACTACCTCACCGGAGGCAGGGAAGCCGTTATCGGGTCTGCCGGTGCCGGCCGCATCCTGCCCCACGCGCATCTGGACGCCTTCTCGGCGCAGGAGTTGAAGGAACTCGGCGTCGAAGCGGGCTGGGACAACACATCCTTCGCGTGGGTCGACATCGACAATTTGCTGGTTTCTGTGCGTGACGGCGACACCCATCTCTTTGCAAACCTGCTGGAGCGAAACACTGGAGTGTCGGGCGCAAGCAGGGCCCACCTGCAGTACGGAAGTACCGAACAGCTCCTCCATTTCCAGGCCGACGTCGACATGACCAACAGCTACGTGGCGATCCGGGGCACAACCCGTGAGGAATACCGGCAAAAGGCCCTGGACGAAGTTATAGAAGGCCGGCCTTTCGCCCTTACGGGGGAACTCCTTCCCGTGGCCGCGCAGCCCGGTGTCGGGGAGATCAGGCGTGACAACTTCGTCGAGGACAACCCCTATTCGGCCTATCCTGAGCTTGCCACCGCCTGTCTGGGTGAGTACTTCATTGCGATCAACACCACCCGGACCAGCTATGGAAACAGGCGCTCCGTTGCTGTCACGTTGCCCTTTGACCACGACCACGCTGGCATTCAGGATCTGGTCAGCGGGGCGTGGCTTCCCGTGGCGGATGGGCAACTGACGCTGGAGCCGTTGTCCGCTGTCGTCTTCAAAACAGGAATGTCGCCATGCGGCACGCTGATCGCGCCTGCCCGCGTCCCGGCGGTCATCGCCACGCCCGGGCACGGGAAAGTCGGCTTGAGCTGGAAGCCAGTTGCAGGAGCGACAAGCTACACCGTTGCAAAGACGGAGGCACACTCCGAACCGGAAATTGTGGCCGAAGGAATCCGGGGTACGTCGGCAGTTCTTGACGCCGACGACCAGACCCCGGCCGACTATACCGTCACCGCAAACGGCACCGCTGGAACTGGGCTGCCTTCCCGGCCGGTGCGGTGTTCGGCCCTGCCGAGCACCGGGGGCTCAGGCCTTCAGCCGGCCCTGATAGGGCGGGGGACTGCTGCCTTGATCGGAGCCTCGACAGACAGGTATGAGTTCAGGGGAGTGCAGGCGGCCGGTTTTGCCGGTGGCGATGACGCGAACCTTTATCTGCGCGAAGGAGCCGACGCTGTGGCGGCCGCAACGGCTCTGGCAGAAGGATCGTTCCAGGTCACGGCCCGTCTAACCGATGGTGCACCCGCGGCAGGGGTGTGGCTGCGGGAGAACCTGACAGGGCGTGCCCGCTACGTGTTCTTCGGACTCGATCACGGCTCCCTGGTGCTGCGCACACGCACCCTGGATAGCCGCGAAGACTTCGGCGCGGGAAACCCTGGCGATGACGCAGGCGGGGGGCAGACGCGAAGCCCCTACACCTGGCAGGTCCGCGGCCTGCCGGTTCCGGCCCGGCCATGGCTCCGGCTGCAGCGCGACGCTGAGGGCCACCAAATCACCGCACTTATTTCTGCTGATGGCAGTTTGTGGCAGCGGGTCGCTCGGGACACCGTGCCGATGGCGGAAGTCGTGCACGCCGGCGTGTGTGTAGCCGGTGAGGCCGTGTTTGAGGCCGTGGGCATCTCGACCCTTCCGCGTGGCATCCCGGTGCTGACAGCTGCGTATGGGGAATCGACCGTTCAGTTGGCCTGGAACAAGCCCAAGGCGGTTACCGTCTTCGATATTTATCGTGTTGATGAGGATGGCCTGTCACTGGCTGGCGAGAATTTGTGGCAGACCTCCGTTGTCTTGCCCGCACCCTCAAGGCCTTGCAGGTACAAGGTTGTGGGTAAAGGGCCCGGTGGCCGGACGGTCGGTAGCCGTGAGCTCCTGCTGGGAATCCCGGACGGCTCAGACTTAGGCGAACGCCAAGGGACGTGATCTTCTCGGAATGCCGGAAGGCCGGTGGAGATGGCTGATAATGCCATTTCCACCGGCCTTTTGTGCGCCGTGCCAGCTTTCAGCTTCGAAGGTTAGCTGAGGCGGAACCTTCTCGCGCCGCCTCAGCTAACCTTGAGCCTTCGTGGCCCTACGAGGCCTTCATGAGGACCAGAGCCTGATGAGCGCTGACGCTCACGCTGGTGCCGTTGATGGAGCCGTTTGCCTCGGGGGTAGCGCTCGTCCAGCCTCCCGTCAGTCCGAGCTCGGTGGTAGCGGTGGTGTCCCCGCTGTTGAGGACAACCAGGGCGCGCTCTCCGTTTGCAGCGACAAGCTCGAACGCTTTGAGGGTCCCGGAGCCGGTTGGGCGTTCGATGGTTTCGATTGGCTTTGCATCCTTCGCCCGTGGCTGGAGCAAGACCGTGTGGTCTGTTCCGGCAGGCTGGCCAAGCTGCAGCCACTGCTGGTTCTCTTGCGGCCAGTCACCGGAGACTTTGCCCTTGTCGAGGCCGACCGAGGGCTGCGCCGATCCGAGGAGGTGGACATCCAGATCCACTCCCTGATAACCGTGGGCCGTAAGCAACCCGGGGGCCTGGTCTATTGACGTGGTCAGCGTGTGCAGGTTGAACCGGCTCGGTGAGGAGGACTTGATGCGGTCCCAGACGAGGAAGGCGCCGAATCCGCCCTTGAGCTGGATCATGTTCCGTTGGTAGTCGGTTGCACCCGGCGTGGCACCGCCGGTTTGGACCAGGTCGAGCTTGTCCGAGTAGTAGCGGACAGGTGTTTCCACAGACGGGGCCGTACCCTGCCAGGCGCCGGCGGCTTGGAACTGGACAACGTTGTGGGCCGCTGCACTGTTGAACCAGACGTTGTCGCCGTTGAAGTAGCCTCCAACGCCCGAGTCCAGGGCAAGCGGTACGGACTTGCCCCAGAGGGAGAAGCCGGTGCGGTCATCGTGGTTGTGGCCCAGGGGCCGGGGGGTGTTGGACATGATCAGGTAGCTCTCGTCGGCTGTTCCTACCTTGTCGCGCAGGATGTCGTACCCGACGCTCTTGATCGCGGACGAGGACAGGGCCGGGTCTTTGGAGGGCAGGGCGGGGTCGGTGTTGAGCAGTGGCGGCAGTGCCCAGGGGTTGGCGCCGGTGTCGGCCATCGGTGACCCTGCCCGGTTCCAGGTCCACTGCATGGCGGCGGAAAGCTCCGGGTCGGAATCCTTGTACAGGGCAGCGTTCCAGCCGAGGATCCGGTAGGGCTTTTCGTTGTAGTCAGCGTCGCCGATCGCGGGCATCAGGACGGTTCCCGGGGCCTTGGTGTTGGTCGAATCGATGGGAGTCTGGATGTTCACGAGGAAGGAGAACATCTTTTTCAGCTTGTCGTTGTTGACCAGGTCTACTCCGCCGGCCCGTTTGAGGGCCTGCGCAAACGGCACGAGCCTCACCAGCGGGGCGGCGTGGTAGCGGATGGTTTCGGGGAAGGCCCCGTCCTCCCCGACGACTGTCTCCAGGGTCCATTCAACTTCGCCCTGGGCGTGGGCCCGGTACGTGGCCGATGAGGTCAGGTTCGGGAGGGCCATGCTGACAAGACCGACGCCGATGGCCCGGTCAAGATTCCAGTTCGAGATCCTGCCTGCTTCGGTGGAGCGGTCATAGTAGGTCAGGTTCATCTGGGTGTCCTGCATCCAGCCGAGCCGGTCAGTTAGCCAGGCGCGGTCGGTGGCGCTCATGGATTTGGAGTTGATGACGAGGTCCAGGGCCTGGGCAAAACCTCCCATGGCGCGGCCGAAGTGTACGGCCCCGTAGCCATCCTCACCGTTGGGCTTGCCCCCGGTGGTGAGGGCGTAGTTCATACCCCAAATGGATTCACCAATGAGGTACTTGAGTCCAAGGATCGCCTTTTGGGCAGCTTCTTCGTCCCCGGTTACGAGGTACACGTTGGCGCTTGCCTGCGTTGCCTCAAACAGTGGTGAATCCCACCGGGTGTGCGTGTCCCAGTTGTAGGCAGGTGCCTTGTAGGCTGGCCCGACTGGTGCCCCGGCGTCATTCGTGTATGAGACGCTCCACGTGAGCCCGGCACCTTCAATGAGTCCACGCTGGCTGATCGTGGCACCAAGGGAGTAGCGCGCCCCTGCTGTTGCCGGAAGGTCCTGGTTCAAGGACACAGTGGCCTTGTCCGCGGGGGAAGCCCCGGTGTATTTGAGGGATGCGGCTCCGGCTGCGGCCCAATCGCTGGTCTTGCTGACCTCAGCACCCGCCGTTGTCGCAGTCCAGGGGCTGACGCCTGAGCCGAATTCCTCGAAACTGTTGTCCGGAATTGTCACGGGCTGACCGTTGGCCAAGGACGTGAGGGTGATGGCATCGACCATGGTCGATCCTTTACCCTCAACGTTGAAGGACAAGCGCATCTTGGTGGCGCCGGCCGGGACCGTGTAGATGTTGCTTTGACCCCTGTGTGGGTTGGCCAAGTACGCCGGGTCCTTCAGCTGTTCAACAGTCCATTTTTGGGACAACGCGAGCTGGCGCTGGTACTCCTCGCCAACGACGCCTGTTTTGACGCGGTCCTGCAGAGCCTTGACCCCAGACTTGTCCAGCAGCAGTGACGGTCGGGCAATTGTCTGGGCGTCCTGGTTGACGACGGTGCTACGGATAAGAGAGATGTCATCGAACCAGGCCTGGCCTTTGCCCGTGAGCCGAACGAATGCGCGCGCCTCGGTTGCTGCCGCGGGAGGAAAGCCCTGCAGGCCGCTGGCATGCCATCCCGTAGCGCCACTCACGGGTTGTGTCAGCTGTTCGCTGAGCGTGACGCCGTTGGCGTCCAGGTACTTCAGCCCGGCGGTGGCCGTGCCGTTGGCCAAGTCCGTCTTCACTCCGGCGGAGAAGTCATAACCGGCAAGCCGCTCGATCGGGATGGGCGAGGACTCCAGAACCGACTGGTCGCCTTCCGACTTATTGATGAGAGTCAGGGAATTTTGCCCGGTCTGGGCAGTTCCCGAATCCGTACCGGCTGTATTTCCCTCGGCAACGCCAGATACCGTCGTTTGCTTCGCGATGGTGATGTCATCAAACCACGCGGTCCCGCCGTTGTAGAGCCGGTAGTCGATGCGGACCGAGGCGGCACCGGCCGGTGCTGCCAATACTGACTCAACATAGGTCCAGTCCGAGGAGGACACAGTGTTCTGGATGATCCGGTCGCCACCGACCGTTTGGCCGTTGGCGTTACGGAAAATCACCAAGGGCCGGATGTCACCAGGGGCCGCGTCCTGTCCTTTGATCCAGAATCCGAACTTGTAAGTGCCTGGAGAGATCGGGACATAGTTGACCTGCTGCCAGTCACCGATGCCCCCTGGGACGCCATCAATGCGCAGTGATTTTGTGCCAGTGTGGGCTACCGCTTTGTCCCAAACCATCGTGGCTTTGGCTGCGGAGTAATTAAACGTCTTCCAGTTTTCCGGGCTAGTTGTCCCTGATTCTGCTGACGGGTTCGGGACTGATACAGGGGTCCATTGAACTGATGCCGGGGACCAACCGGCCGGCGCCGTCTGGCCACTATCGGTAGCAGTTTCTGCCCCTCCATCAGGCACCAGTTCCCGCTGCTGACGGACGTCGGGGGAAATGTCATCGACATCCACGGCGGCGGCTCCCAAGACGTGAATCGAGACCTGCACGTCCTTCGCGTCAGCTGGGGTGGCGGCTGTCAGGGATATCTCGGACCAGGCTCCTGGCTTCATCGCCGTAGGGGCGGAAACCTGCTGGCCTACTTCATCACCATTCGCCGCTGTGAACCGGACCCGAAGTTCAACCCTCGGTGACCCTTCCCCTGGCCGCACCAGCGCACGGTAGTAAACAACGTCAGAAGTCTTCTTCAGCTTCACGGCGGGGGAGGTGAGCACCGTCGCGTCAGTTTCAGAGACAGAGTTGATTCTGGCACCTGATTTTCCCGTGCGTGCCGAAGTCGTGCCAGTAGAGGCCGTCCCCGGTCCGCTCTGGCTCCAGCCCCCGGGCAGAGACGGCGACGTTCCTTCCTCAAAGGTTGCTCCTGGGAACGTAAACCCTTGCGAGGTGTCGGTTGAAGGTGCCTGAGGAAATGCTGCGGCTGCGCCCCCGGCAGTCGCAGTCGCGACAAGCAGGGAAAGTGCGAGGGCAGCCCCGACCGGGCGGCAAATTGCTGGGTCTTTCAAAGGTGAACCCCTTCGTTCGTCATATTCGAAGCAGTAATAGGGCAGGGGAAAGGCAGCAGCCAATACGAGACCTGCATCACTGATATCGATATCAGAGTAAGGTAACCTGGCCCTTCCCGCAATAGATGCTCAGCAGCGAGGTACGAGTATTGGGCAGGGACGAACTTCTAGCGTTGGAATTGGATAACGAACCAACGCCAAGAGAAGACGTTCGCTAGGGGAGTCTTCGCCAAAAGGCCAAGTAGGTATGCACTCTTGGTTCTAAGCCGGCGCGGCCATGCTTGGCTTGGTTTCGGGCGGCCGGTTCATGCAGGCGACAGGGCGCATTGAAAAGGGGCCGTACACTGTGGTGAAATCGATATCAAAAGTCGGGCACCAGCACTTTGCCGAAAACCAATAGACACAGCCGGCCAAGTGAGGCCGGGCAGGAGGCAGACATGACCCAGGCATTTCAAAACATCCGACGCGTATCTGCCACCGACGTGACGTCGCGTGACAATCTGCTGGGCTCAGCAGTTGAAAGTCTCATCCCGGGTGCACTCGAACTCAAGCACGGCATCAAGGTAACCAGGATTCAACCAGGCGACTACATCGTAGAAACCACCCCTGAAGTCCCGTGTGGTTACACAGTCTGTGCGCCCGACGCTAGCAGAGCATGACGCTACCCTTCAGATGCGCGTTTCCCGGGGAATAGGAGCGATAGCGGCCCTCATGCCTTGGCGTCAGAATAGTGCGCAACACAGTTTTACTGACAGTGGCTCATGATGTTCTTAGATCCCACCCTGACAGTCGGGGGAAGGAAACAGGGCTGCGGAAGCTTGGAATGGTCGATATAGCCCAATGAATTTGGACCTGTTGACGGCGGTTAGGACGCAACGGGTGGCTATGTCAGGTGTTGTGACTGGGTCGCGGCATAGGAGAACAAGGAGAAGCCACGTCTGCAGAACAAGGACGCCCACGTCAGCCGGTTCTGGCGTCAGGTTTGGGTGTACCTCTGGCTTACGCACTTCCACCCCCCGGACGTGGAGGCCCCTATGCCAAGCGGGCATTATGGGCGGGACGGGAAGACCTCTTAGTCGTTGGCTGTGTGGTAGCCACCAAACTAAGAGGTCTTCACTTATTCACTATGAAACGAACGTCCTGACCCGTACAGCTAGTGCGCGATCAGCTCAGGGGTGATTACCCCTCACTTCTGCATTCCAGGCTAACCAGCGAGACCGTGCGCAGCCGTGCTTGGGGACACGGTCGCGGCCGTGAGGACGGCCGTCTCCCGCTCACTCTGCTGCACCTCGTCGAGTTCCTTGAGCGTGTACTTTTTGGTTTCCTTGGCGGTGAGGGCTGAGATTCCTGCCAGGACCATGAACCCGAGCGCAACCATGGACGGCCCAACCCAATCCTTCAGATCGGGCCCAGCGAGTGCTGTTGAGAGAACGGGGCCGATGACGCCCGAGATGGCGAAGCCGATCTGGGTCCCAAGGGCGAGTCCGGAGACGCGCAGCCGGCCGGGGAACATCTCGGCGAAGAACGCGGGCCAGGACGCGTTGACCATTGAGTAGAAGAGGGAGTAGTTGATGATGCCGAACAGGAAGATCAGCGACCAGTTGCCGGTCGTGATTGACCACAGGTAGGGCACCATCGTGAGACCTGCGCCGCCCGTTGCGATGAGGAACATCGTTTTGCGGCCGATCTTGTCCACAAGGAATCCTGCCAGGGGCGTGATTCCGAGGGCGATCACTGCCGAGACGGTGGTCGTCAGGAGCATGGTCGGCTTATCCAGCTTGTACCCGGCGGTCCCGAAGGCTACCGAGAAGGTTTGCATCATGTAGCTCGTGCCCGCGATGAGCGCACAGAATACGATCCGCAGCACCGCGCGCCAGTGGAAGCGCAGAAGGTGCCTGAGGGGGGCGACGTTCACCCTGGCGGCCTGGACCTTTACGAACTCGGGTGGCTCCTGGATGTGGCGGCGGATCAGGTATGCAGCGACGACTACGACGGCTGAGGCCCAGAACGGAAGCCGCCAACCCCAGCTCAGCAACTGCTCCGAGGGCATAGCGGCGATCGGGATGAAGACCAGCAGGGTGAGCAGCGTGCCGGAGGAGGAGCCCAACGTGGTGAAGCTCGCGAGGAACCCGCGTCGGCCCTCGGAAGCATGCTCCAGGCTCATGGTGATGGCACTGGGCTGCTCGCCGGAAAGGCACAGTCCTTGGATGACGCGGATCAGCACGAGCAGGATCGGAGCAAGAGGACCGATTTGGGCGTACGTGGGCAGGCAGCCGATCAGGAAGGTGCAGCCGCCGATGCCGAACAGTGTGATCATCATGACGAATTTGCGGCCGTGGCGGTCACCCATCGGCCCCAGGATAAGAGAGCCGAGGGGGCGTACCGCGTAGCCGACCGCAAAGGTGATCATGGCGAGCAGCACGCTGATGCCCTGGGGTAGCTCGGGCGAGAAGAAGAGGACATTAAGAACCAGCGCCGACGAGGTGCCATACACCGCGAAGTCGTAATACTCCAACGTCGTGCCGATCCAGGCCGCGATTGCGGCCCTGACCGGGGTCTTCCTGGGAAGTGTGGTTTCTGTCATTTCGTCTCCATTGGCGATGGGTGAACGGTGCCTAGCGGTACACGTGGGCTGGGATGGAGATCTCGAGTGAGAGCATCCTATTGGTCCTGTTGCGGGCTCTCAGGTGCGAAATCGTGTCTTTGTACGGCTTTGCGGATTGGCCCCAGACATCACGTTAACGTTTGCGGCGCGGGTCACACAAAGACAGCTTTTCTGTCCCTACATAGCGATTTCCTATGGAGGATTTCGAAAGTTGGGAGACGTTGGACAACCGGAAGCTCGACGCGGAACGGGGACGCGGCGGACGTGTCCCTCTAACCCGGGGGGTAAGTGGCCTGCACACCCGGGTGCGGTGGCGGGCGAGCACCTCAGTGCTCGGGCCCCATGAGGGCCAAGACTCTACTGGCATTCAGCGGCCATTTGGGCAGCCCTCCCGTGAGGACTGCGTTGGCCTTGGATTGGCTCGCGCCCTCGGTCACGTACTCGCCTGACGCGAAGGGCAACCGGCTGTGCCAGGAGTTCCGCTGTGATCCGGTTGATGGCGGGGAATTGTTCGTCAGCGCCGATGAGGACGATGCCTAGGCTGGCCGAGGCACACAGTCCTCTATCCCAGGGTGGAAGGCGACTGGCAGCGGATCGGCCGTGATGGATCATCCTGGCTAGGCCACACGCAATCCCACGCCCCTGGTCATCTTGCGGATCTCGTCGGACTTCAGACCGCTTGCCCCGGCAAGTTGGTAGTCGTCCAGCAGCCGGGATTTCCTGGCCATGGCCAGTACCTGCGTACGTTCCACTTCCGCGGCGCTCCGGGCGCCTTCGGCCACCGCCAGCTCCGAGGCTAATCCTGCAATGAGGTGAAGATGACTGCTCCGGCTTTGGTCTGACGGATACAGGTCCCCGCGGGCAACTGCGATCGACCGGATATTGGCGGCAGGCAGGCCGGCGGCCTGTGCGAGGGCGGCAACCTTCACGCCGTCACACATTGCCTGGGCAACGCAGTCACCCAGCTCGGCGGTGAGGGCACGCACCCGGCTGGACCGGAGCGCGATGGTCGTCCGCAGCTGGGCCAGCGTGGCCAGGGCTTGTTGGGCGCGGGCAGTGGCGGGGTCTGCCTTTGGCGCGCCCCGGTACCGGTAGGCGGTCCTGCCCGTCCCGGTGTCGGCTGTACGCGGAAGTATCCGTTCCTGAATCTCTCTACCGGGCACCTCTGCTCCTTGTCTCCGTGGTGTATCAATGTCAGCGGGCTTACGGACGGTAGGGCACCTTTCCCGCGGTTCGCCCCGCAGGCCTGAAACGAACGTCGCGGGGGCTGGCGCTGTGCAGGCTTTGGGTCCGGTGTCCACCCTGCAGGTTACGCCGCCGGCAAGCCGGGAAGGCCATACCGAAAGTGCGTGGAGCAATACGCGGAAGCTCTGCCTGCTCCTGTCATAAGGGCTGCTTATCCGTCCACGCACTTTAGGTCTTATCCAAGAGGGCCGCTCCTTCCCTAGGCTCGAATGAACCACCCCTCGTACGCTCCGGAACCCTGGAAGAGACCATGCCTGAATTCGTGCCAGCATCACGCGTAACCCGTATCAAGTCCTCACCCAGCGTTGCCGCGGCGGCCCGTGTCCGGGAGCTCAAGACCGAGGGCCGCCGGATCCTGGACCTGACGGTCGGAGAGCCGGATTTTGATACACCTCAGCACATCAAGGACGCTGCCATCGCAGCCATCGCCCGGGGTGAAACCAAGTACACGTCGGTGACCGGGACGCCCGAATTGCAAAAGGCCATCCTGCATACGCTGCAGCGCAAAACCGGCCAGCAGTACAAGCCGGGTGAGATCACCATCGGCGGAGGCGGCAAGCAGGTCATCTTCACCGCATTCATGGCAACCCTGAACCAGGGCGACGAGGTTGTCATCCCCGCCCCTTACTGGGTCTCCTACCCGGATATGGTGCTCGCCAACGAAGGAACCCCCGTCATTGTCTCCTGCGGCGAGGATACTGGCTTCAAACTCACCCCTGGTGCCCTAGCTGGGGCACTGACGGAGCGCACCAAGTGGGTCATCCTCAACACGCCCTCCAACCCCACAGGAGCTGTGTACTCCCGTGAGGAACTGGCCGGCCTGGCCGCCGTCCTCAAGGACCACCCTGCCGTCTACGTCCTCACTGATGAGATCTACGACGAGATCCACTTCGGCGAAGAGCACATCACCAGCCTGGTGGCCGTTGCCCCTGAGCTCAAGGAGCGTGTGCTGGTCACCAATGGCGTTTCGAAGGCCTACGCCATGACCGGATGGCGGCTGGGCTATGCCGGTGGGCCACGGCCCCTGGTGGCTGCCATCAACAAGCTGCAGTCCCAGATGTCCTCCTGCCCGTCCTCCATCAGTCAGGCTGCCGCTGCCGCGGCTCTCACCGGAGACCAGGGATTTGTCCGAGACAGCGTGGAGGTTTACCGGGAGCGACGCGACGCTGCAGTTGCTGGCTTGAACGCAATCGAAGGTCTGCGGTGCGCGACGCCGGAAGGCGCCTTTTACGCGTACGTCAACTGCGCCGGGGTCATCGGCAAAACGGCGCCCGGAGGCCAGCAGATCACCAACGACGAAGACTTCACCCTCTACTTGCTGGAAGCCGCCTCGGTGGCCGTCATCCAGGGCTCTGCCTACGGCGTGGGCCCCTACTTCCGGATCTCCTACGCCACCGGCCTGCCGGTGATCGAGGAATCCATCACTGCCATCGAAAAGGCCGTCCAGGCATTGTCCTGATTCCCGACCAAGCCCACCCCTTCTTAACATCAGGAGCACCCCATGATCCATGTCAAAACGAAATTCGACCGGCCCTCAGCGGACGCCATCCAGCGCCTCTCCAAGTTCTCCTCGGCCACAGTGCACGAAGCACAGGGGCGCAAAGGTGCCCTGAGCTCGAAGATCAAGCCTATCGACCGCAGCATGTCCTTCTGCGGCCCCGCCGTCACCGTGGTCTGTGCGCCACGGGACAACCTGATGCTCCAGGTGGCCATCCATTACGCCCAGAAGGGGGACGTTGTCCTGGTAGCAGCCGGCGAGTACGAGGAAGCCGGGACGTTCGGTGACGTGCTCGGCAACGCCATGAAGGCGAAAGGCCTGGCCGGTATGGTCACGGATTCCGGTGTCCGCGACACCAAGGACCTGATCGAACTCGGCCTGCCCGTGTTCTCCGGCAACGTCTGCATCAAGGGAACCGTGAAGGAAACCATTGGCCCCATCAACCATCCCCTGGTGTTCGGTGATGAGATTGTCTACCCCGGCGATGTCCTGCTGGGTGACGCCGACGGGGTGGTTGTCGTCCGCAAGGACGAGATCGAGGAAGTCATCCAACTGTCCCAAGCCCGCGTGGACGCGGAGGACGACCTCATCCGCCGCTACAAGGACGGTGGCACCACCATCGAGTTGTGCAAACTGACGGACGTGCTCAAGGCCAAGGGCCTGCTGGTGGAGGACGCCGAACTGGAGCCAGCCCTGTAGTCACCCCTCGCATTGATTGCTTGGTACTTGTCGTTTTGACCCCTTCCTTATAACGGTGCAAGCACTCAGCATTCGACACGGTTAAGCCAAGAGGCCCGGCGTTCCTTTCGGAACTCCGGGCCTTGCCTCTTGCCGCTTAAAGTCGATGAGCCGATCAGTTCATGCCGGGGAGCAGGTGCGCGGGCGGTCCCACCTGCGCGTCGTCCAAGTACCACATGGTGGAGCCGCGCCTGCCCGGGGGCATCATGCTTCCCTCGAACACGAAGACGGGCTCGGTGGCCGGCCCGTCCTCGGGACGCCAAAAACCGTTGGTGGGGCAGTGTGATCCGGTGCTGGCTTTCAGCTGGATTCTTCTTTCAGCTGTCTTCCGGTACTGCGGGCTGGTGATCTTCTTCATGGCTGGGCTCCAGGGGAATGTGTTGCCGCGGTATCGCCTTCGGCGAAACCTTTATGGCTTTTATCCTAGAACTTACGCAATTCCCTGAATAAGACTAAAGCGGCGTGACCTGATAAGCCCTGCTTATGATGCCTCGAGCGGTTCCGTGGAGAGCGGGGAATATTTACTCCGGAGCATTTCCCGCAGCATTTCCTTGAGTACCAGCAGGACGGCGGACGCGGCTTCCGACAAAGGCTCGTGGTCGGGCGTGCACAACGCAATCCTGCACTGCAGTGCAGGCTCGATGATCCTCAGGACCCGGAAGTCCTCCTCGTGGAACAGGGCATCCGCCGCTGACTTGGGCAGGATGGTCGCACCGAGATCCGTGCGCAGCAGCCGGGTGAGGGAGGGGACCGATTCCACCTCGCCCACCAGCTTCAGCTTCAGGCCCCTGCTGTCAATGCCCGCCTGAACCACCTGCCGAAGGGTGTGGATCTGTTCCGGCAGGAAGAGTCCTACAGCTGCCACCCCGTCCAGGGTGATGGTGTCCGCGTCCGCTGCTACCGGGAGCTCCCGCCGGGAGTTCACAATCAGGTACAGGTCCTCGACGATGAGGGTGGTGAACTGCACCCCCCGGATGGGCCCTGGTTCATAGATAAGTGCCATGTCCAACCGGCCGTTCTTAATGGCCTCACTGAGCACGCCGCCGTAAATCTCGGTCAAATGCAGCACGATGTCCGGGTAGCGCCGTCCCACTTCACGGATAATCCGCGGAGCGAGGCTTGAGGCCATGCTGTAGGGGGCGATCGCTATGGACACGCGGCCCGAAGGCGCCGCTCCTGAAGCTGCCACATCGATCCTGGCCTGCTCCACGAGCCGCAGGATGGTCTGCGCGTGCCGGTACAGGGTATGACCGGCCGCTGTGGGCTCCACCCCTTGCTTGCTCCGGATCAGGAGCCGCTGTTTCAGCTCCGTCTCCAGGGCGGACACCTGCTGGCTCAGCGCGGGCTGGGCCACGTGGAGGGCGGCTGCCGCCTTGGTGATGCTTCCTGAGTCGACGATCTTGACGAAGTACGCCAGCTTCCGGGTGTCCATAGAGCTCCTCTTTCAGCGGGGACGGCACAGCAGGCGGGTCATACGTTGGCGCTATGGCGGGACAGGCATTACGTCTTTGTGTGATCCGAGTCTCGGGCATAGGTTAGTTGCAGATGACTTTCCAATGACCAGAACATTCTATCCCCGCCTGGCCATCGCCAATTTTGATGGCGGTATATGTTTTTTGCATAAGCAGGGAAAGAGTTTATTGGGTTTTACAATTACGAAATTCTTTGGGCCAGCGTCAATAGCGCCGGCGAAGGTCATAACTGTTCCCTATAGGGAGATACCGCATTCGTCTTTGTGTGGCTCAAATTCCGATGCCACACTGATTTAACCCCGCAGTACCAGCAGAGGAAGGCCCGTAATGCCCACAGTCGATCTCGTAGCGGATCTTGGTGAAGGTTTTGGCGCCTACTCGATCGGTGACGACAATGCCCTGCTGGAGATCGTGTCCAGCGCCAACATCGCCTGCGGCTTCCACGCAGGGGACCCTGACATCATGGACGCCACGGTGGCTGAATGTGTCAGGACGGGAGTCAGTATCGGCGCCCATCCGAGCTTCCCGGATCTCCGCGGCTTCGGCCGCCGGGCCATGGACCTCACAGCTGACGAAGTCCGCACCGACGTCATCTACCAGCTGGGAGCCCTGTCAGCGTTTGCCGCCTACCATGGCGGTTCCGTCTCCCACCTTGCCCCGCATGGCCGCTTGGGCAACCTGGTGGCAACGCGGGCCGATTATGCGGGAGCCGTAGCGGATGCCGCCGCCCGGGTGGATCCCGCCCTGATCATCCTGGCCCAGGATGGTGAACTCGCCATCGCTGCGGCAGAGCGCGGCCTGCGGGTGGCGATCGTCGGCATCGCGGACCGCGCCTACCAGGATGACGGCACACTGGTGCCGCGCAGCCAGCCCGGCGCCGTGATCCATGACCCCGCCGTCATCATCGAGCGCACTGTGCGGATGGTCTGTGAAGGACTCATCGAAGCAGTCTCTGGCAGGGACATCGCCATCCAGGCAGACACGGTGCTGCTGCATGGTGACAACCCTGGCGCCGTCGACCTGGCCCGCCTGATTCGCAGCGAACTCATTGCCGTGGGCGTCACCATCGCCCCGTTGGCAGAGGTGCTCGACGCAAAGCAGAAGGTGTCCAAACAATGACAGCGACGACAACGCCAACAGCGCTGGATATTTTCGAATCCGGAGACGCCGCCCTGCGGGTGGTGGCACGGTCCGGTGATGCGGAAGCGAACTGGGCCACGGTCCACTCTCTGGCTGGCTGGCTGGCCACGGCCGGCGTCGACGGCATTTACGGCGCCGTTCCCACCTACGACTCGGTCCTGGTGGAATTCGACCCCTACGTCACCTCAGCGCGGCAGGTCCGGGCATTCGTCCTCCTGGGAATGCGCCAGCTGGACTTCACCGGCCCCGCTACGCGGGAACCGCGCCGCTTCGAAGTTCCCGTGGTTTACGGCGGGGAATACGGGCCCGACCTGGAACGCGTGGCGGACCACCAGGGCCTGGATGTTGAGGACGTGATTGCCAGGCACACCGCAAAGACCTACGTCATCCGTTGCCTCGGGGCGCCGGCAGGTTCTCCGATGATGGATGGGCCGGACTTCCCGGTCCCGGTGCCGCGTCTCAAGGACCCGCGGCTGTCCGTTCCCGCGGGCGCGGTGTCAGTTGCCGGCCGCCAGGCAGTGATCGCGCCCGCAGTGGCTCCGGGTGGCTGGTGCGTCATCGGGCAGACCCCTTTAACAGTCCTGGACGCGGCACGCGAACCTCTGGTGCCCTATGTTCCGGGTGACGAACTGCGCTTCTATAGGATCCCTGCAGGGGACTTCGAAAACTTCACGGGGAAGTTCCTGGAGGCCCGGCCATGACCGGTTCACTGATCATCCTGCAGCCTGGCCACTCCGTGGTCACCGACCTCGGCCGGACGAAGGGCCCCGCCTACGGCCTCCCGGTCAACGGCGCCCTGGACCAATTCTCGGCCAAGGCCGCGAACATCCTTGCCGGCAACGAAGACAACGACCCCCTGCTGGAACTCACTGCCCTGGACTTCCGGATGCGCGCCACCACCGACCTGCTGATCGCCGTCACCGGGGCGCCCATGGACCTCACGGTGGGTGGACGCGACTGCCCCCAGTGGGAACCGGTATCCGTCCGGGCCGGCGAAGTCGTGGCCGTACGGGGAATCCGGACCGGACTGCGCACCTACATCGCCGTCCACGGATCCTTCACAGTCCCCAGCTTGCTGGGCAGCTGCGCCCCTGACACCGTGGTGGCCTTCGGGTTGAAGCTCGTGGAGGGCTTCCGCCTGGAAACACGGAAGACCACCGCGCCCATCACCCAGCCACACTTTGGCCTGCCGCTGTTCCGGCTCGGCCTCACCAAACCCGCCTTCACCACCAACCCGGTCATCGATGTCACCGACGGGCCTGACGTGGCGGAATTCGGGGACACGGCCGACCTGCTGTTCACCACGCAGTACACAGTGAGCCCCCGCAGCAACCACATCGGGCTCCGGCTCGGTGGTGCTCTGCCCGAGCGCCAGCTCACCTCCGAAGTGCTCTCCCGGGGCGTTCCGGTCGGGGCCATCGAGGTCCCGTCCCGGGAGGAGCTGCTGGTGCTGCACCGGGGACGAGGCGTGACGGCCGGTTATCCGGTCCTGGCGGTAGTCACGAGCCGCTCCCTGGACGTCCTGGCGCAAGCCAGGCCCGGACACACCGTCACCTTCAGAAAGACAACCGTGGCTGAAGCAACAGCCATGCACCGGAGGGCCTGCCTGGAACTGGACAGGCTCCGGAGCACCATCCAAACGGTCTTTGGTCTGCTCGGGATTGGCGCCGGCCAGCGCTGGTACGAACTCAGCCCAGCGTCAGGAGCCTGAACATCATGAATGCTTTTCCCGCCGCCAAGGACCGCGCGCACGAACCGCTGCGCGATCCCTAACCCCTGCCAACCCAGGGCTCCTACGTCCAGCCCATTGCCGGACGCAAGAGTCCGCCCGAATTCCACCACTTTGGAGTACCAATGCCTTTTTCCGACTACACCACCGCCCTCGTCACCGGTGCATCCACCGGCATGGGCGCCGCCATCGCCGAGCGGCTGGCCAAGCGCGGCCTCACCGTCCACGCGGTGGCCCGCAATGAGGAACGCCTCGCTGAACTGGCGGACCGTACGGGAGTAGTCCCGCACGTGGTGGACCTGACCGATACCGCCGCCCTGGCCGCCGTCGTCAATGACCTGAAAGTGGACGTCCTGGTCAATTGCGCGGGCGTCTCCCGGCCCGGCAACATCCTGGATTCCTCCGAGCAGGACATCGACGAACTTATTGACGTGAACCTCCGCGGGCTGCTGCAGCTCACCCGGCTGGTCCTGCCCGGCATGGTGGAACGGGACCTCGGCCACGTGGTCAACATCAGCTCCATCGCCGGTATCTACAACTTCTACGGCCACACCGTCTACCACGCCACTAAGGCCGCGGTGCACCAGATCTCCCGGCAGCTCCGAAACGACACCGTGGGCAAGCGCATCCGCGTTACCGAAATCTGCCCGGGCCGGGTGGAAACCGAGATCTTCGGCCGCAACATGGGCGGCAGCCCCGAGGCCATGAAAGAAGCCTGGCAAACGTACTACGAAGGCTACGAGTCGCTCACCACCGACGACATCGTCAACGCCCTGGACTACGCCATCGAAACCCCGCGCCACGTCAACGTGGGCATGCTGGAACTCATGCCCACCTTCCAGGTCCCCGGCGGCCTCACCTTCGACCGCCGCGGGGACTCCGACTAAAGCCGCCCCGCGACGCCCAAACCCGAGCAACTACCTTCCCACCGCCCAACCGATAGGCAGTCCAGATGCAATTAGTACGAACCGTTAGTTTCCCCGAACCCCAGCTCCTGGTTGACCTCTCGCCACTCCCCGAAGGACTACGGGGCGTGGTGTGGGACATGAAGGACGAACCGGGGGAGGAGCTGGGTGGCATCGACGGCGTCATCCTGCCGTACATCGACGCCGGAGCAGTGCTGGGTTCGCTGGGCAAGGTCCCGGACCTTAAATTCGTGCAGACGCAGTCAACAGGGTACGACGGCGTCTGCGAGGCCGCCGGTCCGGCCGCCGCAGTGGCAAACGCCTCGGGCGTCCATGCAGCTGCCACCGCTGAGCTGGCCGTGGGCCTCATCCTTGCCAAGCTGCGGGGCATCGACCAGGCCGTCAAGGACCAGCAGATTGAAAGCTGGAAACCGCAGCGCCGCCAGTCCCTGGCCGACCGCAAGGTCCTGCTGCTGGGCATCGGCGGGATCGGCAAGGAACTCGCCCGCCGGCTCGAGCCTTTCGAAGTTACGCTGACCCGGGTGGGAAGCGCGGCCCGCACGGACGCGGATGGTCAGGTCCACGGCCCGGAGGATCTGGTGGCCCTCGCCGCGGACCACGACATCCTGGTCTCCGTCCTGCCCCTGAACGAGAACACTCACCACCTGGTGGGCCGGGAAGTCCTGGCCGCCCTGCCCGACGGAGCCCTGGTGGTGAATGTGGGCCGCGGTGCTGTCATCAGCACCGAGGCCCTGACCCGGGAAGTGGTGTCTGGCCGCCTCCAGTGCGCCATCGACGTGGTCGATCCTGAGCCGCTGCCCGCCGGCCACCCGCTGTGGTCCGCGGAGAACGCCCTCATCACCCCGCACGTGGGCGGCAACGCCTCGGCCTTTGAGCCCCGGATCCTGAAACTCCTGAAGCAGCAGCTCGAGGCGCTGGCCGCCGGCCAAACCCCGGCCAACCTTGTCCAGCAGGGCCCGTTCTAAGGGCGGCCGCTACCTGATGCAGGCCGCCACACGAAACGACAAGATAGAGGAAGTAACCAGGACATGACAGGGCTTTTTGATCTCACGGGGCGCGTAGCCTTGGTCACCGGTTCGAGCAGGGGCATCGGTTCTGCGCTTGCCAAGGCACTGGCCGACGCCGGAGCAACCGTAGTGCTCAACGGCGTCAACGAGGAACGGCTCAAGGACGCAGCCGCTGCCATGGCGGCGGATTTCCCGCCTGGCCGGATCCACAGCATTGCCTTCGACGTGACCGACGACGGCGCTGCCGCCCGCAGCATCCGCTGGATTGAAGAGAACGTCGGCCCGCTGGAGATCCTGGTCAACAACGCCGGGATCCAGCACCGCGTCCCGATGCTGGACCTGGACGTGGCGGACTGGGAACGCGTCCTCTCCACGGACCTGACCAGCGCCTTCCTGGTGGGCCGCGAAGCTGCCCGGCACATGATCGAACGGGGCAGGGGCAAGATCATCAACATCTGCTCTGTCCAGACCGACCTGGCTCGGCCCACTATCGCCCCCTACATCGCGGCAAAGGGAGGCCTGCGGAACCTTACCCGCGCCATGACCGCCGAATGGGCGGCCTCAGGGCTGCAGATCAACGCCGTTGCGCCGGGCTACATCCACACCGAAATGACCCAGAACCTGGTCGATGATGAGGAATTCAACGCCTGGATCCTCGGCAGGACCCCTGCCCACCGCTGGGGCACCGTGGAGGACCTGGCCGGACCGGTGGTGTGGCTGGCCTCGGACGGCTCCAACTTCGTGAACGGACAGACCATTTTCATCGATGGCGGAATGACGGTGGTGGTCTGATGGCCCTGATTACAGACCTGGCAACCGATCCGGACACGCTGCCGGCCACGGGTCCGGCGCTGGTCGCCCACGGCGCCGGTGACCTGCGGATCGACGAGGTCCCGCTGCCCCGACCCGCATCCGATGAAGCTGTAGTGGAGGTGGTGTACGGGGGGATCTGCGGGTCGGACCTTCATAATTGGCTGCATGGCGCGGCGGGGGAGTCCATTCTGAAGGCGCCGCTGGTCCTGGGCCACGAAATTTCCGGGACCGTGGTCCGGGCCGCAGTCAATGGTGCGGGCCCGCCGGTGGGGACCGCCGTCGCGGTGCATCCGGCCACTCCGGGTCCGGGCTCGGCCCGGTATCCGGCGGACCGGCCCAACCTCTCACCAGGCTGCACGTACCTGGGCAGTGCTGCCCGTTATCCGCACACGGACGGGGCGTTCAGCAGGTACGTGAACCTGCCGGTGCGGATGCTGCGGCGCCTGCCGGAGGGCATGGACCTGCGCACCGCGGCCCTGATCGAGCCGGCCTCCGTGGCCTGGCATGCTGTCTCCCGGGCCGGCGATGTCCGTGGGAAGACCGCGCTGGTGGTCGGTTCCGGACCCATCGGCGCCCTCGCCGTCGCCGTCCTGAAACGCGCAGGCGCCGCCCGGATCACGGCCGTGGACCTGCATGCCAAGCCCCTGGACATCGCCACTGCCGTCGGCGCGGACCAGGTAATCAACGCCGCGGACACCGCAGCGATCGCCGCCGTGGAGGCCGACGTCGTGATTGAGTCCTCCGGGAACCACCATGGTCTCGCTTCCGCCATCAACGGCGCGGTACGCGGCGGAACAGTGGTGATGGTCGGGCTGCTGCCGACCGGCATGCAGCCGGTGCCCATCTCACTGGCCATCACCCGCGAACTGGACCTCAAAGGCTCATTCCGGTTCAACGACGAAATAGACCAGGTGATCTCCGCCCTCGCCGACGGCTCCCTCCACATCGACCCCGTCATCACCCACCAATTCCCACTCACCGAAGCCCTGCACGCCTTCGAGGTCGCCAAAGACTCCACAACCTCCGGCAAAGTCCTCCTCAGCTTCGGCAGACCGCGGGATGCCCAGTGAGCGGGCATCTGCCTCCCCTGGTAGTGATGGGAGTGTCCGGCTGCGGAAAGTCCACCGTCGGCGCCCTCCTGGGCCAGCGACTGGGCATGCCGTTCTTTGACGGGGATGATTTCCACCCTGCAGCCAACAAGCAAAAGATGGCCGCCGGGGTTCCGCTGACGGACACGGACCGGGAGCCGTGGCTTGCCCGGCTAGGGCAGTTGCTTGCAGGGAAGGACGACGGCGGCACCGGAGTCCCGCCGATTGTTGCCTGCTCCGCGCTGAAGCGCCGGTACAGAGATCTGTTGCGCGGCTATGCACCGGATGTTGTCTTCGTCCACCTCGCGGGCACTGCGGCAACAATCGGCGCACGGATGGACGCCCGTTCCCACGAGTTCATGCCGCGCGCACTGCTGGACTCCCAATTCGCCGCACTGGAGGACTTGGAGGCAGACGAGGCCCATGTGCTGGGCGATATCACCCAGCCCCTGGACGTCCTGGCCGAGATGCTCGAGCTGAACCTGAAGCCCGCGGATGCAGTCACGACTGGGGCCGAAGGTGACGCTTCCGGAAGTCCTCTAACTGCGTGAAGTAGGAGAGGGTTCCTCCCGGGCTCAAGCCGCGGAACCCGCGCCACAGGAGGGCTCTTCTAAAGCAGCCAGGGGTTCTGGGGTCTGAAGGACTCCAGTTGAGGTCCGCCAAGCCGCTGTCCGACCTCTAGACGATATGTAGCAGGAGGTGCCGGGGCCCCGGGCGAGCCCTCTCGGGTGCCTGGTCCTTCTGATGGCCATTGTCGCCGGACCATTTCCGGAGCGTCCAGCTTTTGTGCGTCCGTCCCGAGGGTGGTGGATGGTGGGACGCTCCGGAGCCTGTCCCGGCGTTGATGGCCTCTGTCTGAAGGCCCAGGAAGTGTGGCTTCGTGGGCTGAAAACTCCTTTTCAAAGCAAGGCGTAGGTTGCCTGCCGCACTTGGCGGACAGGTAGAGCCACATTTGAAATTTGGAGGTTCCAGCTATGTTCGAGCGTACAAGTGTCGGCTTGGATGAGCATGCCCGCACCGTTGTCTCATGCGCGTTGGACGCCCAGACCGGCGAAATCATTCCGCACCGAATGACACCGGATTATGGCCTTGCCCGGACCGGGGTAGTAGGCGAGGTGGTCAAGTGTCAGGTCGCCGTCCGCGTCGAGTGCCTCGCCGTGTGTGAGCACGATGCGAGTGCCGTCGGGACCGAGCCTCCGCAGTCGGACGGCCGTTGAGGATTTTCCCGAAATCCACGACCTGTCGTCCCGAGGGAAGTCAGCGCACGGAGACGGGCCGGTATTCCTCCTTTGCCCGAACCGGTGGGGCAGGTGACCAGCTCAAGCGTGCGACGTCCGTAGTGAGCGGGTCGTTCGAGGCGGCCACCGCCAGCCAAACCTCTTGCCCGATCCGACGCGGGTCGGTGTGCTGTCCGTCCATGAGGTCAGCGGTGACGATACATCCGGTTGCGACCTCCCACTGCAAGTCAGTTGTGATGCGTTCGCGTCCCGCTTGTCCATCGAGCTCCAGGGAGGCCACGAGTGCGATCTGCGTGCTGAAGTTGTCCGGGACGCGGCTCGTGCGTGGAACTGGCTGGGCCGCTTCATTCTCTTCATTGGAATCTCATTCACCACGTCGTGCACGTCCTTCTTCTACGCCCAGCGCCTGGGCCTTCCGGTCGCCCAGGTAGTGACAGTGGTGGCGACCGTTTCAGGTCTCAGCGTGCTCGGTGCAATGGGCGGTTCCCTGACCGGCGGATGGCCTTCGGACCGGTTCCGGCGCCGGCGCCCGTTCATTTTCCTTGGCGGCCGTGTATGCCGCAGCCGCTGTAGTGCTCGCCCTGTCGTGAAGCATGCCAATGCTCCTCGTTGGCGGCTTTCTCAACACGTGCGGGATCGCAATGTTCTCAGCAGTGAACGAGGCAATGGTTCTGGACATATTGCCGGACCGTGAGAATCAAGCGGGACGGTTCATGGCGATCAACACCTTTTCCCAGAAAATCCCCAGCGCCCTGGGACCGGTCGGCGCGCCACTGATCCTGGCCGCAGACCAACAGGCTAACTACGCAGCACTGTATCCATCAGCCGCAGGACTGCACTGGCAGGAGGGTTGCTTATCGCGACAAAGGTCAGAGGAGTGCGGTAAACCTCGCGGAACTGTCGCGCCACCAGGCCGTGGGCGCGGGAATACCGTGCCGGGGATTCCGCGCAGGCGGTCAAAATTGGGAGATCAACTCGTCGAGCCTCGGCTTGGCCTCCATGCTGCGTTGACCACTCAAGCGGCGGAAGGCTTCCGAAACCTCATTAACGAGGTTGAAGGACGGGTCCACGAGCCACTGCCCCTGCAAGCCGCTCCATACCGCGAGCAATTGGCGCCCTACGGACCGTGGATGGACGTCGGGGCGGGCCAGCCCCGCTTCCTGCCAGCGCTGAACCAGGCGTGAGAATCCAGAGATCGCCCTCTCGTTGTGCTTCAACACCTGCATAACGCGTTCGGCTTCCTGAACTAAGGTCTTGTCCTTGCTTGACGCCGCTTCCGTTGGTGGGTGAGTTGTGCCGCAGCCGGCGAGCGTAACGCTCAGGAGAAAGGCAGCCGCCAGGGCCAAAACGCGTGGTTTAGGCGAGAAACGGCTCATCGCGATGCACCAGCCGTTTTGCTGAGCAGCAGGTCCTCATCCAGTCCTAGGGTCAGGAGGTCAGCCATGTCGCCTTGACGCCATTCCTTGAGGAGGCGGTGGAAGGCGACGGGGCCGGGACTGTAGGAGGCGCCGGCGATGGAGCGGGTTCCTTCGCCGTTGTAGTAGCCGGGGGTGCATTCGGCCTGGAAGGCCCGGTTGTCGATGGCGGTTTCGTGGACGGTACGCACCCAGGTTTCCTCGGCTTCGGCGGTAGCTTCGATGAAGCGTGCCCCGACGGCCCGGCCGCGTCCGATCACGGCTGCGATGTGTTCTGCCTGTTCGAGGAGGATGTGCGCAAAGTTGACCGAGTTTGCGTTCTGGATGCCGCTGAGGTGGAACAGGTTGGGGAAGCCGTGGGAGGAGAAACCGTGCAGTGTGCGCGGGCCACGGGACCAGGCTTCGCGCAAAGTTCGTCCGTCTCGGCCGGTGACCGGCAGGGTGCCGGACATGACCCCGGAGATGCCGACCTCGAATCCGGTGGCGAAGATGACGCAGTCCACCTCGTATTCGGTGTCGCCAACGACGATAGACGTCTCGGTCATCCGGGTGATGCCGCCGGTGTCCGCGGTGTCGACGAGCGTGACTTTGGGTCGGTTGAAGGTTTGCAGGTAGGTGTCGCTGAAACCGGGGCGTTTGCACATGTAGCGGTACCAGGGCTTGAGCGCTTCCGCCGTTGCGGAATCCTCAACGATCTCGTCAACCCGGGCGCGTAGGCGGTTCATCGTTAGGAAGTCGTCGATCTCGTCAAGCCGTTCCCGTTCCTCGGGCGGGAGCGTGGTGTCCACGGCGCCGGAGAGTATTTTCCGCTGCAGGTTGGTGGTGGCGGTCCAGCCGTCTTGGACCAGGCTTTCAGTGACAGGTTCGCCGGCGAGGACGGCGAGGAAGTTCTCCATCCGTTCACGCTGCCACCCGGGCTTCAGGCTCGCGGCCCATTCCGGATCGGTGGGAAGGTTGTCCCGAACGTCGACGGTGGAGGGTGTGCGCTGGAAGACGATGAGTTCCTGTGCGTCGGCGCCCACGTGGGGGACTACCTGCAGGCCTGTGGCCCCGGTCCCGACGACGGCGACTCGTTTGTCGGCGAGTCCGGTGAGGTCGCCGTCGGGGGTTCCGCCGGTGTAGTTGTAGTCCCAGCGGCTGGTGTGGAAGGTGTGGCCCCGGAAGGTTTCGATGCCGGGGATGCCGGGAAGTTTCGCTTGGGTCAGCGTCCCGGAGGAGGTCACCACGAACCGGGCTCGGAAGCGGTCCGCACGGTCGGTTTCCACAACCCACTCGTTCGCTTCCTCATCCCAGTCCAGCCGCGTGGCGCGGGTCTGGAAGAGTGCGTCCTGGTAGAGGTCGAAACGCTTGGCAATGGCGATGGCGTGCTGGCGGATTTCCTCGCCGGGTGCGTAACGCCACTTCGGGACGTAACCGACCTCTTCAAGCAGCGGCAAGTAGACGTAGGATTCGATGTCGCAGTGAATACCGGGGTAGCGGTTCCAGTACCAGGTCCCCCCGACGTCACCCGCTTCGTCCATCAACCGGACCGAGTCCAGGCCTTGTTCGCGGAGGCGGGATGCGGTCAGCAGGCCGCCGAAGCCGGCGCCGATGACCAAGACTTCGACCCGGTCGGCTTTGGGCTCCCGCTCGGTCCGCGGCGTGTAGGGGTCCTTGGCGTAGTAGCCGAACTCGCCTGCGGTACGCCGGTACTGTCGTGTGCCATCCGGACGGATGCGGCGGTCGCGCTCGTGGCGGTACTTTGCGCGCAGGGCTTCGATGTCCAGGTCCTTCTCAGAGCGCCTGGATGAGGTTGGCTGGCTATGTGAGGTCATAGTGGTCTGTTCCTGTGCAGGTAAGGGGTCGGAAGGTGGGTGCCGTGGTGCGGAACGGATGGTCGGCTACTGGACGGACCAACCGCCGTCGGAGGCGAGGACGATGCCGTTGACGTTCGTGGAGTCGTCACTGAGCAGCCAGGTGATCGAGGCGGCCATCTGGTCGGCGTCGACGACGGGCGGGATGAGGGCCATGAAGGGGCTGAGGCGGTCGCGGGCGAAGGGCGAGGACATCGTGCCCTCGATCCCGGTGGCGGTGGGGCCGGGGGCGACGGCGTTCGTGCGGATGCCGGAAGGCCCGTAAAGGAAGGCGGAGCTCTTGGTGATGCCGACGACGGCGTGCTTTGACGCGGTGTATGCGGTGCCTGCGGCGTTGCCCCGGAGGGACGCTTCAGAGGCGACGTTGACGATGGAGCCGCGGCCTTGGGCGAGCATGGCAGGGAGCACTGCGCGGCTGAGGGCGAAGGTGCCGTCAACATTGACAGAGAAGACCCGCCGCCAGAGTTCATCCTCTGTTTCGTGCAGCGGCATCATGCCGTCCATGATTCCGGCGACATTGGCCAGGCCGTGTACGGTCCCGTCCACGGCGGCGAGGATGGCCTCCCGTCCTTCAGCGGAGGTAATGTCTGCTGGGACGGCGACAACTGTCCCGTCTACAGAACTGGTGGTGAGGTCGTCGAGCCGGTCGGCAGCGAGGTCCACGGCGATGACGCGGCCGCCTTCACTGAGGATTCGACGGGCCGTTGCGCGGCCGATGCCGGAGCCGGCACCGGTGACGATCACGGTTTTCCCCGTAAAGCGGGCGTTCGCTGCCGGCGCGACGGACTCATCGGTTTCCTCGGCGGGTATCACACCGCCATTGGCCTGCTTCACGAGGGTGTCCACCAGCTTCTGGGGAAACCGTCCCTGCCCGAGCTCGACCAGGGCGCGGAGACTGAGTTGGCGGGCAGGGCGCAGGTCTTCTTCAGTCTGTCCTCCATGGGCGAGAACGCCGCGGAGGATGGGCCCGCCGACGATGTCATCCAGCCATTCCTGAACGGTGTTTTTGGAAGTGAGGGGTGTTGTGCCCATGGTGCGTAACTCCTTTGTTGGTTGGTGGCTTATATTCAGCTTTGCCGTTTCCGTGCTGCCGGTCGTCCGGCAGGGGTTGGAGATTTCGTCTACTTCATTTGCCGTAGTTACGAAGGCGGGAGGACGCCTTCTGGAAGTGCGGGTTCCTCGGCGACAGCGGGTTTTGGTTTGGGGATGAGGCCGGCCAAGATGGCACACAGGAGGGCCGCCCCAAGTCCAAAGAGCAAGGCAAGTTCGAAACCCGATTCGGAGGGAACCGAACCCGTTGCCGTTTTGTTTGCGGAGTTCGCCAGGACGGCAGCGATTACTGCTGCCGCGATACTGGTCCCGAGCGCGCGCATCAGGGTGTTAAGGCCGTTCGCAGCGCCTGTCTCATTAAGTGGAACCGCCTGAATGATGAGGGTGGGCATCGCCGCGTAGCCAAGCCCGATGCCGACACCGATGACCGCGTTGATAACGAGGACCAGCCACATGTTCAGGTCAAGCAGGACGGCCGCGAGATAAGCGGCCGAGATGATGACGGCCCCGGCGACCAGCAGCGGTTTTGGTCCGACCTGACGCTCAATCCGCCCGGCAACGGGCGACATCGCGAGCATGGCAAGGCCGGACGGCATGAGGATCAAACTAGCGTTAAGCAGAGTAAGACCAAGTCCGCCGGCCCCTTCCGGCATCTGGAGAAGTTGCGGAAAGACAATGCTGGAGGAGAAAAGGGCGAAGCCCATGGCGATCGAGGCGAGATTGGTCATCAAGACTGCCCCTCGGGCACTAACCCGCAAATCAACAAGGGGGTTGCTTTGGTGCAGCTCGTACCAGCCCCACGCGATAAGCCCGATAACGCCTACACCGAGCCACGTGAGGGTCGGTATGCTGGTCCACCCCCATTCGTTGCCTTGTGACACGGCCAGCAGCAACCCGGCCAGGCCAATGGCGAGTCCGATCGCGCCGAAGAAATCAAAACGGCCATGAAGGCTACCGTTGCCTGCAGGAACGACAAGCAGGTAGGCGGTCAGGGCAACAGCTCCCAGGCCCGCTGCGACCCAGAAGAGGACGTGCCAGTCAAAGTTTTCGGTGACCAGGGCACTGATCGGTAGTCCAAGCGCTCCGCCAACCCCGAGAGTTGCGCTCACCAGGGCGATCGCCGAACCAAGGCGCTCCCTGGGCAGGGTGTCCCGGAGGATCGCGATGCCAAGCGGGACCACACCCATCCCAGTGCCCTGCAGGCCGCGGCCGATAATCAGCGGTACGACCGTGGGGGAGAGCGCGGAGATGACGGATCCCGTGATGAGCAGGGAGAGCAGCACGACGGCGACAAGCCGTTTGCCGTACATGTCGCCGAGTTTTCCGGACACAGGGGTGCAGATCGCGGACACCAGAAGCGTGACCGTGATGACCCAGGCAGTGTCATCCCGGCCGGCATTCAGCAGTTCGGGAAGCTTCGCCTGGATAGGAATAAGGATGGTCTGCATGAACGAAGCACTCATGCCCGCGAACGCCAGCACAGCAATGACAAGGTTCGGACGGGCAGATGTACGGGCGGCAGGCGGTTCGATAGTAGCTGTGGCCATGGGGATCCCTAAGGTGACGAAAGAAACTGAGATGTAGACTCTTTAGTGATACTGCGTCTCGCACTTTATACTAGGACCGTGAAGATGGGAATACGGGAGAGAACCCGCGAGCTGGTCAAGGCGGAACTGGCGACGGCCATACTCGCGGTGTTCATCGAACGCGGGTATGCGGCAGTGACGGTCGATGATGCCGCCCGGGCGGTAGGGATCTCGCGTGCTACGTTCTTCCGTTACTTCGGCAGCAAGGAAGATGTGGTTGTCGCATCGGTCGAAAGCGCCAAGATTGACTATCTGGCAGGCATCGAGGCGATGCCGGCGGGGCAGCGTTCCAGCGGTTGGGGACTCCTACGCGCCGCGATCGAACCTGTCGTGCAGGCTGCCACTCAAGAGCCTGAAAGCCTACGCGCTAGGCTCCGGCTGATTGCCAGTGAACCCGCTCTGAAATCGCGGCTTCGGGAGCGACGGGCAGCGAATACGGACGCCCTTTCCGCCGCCCTTTCTAAACACATGGACGATGACCTTTCGGCCCGCGTGCTGGCCACTGCCGGCCTCGCCGCCGTCGATATCGCCTGGGAGGAATGGACGCCCCGGGAAGACGCTGACTTCCGCACGATCGTCAACGACATCTTCGAGCGGCTTGAAACGGCCTGCCAGGACCATGAAAAGCGCTAAACGGGCTGGAGCAAGCTGTCACTGATCAGGCCGTCGTTCGCTTCCTTCACAAGGGTGTCGACGAGTTCCGGGGAAACTTACAAGAACGACGGGGCCCACGTGGAGCAGAAGAACTGGCACATCGTCCGCCAGACCGTCGGCTACCACCGTTATGACACCGCTGGCGAGTTGGAGCTGCTGAACCGGAGCTGGGCACTACAGTGGCTGCTGACGAACCACTTCGGGGCGCAGCAGAAACTCGTTGCGAAAGTCCGGACCGGGGCGAAGATCAGCAAGACTTACGACCGGCCCGCGACCCCGTTCCAACGCGTGCTGGCCGACACCGGCACCGTAGCCCGGGAGTAAAGGCCCCGGCTGAAACAGGAAAACTAACCCCTGAATCCGGCCGCCATCCAGCGCCAGGTTCAGGCCCTGTGTGCGGAGCTCCTGGCCGTGACGACAGCCAAACAAGGTCCGAAAGCCCAGCCAACTATCCGGGCAAAATCAAATGATTCCACGAGTCAGCCCAGGCGGGCATCTTGACATGATTCCCCGGGGCCCATGTCGGCGAAGACCCGTCCAGTTCTTGGCCTTCAAGTTGGCGCTTTTACGTTCTGGTCCAGCATGGTGCACGACTGAGACATGAATAGGGGAGTTTTGGTGCCTTCAGCTCTGGGCTGCTTGAGGAGATGGACCGCTAGATTTGCGAAGTACGAACTCGGTTTGGAGCATTCCGCTGGGGAGCGTGATCTCTTCAGAATTTTCCGCGGTCAATCGCCGAACTGCTTCTTCACCCATCAGGGCGAGGGGTGTGCGTATCGTGGTGAGAGGTGGCGATGTGAAGCGTGAACCAAAAACGTCATCGAAGCCTATGATGCTTAGCTTGCCGGGGACGGGAATCTTCTCGTCTTTGCAGGCAAGTAGGAGACCGATCGCCATGAGGTCGGTGTAGGCGATGACTGCAGTTGCGCCCGTATCCAGGACTTCAGCGAGTGCTTTGCGGCCGCCTTCCATGGTTGGTTCTGCAGGGCTTGTGGCCACGAGGGACATTCCGACCCGGGCTACTTCCTCCTGTAGCAGTTTTAACCGCTGGCGACTCATCCAAATGGCGGTGGGTCCCGGGAGAAAGGCCAAGGATGTATGACCGAGTCCGGCGAGGTGATTCACAGCTTCGCGAATTCCGGGCTGCAGTTGTGGTAGGACACAGGGTACGGCGTCCACATTTCGATTTACGAGGACTATGTTCTTCTGTTCACTCAGGTTACGAATTTGATCCTTATCCAACCTGGAGGACGCGAGGATGATGCCATCGACTGTGGGCAGTAATCTGTCAACTGTTTCCTGCTCAATAACGCTTGATCCTTGCGTCTCAGCCACGACCAGCGTTTGCCCTTCTAGGGCAGTTGTCCGTTCCGCTCCTCGCACCAGGTCAAAGAACACAGGATTGGTGATGTCGGACAATACGAGAGCAACCGTCCCGGTTCGGCCGGTCGTGACAAAACGAGCCATAGGGTTGATTTGATAGCCCAGGGATTCGGCTGCAGCGCGGACGGCCTTTTCTGTCGTTGGCCCCACACGGCCGGGTTTGTGAAGGGCGCGGGAGACTGTGGAAGGGCTGAACCCCGTCGTGCGGGCAATGTCGTAAATTGTCGCAGCTGGTCTGGCAGCTGTGGTGGAGGCAGGCTCTTGCTCCGGGGACATGGCTTCACGTATCCCGAGGGTGGTGGGCGTAGAACATACCCTCATGATTCCACAAGAGAAGCTGCCCACGGCCACGTCGAGTCAGGAATGGCGGCAACCGGTATCAGACCAGCCGGGTTCCCGGGGCAATCCGGGTCCGCTCGCTGACAGCTCGGAAAGCAAACTTGGGTTGGTGTCTGTTATGGCAATGACGCCCCACGCGCGGGCAAGCTGTAATTTTGAGATATTGCAACCGGTTGAAACGATGTTTTCTTGCCCACGGCCTTAGTCTGGCTAGGGGATGACGAAGGGAAAGAAGTGAGCCAAGAGGACACGGGCGTAGAAGTCCTTCAGCCCGGTAGTCGAAAGCACCCGGTGACTATCTACGACATCGCCAAGGAGGCCGGTGTCAGCCCTTCGACTGTATCCCGGGTGTTTAGCAGGCCCGAACGGGTCAGCGCGGCAACAGCAAAGCGCATACGCGATGCTGCTGCAGCATTGAATTTCCGTATCAATCCGCTGGCTCGGGCACTGCCGACTGGACGAACAGGGACCTTGGGACTCCTTTTGTCGGACATCACAAATCCGGTCTACTTTAATCTGGTCCGGGGAGCCGGGAGAGTTGCCTCGGCGGAGGGATATACCCTCGTCCTGGCAGAGTCGCAGGAAGTACCGGGTCTGGAGGCCCAGGCAGTTGAACGACTTCTAAGCCTCGTTGACGGTCTTGTGCTGGTTGGAGCGCGGTTGAAGGACGAAGATATTCTCCGGTTCGCCGAACGCAAACCTGTGGTGCTGGTCAACCGGACCATCGCATCGGTTCCTCATGTTGTCCCGGATATCACCCCAGGCATCAAAGCTGCCATCAACCATCTCGTCAGCTACGGTCACAGGTCCGTCGCTTTTCTTTCGGGTCCAGCAACATCCTGGATGAGTAAGTGGCGATGGGAAACCATTATGGACGAAGCGCTGCAGTGCGGGATGAGCGTCGTCGAGATCGGACCAAGCAGCCCGACTTTTGAAGGTGGGGCGGAGGGGCTCAGACGGGTTCGGGCCTCCGGCGTTACGGCAGTGCTTACCTTCAATGATGTGATGGCGATTGGTTTGCTGACAGCATGTGAGGATGCCGGCATCGCCGTGCCAGAGGAGCTTAGCATCGTCGGCTTCGATGATATTTTTGTCTCGGAGTTCACTGCGCCGTCCCTGACCTCAATTCGGACTCCACTGGGAGAGGCAGGGGAGAATGCCTTCCGGCGCCTCGTATCAACCTTGAAGGGGATCGATGAGGAGGTCCCGTCTGATCTTGCCACTGGCCTCATTATTCGAAAGTCCACGGGCCCTTCTCGGCGGAATTAGAGGGCAACGTCAAAGGTGGTGCAGGGGCCCACTCAAAGCAAATTTCGGGACCCGTGATCGACCGGGTCAGGGCCCCAAACGGCAGTGGTCAGGTGTGACATTCGAAGGAGCGCCACAACCAACTACCTCCCCTGATGTGGGAGTGAGTTTTCTCCGCTCTAACGCTCGTCTGGATCCTCTGGCCGAAAGCCGTCCGCCGAAGCCAAGGAGTGGTTGGCGTCAGCGTCTCCCCCCGCATCAGGAGAACTAGACCGCTTGCACCTCACTGCGAAGTGCTTTCAAGACTGCGAGGCCGATCTCGGCGTCCTGGTCTGGGGTTCCTCCGGCGACGCCCAGACCTCCCAGATGACGCCCGTCGAATGTTATGGGAAAGCCACCGCGGATATTTGTGAGCAGGTTGTCCGTGCCCATGGGAAGGGTGAGTGCAAAGTCTCCTTGCATCCATCCGCTGGGCCTCCTGGAGGATGCCGCGGTGTTCGCCTTGCGCCGGGAAGTTTCGACACTGTGGGGCATGGAACCGTCTGCTCGACCGAAGGCGACAAGGCCCATCGTGGGATCAACGACGGTCACTGCGACCAGGACGCCCTGACGTTGCCCTTCTTCCAAGGCGAGGGAAACAGCGCGGGCGGCTGCTGGATAGCTCACTGCGAATGATTCAACGTAGTCTTGCATGGTGTTCTCCTTGGCCAAATTAGTAGTTTCGCGGCAGGGGTAGTCTTGCCCCGTTGAGCTTCGCTTTGGCTTCCCTTCGCCGCTCATGCAGGAGAGGTTCCGTATAGCCGTTGGGTTGCTGACTCCCTTCAAACACGAGGTCGGCAGCGCATCGGAAAGCGATGCTGTCGTCGGTGTTGGGGAGCATGGGGCGGTACAGTGGGTCCGCGGCGTTTTGGGCGTCCACGACGGCGGCCATCCGCTGAAGGCTTCCGTTTACGTCCTCGTCGCTAATGACTCCATGGCGGAGCCAGTTAGCGATGTGCTGGCTCGATATGCGCAGGGTCGCCCGGTCCTCCATGAGCGCCACGTCATGGATGTCCGGCACCTTGGAACATCCCACTCCTTGGTCGATCCAGCGGACAACGTATCCCAACAACGATTGCATGTTGTTATCCAGTTCCTCCTGGCGTTCGGCCTGCGACCACGCTGGGTTGACCACGATCGGGAGTGTCAGAAGAATCGGCACGGCGCTCCGCCGACCGCCTGCGGTAACTTCGCGTTGCCGCGCAGCAACATCCACACGGTGGTAGTGGATGGCATGAAGTGTCGCTGCAGTGGGGGACGGTACCCACGCCGTGGTGGCGCCCGCAAGGGGGTGGGCGACTTTCTGTTCCAGCATCGCCGCCATGAGGTCGGGCATCGCCCACATGCCCTTGCCGATTTGGCCGCGTCCGGGCATGCCGGCCTCTACCCCGATGTCGACGTTTTGGTCCTCATAGGCCTCAATCCAGGCCTGATTCCGCAACTCCGCTTTGCGGACGATCGGCCCGGCGTGCATTGATGTGTGTATTTCATCGCCGGATCGGTCAAGGAAACCGGTGTTGATAAAGACCAGGCGTTCCCTGGCCTCCGCTATGCAAGCCTTCAAGTTAATGCTGGTTCGCCGTTCCTCATCCATGAGGCCGAGCTTAAGGGTGTTTGCGGGCAGTCCAAAGAGCTCCTCGACCCGCCTGAAGAGTTCGACCGTGAACGCCACCTCTTCGGGGCCGTGCATTTTCGGTTTGACGATGTAGATGGATCCTTCGGACCCGTTCCGCAGGGGATTGGAGGAATCCCGCCCGGGCAGTGCGGTCAGCGTAGTGAGTACCGCGTCCATGATGCCTTCGCCAATCTCGTCGCCCCTGGCATCGAGCACAGCGTCCGTACTCATGAGGTGTCCGACATTACGGACGAAAAGAAGCGCGCGTCCCGGAACAGTAATCTCTCCGGCACCGTTTGCTGCCGTGTACACCCGGTCCGCTTCAAGACGGCGTACAACAACGTTGCCGCGTTTTTCGAAAGTATCCGTCAAGTCACCGCGATTTAGCCCCAGCCAATTCCGGTAACACAGGACCTTATCCTCAGCGTCCACAGCGGATACTGAATCCTCGAAGTCGATGATCGTCGTGAGGGCCGATTCCAGAAGGACGTCGGAGATGCCTGCCGCATCCGCCCGTCCCACTTCTGTGGAGGGGTCGATGACAATCTCAAGGTGAAGCCCATGATGGCGTAGAAGGATTGCCGAGGGGGAGCTGGCCTCGCCCCGGTAACCTACGAAAAGTTCAGGCCGGACTAGACCGCTGAATGCCCCATCTGGCAGCTCTACCGTCAATGCCCCGTCCTGCACACTGTATCCCGCCGAATGGGTGTGACTACCCGTGGTCAAGGGGAAAAATTCGTCCAGCAGACGACGGACGTGGGACACCACCGTCTGGCCGCGTGCTGGGTCGAATCCCTTGGATTCTGTGACGGGAGCTAATGCGTCGGTGCCGTATAGGGCATCGTAAAGAGAGCCCCAGCGGGCGTTTGCGGCATTGAGGGCGTAGCGGGCGTTGGAGACGGGGACAACCAGCTGAGGGCCTGCAACGATGGCCACTTCCGGCTCTACTCCCGCAGTTACCACATGCACGTCCTCTGGCTCCGGCAGGATGTAGCCGATGGTTTCAAGGAAGGCCGTGTATGCGTTCGTATCGAACGGGGCGGGGTTTCTCACATGCCATTGGTCTATCTGCGCCTGCAGCTCGTCACGCCGGGCAAGTAGTTCGCGGTTTTTCGGTGTCAGATCACTGACGATCTGAGAAAAACCTGTCCAGAACTGCTCTGCTTCAATACCCGAGTCGGGAAGGACTTCCTCTTCAACGAAACGATGCAGTTCCGCATCTACGAAAAGCCCTCCTGCTTGAACGCGTTCTTTCCGTTCCATCATGGCCGGCCTTTCCCTGCATTGGTGGTATTGCCTGAGGCCGCGAATATGGTACCCGGGTTCAGGATTCCTGCCGGGTCGAGGGCCTTTTTTACGTTATGGGAGATCTCGAGCAGGTCCTCTCCGATCTGGTCGACAAGCCAAGGCTGCTTGAGCCTTCCGACGCCGTGTTCGCCCGTAATCGTCCCGCCGAGTTGAATGGCCAGGTCCATGACTTCGCCGTACGCGAGGTAGGCGCGCTCCTTCATGTCATCGTCGTCCGGGTTGAAGACAATCAGTGGATGGGTGTTGCCGTCTCCGGCATGGGCAATGAATGCAATGACTACATCACGGGACTTCGCGATTTTCTCCACCCCAAGAGTGAGTTCTGCAAGCCGGGGGATGGAGACTCCCACGTCTTCAAGCAGCAGAGTCCCCATTCGTTCAACTGCGGGGATGGCGATTCGGCGGGCGTTGGCGAAGCGTTCACCTTCCTGCCGGTCGGCCACTTCGAAGGCATCGAACGCGCCGTGACGATGGAACGCATTGAGCATGGTGGCTATTTCGGCGCCGCTTGGACTTTGGTCGTCTGAGCGTGCCACGACAAGCGCAGACGCATGCCGATGCAATCCCATTTCAAGGACGTCTTCGACTGCGTTGATGGATGTGGCGTCCATGTACTCGAGCATTGAGGGACGGATGCTTGAGGCGATGCCCAGGATCGCGGCTGCAGCTTCCCGGCTGCTGGAAAACCAGCCGACTACTGTCCGTTCAGGCGGTGCTGGGGGCAGGAGCCGCAAGGTGAGCTCGGTGATGATGCCGAGGGTTCCCTCGCTGCCGACAAAAAGTTTGAGCATGGACAGCCCTGCTACGTCTTTCAGGCGAGGACCACCAATGCGCACGACACGCCCATCAGCCATGACGACTTCCATGCCCAGGATGTAGTCAGACGTAACGCCGTACTTGACGCAGCACAGGCCACCGGCATTGGTGGCTGCGTTTCCTCCGATGGTGCAGATCTCGTACGAAGCAGGGTCCGGCGGGTACCACAGGCCCTCAGCGGCGGCAGCGGCCTTCACTTCAACGTTGAGAAGGCCTGGCTGCACTACTGCGGTGCGGGTAACCGGATCGACAGTGATGCTCCGCATCCGTTCGGTACTGAGAACTATCCCGCCAGTGATAGCGGTGGCGCCTCCTGAAAGCCCGGTGCCTGCGCCTCTTGGAACCACGGGAACGTTGCGCTCGGCCGCCCACTGAACGGCTACTTGGACGTGCTCAGTGGTGAGTGGGAGCACAACGGCCACTGGCATGCCCGCGTTGGGGTCGACAGCTCGGTCCTGCTGATAGGCCCCCATGGCCCCTGGATCAGTAATGATAGCTTCGGCCGGCAGCATCGAGGCGAGTTCGTCGATGATCCGTCGGCCACGGGCATCAAGTTGTTGGGCTGCTACGGATGCGAGACCCGGCAGGTCAGCATCGTGTAGATCGGTAGCGTGTGACACGTGGTCGCGCTCCTTCTGCTTATGTTCCTAGGGCAAGAATTGAAGTTGCTCATCCCGGGCGGGGCGGCCAAAGGAAGTTGTCATCGTTTGGTGAATTGGAGAACTTCGAAGAGTTCGACCGTAGGCAGCTCGATCAGCACATCTTCTCCGTCGACGCGGTTTCTCAGAGGAGTGCCGGCCACGAGGGCCGTAACCGTCGGCTTTGCTGCTGCGGCCCCGTGCAGTCGCAGGAGTCCGCCGCTGTAGGGGAGGTGCGGGCCGTAGACGCGTCTGCGGATGCCGGAGTGGTTGATCAGATGAACGACCCTGCCATGATCGTTGGTCCCCGTGATCATTTCGATGCTGTCATGCAGCTCCGCCGTCAATTCGGGTTTGACCAACGTCTTCACCAAGGTGATGAAGTGATCCCTGACATCCGTTTTACCGAATTCCCGGTAAGTGCGTCCGATGGTCCAGGGTACGTGAAGAACTTCACCCTTGCCGTGCGGTCCTCTGACGTAGGCCGGGTCACTGCTGCCTTGGTGTCCATACGCCAGTTCGGGCGGACCAAAGGGTGCCTGCGGCAGGACGAATCCTGAGGATATGCTTCCCGGCTTCCAAATGCATCGTTGGTAACGGCCGAAGAGCGGCAGCAGAGGGCCGTTGTAGTGGTAGTCCGCAATCCTGGGTTGTGGCTTATCGGTCACGTAGGTTGAGCGAAGCTCATTCCCCGTGAGGGCGGGGGTCAACGCCTGGAGCGCCAGGCTGCTGGCCAGCTCGAGGTTCCCGTCGCGGCCGATTCCGGCCGAACCGGTGGACATGAGGTTGCCGCCGCCCGCGACGTATTCGTCGATTGCAGTTGCGGCTGAGCCCAGATTTCCCATGTCCGGGACGACCAGGAGGCTGTACCTCGTGAGTCCTTCCCTGGCCGCCAGATTGGCCAAGTCACCGACCGGCAGCACATCGAAGGGGAGATTGGCTTCCAGCAGGGAGAGGTAAAGGCCCCTGAATTCCTCCACGAGTTCCCAATAGTTGCCCTGAGTCACGGACGAGTAGCTTGGCCGGACCAGCGCGATTTCGGCAGCAGGGTGAAGTCCTTCGTACACCTTTGAATTCTGCTGGCGGAACCTCATGATCTCCCTGGCGTGCGAGGTAGTCCATTGCGTTGGCAGCCGCCCGGGGGAGCCAAAGTAGTAGACCGACGGGTTTCCTCCACGCGCTATCGTCTGGATTACATACTGCGCGAAGTGCTCAGGCTGTTCGGAGCCGAGTCGGTGCGAGGAATCGGTGAACGCTACGCAGTTCACCATGACAGCGGCGTTTGGCCGCGAGGTGACGTGGGCGCTGACAGCTTCGGCGGTCGCGTGCGGCCAAAGCTCCTTACCGGGCATGGACTTGAAGGCGCTGTTGCCTTCCAGATAGACCATGGGGGCTCCCTCGCGTAGGAGAACGCCCGTGTGCTGGCCGCGTGCAGCGAGGTGGTCCACAATCCTTGCCGTCAGCTGTTTGAGTGTCTGTTCCGTGTAGCGCCGCCATAAACCGAAGGTTTCCGAGGCCGCATCGGCCGGCAGTTCACCCCCTCCGCTATAAAGGGCGAAACCCTTACGGCATGCTTCACAATGGCAGGGACCATGGACTACTTCGTCATAGTCGCGGACATTGAAGTTGAACCAGTTGAAAAATACTCCGTCAACGTCGTAACGGTCGAGGACTTCGTCCAGAACGTCAAAAGTACGCGATTGATAGTAGTCCCCCGAGGGGCACACGCTGTACAGCGTGTTGTAGATCTGAGGTTTCCCTTCTGCGGAACGGTAAAGCCATTCGGGGTTTTCACGGGCCAGTCGCGGAGAGACCTTGGACATATCGAAGCGGGCAATTACTTTCAGTCCCCGCGCCTTGCCGGCCTTGACCGCGTCGCCAAAGAGGTCCCCTGAAGGGCGCTGCGCCAACAATGGGTTCCGGGTTTGGAACGGGAGGTTCGTCGGATAGAAGGACATGATTCCACCGGCATTTACAACCCAGGTATCGGCTCCATAGTCGACAACAGCATCTGCTGCTGCCGCAGCATCCATGGCTGCATCTATTTCCTGCAGATTGGTTTGGAGAGCGTTGAAGGGCTTACGCCAGCTGCTGTCCGTGGGCAGGTCACGCTCATAGGTGTTCAATTCTTCTAGCATCGTGCCCTTACTGGAAAGCTCGGTTGCGGTGGTTGTTCAAGACACTGCTACTGGCTTGAGGGCACTTTGCTCTGCTGCCAGCCGCAGTCTTTCAAGCCGGCGTCGTTTCTGTTCCACGGGATCGGCGATGGGGGCCGCGAGCAACAGACTCTTTGTGTACGGGTGCGCCGGAGACGATGTGACCTGCCCTGCAGGGCCAGTTTCCACGATGTCACCCTTGTAGATCACGGAAACTCGATGGCTTACGTACCGAACCACCGCCAGGTCGTGTGAAACGAACAGGCAGGCAACACCTGTCTGCTGCTGGATTTCGAGGAGCAGGCGAAGAACCGTTGCCTGGGTCGACAGATCCAACGCCGAAACCGGCTCATCGCAAATGATGAGCTTTGGTTCCGGTGCGAGGGCCCGGGCTATGGCAATGCGTTGACGCTGCCCACCGCTGAATTCGCGGGGCAGTCGCTCAGCCGCATCCGCTGGCAGTTCAACCTGGTTCAGCAACCCGCGCACTCTACTTCGGGCTTCAGTGCGGGTGGCCCCCTGAACGACCAAGGGTTCCGTGAGGATGTCGCCGATGGTCAGTGCAGGATTCAGGGAGGAATAGGGATCCTGAAATACCACCTGAATGTCCCGGGCGAGGGCGCGCCTGCGGCTGGGGCTGGCGTATGTGATGTCCTCACCCTGAAAGGTGATGGTCCCACCGGACGGCTTAACGAGCCCAAGTACGGCGCGGCCGATAGTGGTCTTGCCTGAACCTGATTCGCCGACGAGTCCCAGAACTTCGCCCGGGGCGATGGAAAGTGAGACGCCGTGAAGGACTTCGTGCAGCTTCCTGCGCAGGCCATGACCTGGGAATGCAACCCGAAGCTCGTTCACTTCAAGGAGTGTGTCTGCGGTCATTTCTGCTCCTTACTGGTAGTCACCAAAGACGTAAGGTCTTCACGCAGATGGCTTTCATCGAGAATCGAGTTGAGAAGCTTCTGTGTGTACGGGTGGTTGGGGTGGTGGAAGACCTGCATGACGTCGCCTTCCTCTACGATGAGGCCCTCGCGCATTACGGCAATGCGGTCACAAATATCTGCAACGACGCCGAAGTTGTGGGTCACGAGGAGGATTGCCATTCCCATCTCCTGCTGCAGGTCACGGAGAAGGTCCAGGATCTCAGCCTGGATGGTTACGTCCAGGGCCGTTGTAGGTTCATCGGCAATCAGCAGCCTGGGCTTGCAGGCCACGGCTCCAGCGATAAGTACACGTTGGGCCATCCCGCCCGAAATCTGGTGTGGGTAGAGGCCAAACGTCCGCTGACTATTAGGAATACCTACTCGCTCCATGAGTTCAAGGGCTCGCTTCTTCGCTTCCGCTCTGGTCATGCCGGAGGCAACCCGAATGCCCTCAACTAGTTGGGCGCCGACAGTGAATGAAGGATCGAGGTTGGACATGGGCTCCTGCGGGATGTAGGCGATATCTTTGCCTCGGATCTCCCGGAGCTCCCGTTCACGAAGGCCTAACAGTTCTCGTCCATCCAGCAGCACTGACCCTGCGGTTATGACCCCCTCGGGAGGGAGGACGCCGAGGGCAGAAAAGGCGGTCTGGGTCTTGCCTGAACCTGACTCGCCGACCAGACCCAAAGTCTCTCCGGCCTTCAGTTTCAGCGATACCCCCTTCAGCACCTGCTTCGGCTTCCCGTTCGGGGTTGGGTACTCCATCTGGAGGTCTTTTATGTGGAGCAGGTTGGACTCGTCGCTGTTCCCCTCGCTGAGGTCGACGCCACGGGAACGAACTCTTGCACTGTCCAGCTTTGCAGCTTTTGGTCTTGCACCTTCAAGTGCATCTCGCAGGGAATTTCCGAGGAGGACCAGGGACGCAGTTATCGCTCCAAGCAGCAGGGCTGGCCAAAGGAACTGTGTGGGGTGGACATAGAAGTTCAGAAAGCCGGCCGAGATCATGGACCCAAAGCTGGGAACCTCTGTGGAACCCACACCGAGAAAAGCCAACCCGGACTGAAGATTGATGGAAGAGCCCATGAGGAATGCGGCCGAAATGATGACCGGCCCACGTACGACCGGCATTACATGCCGGCCGAGAATCCTAAGGGTCGACAGGCCGGCAACACGTGCGGCGTCTACATAGAGCTCATTCTTGACGCCAGCAGTGACGTTCCGGACTATGCGGTAGATCGAGGGCGCAAGAAGGGCACCGAAGATCAACATTGTCGCGCGGAAGTCACCCTTGGTCAGTGGCATTAGCACGATGAGAAGCAGCAGGCCGGGGAAGGTCATGATCAGGTTGAAGACCCACTCGATCGCGGTCCGAATCCGTCCGCCGAAGTACCCGCCGACCAGCCCGAATGTCAGGCCAACAAGGCATGCCATGCTCGTGCCGATGAGTGCTGAGATGGTGCCGGTGTTGATGGAATGGACCAGGCGGGAAAAGATGTCTCGTCCACTCTGGTCACCTCCCAAAAGATATCCCGGCGTTCCGATATCGGCGTTGACAGCGTTGAGGGATGAATCGTTGGGACCGTGCTGGGTGATAAACGGCGCGAGCAACCCCAATGTAAGAACGATGAACAGGAAAGCAGCTGTAATAATCGCCTGCGGGTCCCTCACCAGCCTTCGAAAAGGGGAACGGTGTGAGGCGGCCTCTGTCACGTCCGTCTCGAGGAGGGCTACTTCGGTGCTCAAAAGAGCCTCGCTTTCGGGTTGAGCCAACCGTTAGCGATGTCGGTCAGCAGATTGACGGATACGACGAGCATGACGCTGAAGACAGTGACTCCCATGATCACTGGGATGTCCCCTTGGAGCGAGGAATTGAAGGCGAATGAGCCGAAACCGGGCAGAGCGAAGACATTCTCAATGATCAAAGCGCCGCCAAACATCGAGATGAACTCCAGGGAGAGGACAACAAGAGCGGGCGCAGCAGCGTTGCGCAAGGCGTGGCGATAAACGATTGACCATGCCGGAATTCCCCTGGTGCGGAGCGTTCGGACGTAATCCTTTTGAAGTTCACCGATCATGGTTCCGCGAATTTGCGCCGACATGTTTGCCACCCCGTTGATGACCAGCACTATGACCGGAATGGTGATGGATGCAGCCCAGCGTCTGGGATCCTCAGAAAAGGCAGTGAACCCAGTGGCGGGAAGCCAGCGCAAGTTGAGCGCAAACACCACGACCAGCCCGATCGCGATCAGGAGGGTTGGCAACAGGTTTCCCAGGAGCGACGTACCCTGGGCGAGTCGGTCGACAGCGCCAGCCCGAGAAGCAGCCAGGACGCCAAGAAAAACGCTGACGACGACTGTTAGGGCAAGAGCCACCAGCACGATGGAAAGTGTCACGCCCAGCCGGACCGAAACAGCCTTCTGTACCGACTCACTGGTGAAGTACGAGACGCCAAAATCACCCCGTAGCACGCCCCAAAGCCATTCAAAGTACTGAATCAGCAGTGGGCGGTCCAACCCGAGTTCACTCTTAAGTGCGTGAACTGCGTCGACAGACGACGCGGGTCCAAGAATATTGGCCACGACGCCATCAAATGAAAAGCTCAGCAACCAGAACGTAATCAAAGTCACGAGGACCGCGAGAATAATGCCGGTTGCCAACCTGCGAAGAATATAGGAAGTCATTGGAACCTTAATCAGATAGAACGGGAAAGTCCGGACGTACGCCCGACCCGTGTTCAGCTAAAGGCAGCAGTGCCTTGGGCAGCCGAAAAATCACCAGGGATGTGGGTGCCCATCGGCCAGTAAGTAGAGACACGCAGGCCCGGACAACGACCAATTCAAGCCCTGTGAAGGGCGCAGATCCCGAACGGCGACGTTGCGGCGACCAAAATCCTCCGGACATCCTGACCCCTATGTCGATTGCCTCTACTATTCCCGCTTACCGAGTACCGGCGGTGTCCGGCCTCACGGTACGAGGTAATCCTCGTCACTCGAGTAAAGCATGCCAGCAGGAGGATGACAACCGCTTGCCGTCATCGATCCAGGCGCCACTGAAATATCTCTTCGGCGCCGAACTGCGGCTCTTTACTGGATTTACAGGCGACTAGCGCCGGGGCCGGCAGAGTGGGACGCGGCGCTCCCCGAACAGGTTTGGCAACCGGTTGAAATGCGCGCAGTATGCTATTGAGCCCCTATTACTGGCTTGTTCGACCGCTTTTGCTTGCATGAGCGTCAAGAGCCCGACGGCCGGCGTCCTCAAAGGTCTAGCACCAGGCCGGTACCTGTGGTGAGTCCCCTGCTATACGGCAGCTGAAATCTCGACGGCGGAGATCAGGCGTGGATTAGTTGACTTGGAGGGATGTGACCGAGAGCTCCGCAGACCTTCATTGACTCCCTACGGGCTCCCGGGTTCTTTGAGCAGGCAGCCGCACCGGGGTCCCAATCCCCGCGCGGCTGGTCTTAGTCAATCGGGTGGGTCTGCCCTTCCTGTCACCATGTGATAACTCATGCAGAGACCGGCATGAAGCGTGCCACCAACGGAAACCATAGGGGGGCCTTCACCCGGGGACGCGTAGTGTCGGACCGCCTAAGTCAGGTGGTAAGCGACCTCTCTGCCGACTTTATGAAGTCGGGCAAGATGTCGACCCCCCATCCAGGCTCGTCGCCAAGAATGACTGCACCGTCCTGTACGGCGGGAAGCGGGCTGAAAATATCCTCGAAGTAGGGAATTGTCTCTATGCTCCACTCCTGAAATGCTGTCGCCGACGGCTGGGAGGCCGCTAAGTGAAGTGAGAACAGCTGAATCATGGACTGGTTGGCGCAGTGCGGGGTAGTCACAACCCCTGCTGCTTCAGCCATCTGTGCTATTTTCTTGGTCCGCGCCATACCTCCCACGTAACCGACGTCCGGCTGGACGATATCCACTGCGCGACCCTCGATCATGCGGTGAAACTGGGGCAAAACACTGTCCTGCTCACCTGCGGCGACGGGTATGTCCAGGACTCGTGCCACTTCAGCCGTTGATTCGAGTTCGTAGTAGGGGCATGGTTCTTCAAAGTGCCCGAAGTCAAGGTCTTCCAGGAGCCGACCCATTCGAATTGCCTCGGGAACGCTGTACCCTCCGTTGGCATCGGCGTGCAGTACAACGTCGGGTCCAAGGACATTCCGCACGGTGTGAACGAGCTTCTTGCTTCTCCCAGGCCATGCGTCCCGGTCTTGTCCCATCACGTCTGCAATCCGGACCTTGAAGGCCTTAAACCCATGTGATTCTGTGAGGGCGAGCATTCTGTCGGCCTCCTCTTCCGGGGTCGTCTTTCTGCTCATCGACGAGCCATACACTGGCAATGTGGTCCGGACTCCCCCACCCAAGAGTTGGTATACGGGGCGGTTCGTCACTTTGCCCAGCAAGTCATAGACAGCCGTATCGATCCCGCACAGTGCACGCCACAGGGTGCTCCCGTGGTGCTTGTAGCTCTTACGGGTAAACATGTCAACCAGTGCTTCCCAGTCCCAAGGGTCCCGCCCAATGAAGAACGGGGCTACGTACGAATGGAGAAGCTGAACGGTGGCATCCGCTGAGTACGGGGATGTCTGCCCCCACCCCTCTGCGCCATCGTCCGTCCTTACTCGGACGACTGCTAGCAGTGGCCCACGACTGAATGTCTCGATGCTGGTGATCTTCACGAAAGCGCTCCTTCATTGCAGTAAACCCGACACGCGTAAGGGTCAAGTCGATCAAGACTACTTCCCATGCCACCGGTTGCCAATAAAGGCGCGCAATTGAGCTAAGGCGACACACTAGCGCGGAAAATATCTGTGGCAAGCGGTTGGCAAAGGCCCGTCTGGGATGGTTCACTTTTCTTTACCAGTCGGAACGAGCCGGAGGCGCTCTCGAGACATCTCGCCGGCATTGACATAGGAGTCACCTTTGAAAAATCTGCTTACTAGGGGTGGCGGGCGACGATCTGGTCGCATCGCCACCACCGCGGTAGTCCTGGCGGCAGCCATGGCATTCACCGGATGCGGTGCCGACGGAGGGGGATCCGGCGGCCAGGACCAGCCCGCGGAAAAAATTATCAGGATTGCCGTGACGTCGGCGCCCCGGTCGCTTGATCCGGTGCAGCTTGATGCCGGACAGCAGTCCTACATATGGGCATCGATTTACGACACGCTGGTCTACATCGACAACGAAGGCGAGCTCCAGCCGAATGCGGCTGAAAGTTGGAAGTATAGCGACGACGGCCTTACTTTGACCCTCAATCTTCGGCCCGGGATGACGTTTAGTACCGGCGCTCCTGTCACCGCCGAGGCAGTCAAAAAAACCATGGACCGCAACAAGGAAACACCCGGCCAGCAGCAAGACAAGTTTGTTGCGGTGAAGTCAGTCGACGCTATCGACGAGGTGACCGTACGCGTCAATTTCAGCAAACACGATGCCGCTTTCCTGTACAACATGGGAATGGATGGAGGTGTGATTGGCGACCCCGCCACTCTGACCACCGACCGAACGGCGACGGATCCTGTAACCTCAGGGCCCTACGTTCTTGACAAAGGCAAGAGCGTTCAGGGCTCGACTTACGTCATGAACCGCCGCGATGACTACTGGAACAAAGAAGCCTATCCGTTCAAGACGGTGACTGTCCGCGTACTGGCAGACCAAACGGCAGCTCTGAATGCGTTGAGGTCCAAGGAAGTTGATGTGTCGGGAGTTCCCGGGAACCAACTCGAGTCAGTTAAAGCAGGAGGAAACTTCAACGTTTTCCACAATCCTACAAGCTCCATAGGTTTCATTAACCTTGCTGACCGTAACGGGAAGGTCCTCAAGCCACTGGCTGACGTCCGCGTCAGGCAGGCTATCAATTTCGCCCTTGACCGCAAGGGCTTTGTAGACAAGCTACTATCCGGTGCAGGAACGCCCAGCGTTCAGCAGTTCAACCTCAACGGCGCAGCTTATGACCAGAAGCTGGAGGACAAGTACCCGTTTGATGTTGAACGCGCAAAGAAGCTGCTCAAAGAGGCGGGTTATCCCAACGGTTTTGATGTGAGCATGCCGAGTACCGTGTTGTCACAGACCTACGAACCGTCTATCAGCCAGGCGCTGGGCGACATTGGCATTAAAGTGAACTGGGAACCTGTTCCGCCCCAGAACTCCACGGCTGCAGTGGTATCAGGGAAGTACCCTATGTACTTCTTCATCTCCAGCGCGACTGTCACCCAGAGGGAAATCCCCCGTCAGCTTGGCAGCGCAACGATGAATCCCTTTAAGTGGAGCACTCCCGAACTTGATGGGCTCGTAGAAAAAGCGAACAGTGAACTCAACGAGGAAAAGCAAGCCGAGATCTATAAGGAGATCAACCGATACGTGGTCGAGAACGCCCTTTTCGCTCCTCTTTCCTTCATTGGGGCGAACACTGTTACGTCCCCTGAGATTAAGTACCTGAACAAAGGAGCGAACAACTTCTCTACCATCCGGCTCTTCGACGTTGCTAAATGACTTAGGAAGCCGGCATCAGCAGCAAACGGTTTAACCTTGGCAGGTACCAGGTTCCTAACATGGTCAACCCTGTGGTTTGAAGGAAGTTTCCAGCGCTGATCAAAATTATCCGCCCCCGGGACGCAAGCCTGATAGCTTTGGCTCAAGTCGCGGGGGCGGCTTTTTGACGGCTCGCCCGAGCCGAGGCCAGGAGCCGTCGGAATGGGTCACAGCCCAAGTTCAGCCATGAATCTTCGGCGCTCTACCAAATTTGAGGACTTACCTTACCAGCGGCGCTCCAAAGTGATACTGGGTCAATGGAGAACTCACGCGGGTTGCCGCTCCGGGTCACGGCAGGAGCAGCTCTAATCGGCTTTCACTGGTAAGGCTGGCGTTGGATCAGCCCACACCCTATGACAGCAACAACTCATCTTCAGAAAGAGCTGGGCTGAGCGGCGCAGGAATAATCGCCGACCTACACACTCTGCTGTAACGCGCTAGCGTCAAAGGCAGCCATGGCAGAGGTAGGAGAAAATTCCGCAGCTGCATCGCATGACTGTCCCCTTGGACGCCACTTCAGCTACGCAAGCGATGCGCTGCCCACAGAGGGTTTAGGCGCTGGCAATCAACACTCGGCTGGCGAAGTAAAACGGCGCGCTTTCTTTCCCGGCTCCTACCTTAGGGACTGGAGGCGCGACCCTTGCAGGCTGGGTTAGCAAAAACGCGGCCAGTTGAGGACGGATGATTCAATACGCCAATATGGCCTCTGCTGCAACAAAGACCCGCTGAAACCGCCGGCGAACACGACCCGCGGCCCTGGCGAAGACCCGGCCGCCGATACTAGGGCGCGGCAGCCATCTTTCCACCCTGCCTGCCAGCGCACAAAGGTGGAGTCTCCCAGCCGTGACTTTACGGGAGAGCGCGGCCTGGGGGAATTGTTAGTAGTTCCCCCGGCACGCCGAAGCAACGCGAAGTCCCGTTCCGGCCAGCGGCAGCCCCATTACTGGTATAAGACCATGGCTTGCCCGTTGGCGGCCACTGAAGAACCTGCGGAGGAAGAAGCCAAACGGCGCAGCGCTGCTGGGAGAGCAGCGCCGCGCCGTGAGAAGCTACCAGTGGGCCCTACAGCTTTACAAAACTATGTCGCTGAGTTGGGTTTTGGAACTGTGCACCACAACATAGGGCTGGTTTGAGAAAGTATTGTTCAATGCCGGGATGAAAACAGGCGGCTCACCGTCTCTACGAACTTCGGCAAAGAACATGATTGGGTACGAAGAGGACGTATATTCACCGGGGATAACAGCTACGAATCCGTCGCCTGCCCGCTCCATCTCTAGACAATCGAAGTCCTCTGCGTGATTGACATGACGATAACGTAAGACAGAACCGGATATTGACGGGTCCGATGAATGGAGAATTACCGTGAGCGGGTCCCCTCGCATGAAGGGAGGACAAGGGACGAAACTGGCCTCTGCTTGCCACCGTTCCATTCGATGTGTGACTTGACTGGCAGGCTTAGTGCCCGAATTGTTCCGTGCTTCGGTCAGCTCCATGTTGAGCAGGTGAAGATCTTCCCGCATTGCCATGATCCGGTCTGACCAGCTCCCACGGTCGGAGAGACCAACCCCAAAAGCGATGTCCTCCTGGTATATGCCGTTAGCTAGGGTCGGTATCGAGGCGTACGCTGCATGTGCGTTCTTCAGCAGGCGAGCGGACTCCTGAAGGTAGTCAACACTTCCGGTCCGCCTGAAGAATGCATACTCAACAGCCGCGCGGAATTTTGAAGAGAAGAACCGTCCCAGCTGGACAATTATCTGCAGGTCGATGATTGTACGTTGGGCCTGTGGGTTATCTGCGAGCCTGCATTTCTCGATTTCAGCAAGCGCGGTTACGCCCTCGCTGACCATCCCATCTATCCATGATGCGACCTCAAGCGGCGTGTATTTGGGCTGCAGTTTGCCGCTAAGAGCTGCATCCACGTATTCTCCGATGCCGTAGAACAATTCGGGGTCGAAGGGGCTGACGCCCTCCCAGGTCCCCGGCTGCGGAGTGTCCCACGCATAATGCATGGACAACTTCCATGCAGAAATCGGCAGGTCCACATACATTTCGGGGGAATAGAAGTTGTTTGCGCCGCTGACTCCGTGCACGACGGTAACGAGCGGCAACACGCGGCTCAAATGGGCCAGCGCCACTTCGAAATGGGGGTAGGCGTCACCATAGTCTTCCCGGAGCACCCTTTGCCACACTGCGGTATCGCACTCCGGATTGTAAAGGTGCTGGCCCCACAAGGCATATGTGTAGCGGTATTTCTTCCAGTCATGCACTCCCAACCGTAGGTCGTCCCGCACGTAGGGGTCTCGTCTTCCCGGCTCACCTGTTCCGCGCCTTCCCTTGAATGTGAGAGGCTCGCAAAACTCGAGACCACGTGATCCACCGAAAGTCGCAAATTGTCCGAATCCGCGTGCCAAGGCTGGGTCGCCCCATAGAAGAAGCTTTTGGGTCCCGGGCCACATCCTGTAGATGACGTCAGTAGCACGGTCTTCGCTCAGATAGTCGGCGTACCCGTAGCGGGTGAATCTCCGGGCACCATCTGTAACTCCCGTCACGGACGCATCCTTGCCCGCGAAGTTCAGCGGGTTGCGCTCGTGCTGGCGAATTGATAGCTGGTGGTAGGCCAGACCCATATGTTCCGCCCAGTACTTGGCGGAGATCATTGTGCGGATGTTTGGTTTAGCAGCGGCGTCCACCAAGGCCTGGTCAACACCTTTGGCATGCATGTCCACCTCTATGGGACGACCCACGCTCGAAATAGCGTCAAAGACCTTGCCCCAAAAGACTTCGTGCCCCTCTTCGTGCACACCACCTTCATGGTGGACACGGAAGGTTATACCCTCGATTTCAGGCACTCGTTCGAGTAGCAGTTTGACAGCTGCCGCCGAGTAGCCGGCATGTATCTCAGGGCTGATGCCCAGGATGGGGTACCAATGCTTCGAGTCATAGCCGAAATCGTAGGCGTGATTCCACAGGCCAAGTTGAAAACTCATGCCACGGCGCTTTGTCTCCCGGGCTATGAAGGCCAAGGCCTCCATATTGCGGTCACGCTCTTCCTTGGAAACTCCTTCTGCCCGTACCTGATACCCGGGAACATCGAGAAGGAACGGGTATGCGAAGACAAGGTAGTTATCAGTGGCAGTCCGGCTTTCCCAGCCGGTGCCGTAGTTGTACTGCATTCCCAGTGCAAGGTGGAACCGGTTGAAACGCTGGGCGGCAAGATGGTCAAGGTACTCCGCCCAGAACTGCCGATCATGAAACCACAGGCCATCCTCATGGATGCTTGAAAAGTTGCGCTGAATGCCTCGAAGCGGCACGGCAGGCTTTTGAGAATCCTCGAAACCAGGAACGAGGCCCTCGAATCCATCGGAATGAACGCGCCCTTCGATATCACCGATAGCGTAGGCATAACCGCGGTCATCAGTGGCCGCGATTGTGATCCGTCGACCGCCGTGTTCTTTGGCGTCAATTCTCAGCGAGTAGGATTCGCTGGCAGATGCCGGGGCACGTAGCCCTGCTAAGTTCAGCGCCGCTAGGTCAGCCGGCTCGACCAACACGAGTTCAATCTCCTGTCCCGATTGCCCGTTAACAGAAAGCAGCCCCGCTTCTCGCAACGTGCTGTTCAGACGGCAGAGCATCCACTTCACGGGCTCGCACTCAAAGAGCTCAGGGGTACCACCGGCCGCTATTCCAGAAAAAGTCTTTGACATAGTTGAGTCCTGTTTCTACTGCTGCTTGACCGGAGCGCACATATGGCAACCGGTTGTACGAGTATACTGTGGAAGGTATATCGGGGGAAGCCGCCATGGACTGCGCTCCTCCTTGCGACCCTCACTCTTCACGCAGCTGCCGCGCGAAAGATTAAGGCAACCGCTTTCAGCAGTCTTCGACGACGCTTTAGACAAAACCAACCGGCACTGCCGTGTTCCTGAAGATGAGAGTGGAGGCCCTGGCTAGGCGAGATAAGTGAACTCCCTCACACAACAAAGACTCATCCTGTTGGAGGTTCAGTGAAGGAATCGATTCCACACGAAAAGGCGCCAAGGATGGAGAGATTCGAGGCTGACATTGCGCGCATCCCCACTTCGAATCTCTCACTTCCGTTCCTCCCGGCCCCTGATACCGCCCGACCTTCCGTTGAGCGAACACATTTGCAGAAGCACTTAGGTCGCAGGACAGTGGTGCTTCTGGTCCTGGCCACCTTCGGTGGCAGCATGGCAACGATAGTTCCAATGTCATTTACCCTGGCCCTGCGGCTTGACCAGATCGCACCTGGACACGAGCAGTATTTGGGCTACATGCTGGGAGCAGGCTCCGCATTTTCTCTTTTGGCCGCGCCGCTGACCGGAATTTTTAGCGATCGGACACGCTCCCGGTGGGGCCGGCGACGGCCTTATACCGTTGCCGGGGTGACAGTAGGAGTGGCCGCAATCCCGCTGATGGCATCTGCGCCGAATGTTCTTCTGCTCGGGGTTGGATGGGTTCTGTCAACAGTTGGGTGGCAGACAGCCATGGGCTCGATCAACAATTATCAGGCGGACAACCTGCCGAAATTTCAGCGTGGTCGAGTGGCCGGCTTGACCAGCCTGGCCCGACAGATTGCTCCTGTCGCCGGTATAGTTCTCGCCGGCCAAGTCGTCGTGGACCCACTGTGGGTCTTCCTACTGCCAGCTACCGTCGGCGTCTTACTCGTTTTGGGCTTCGTCGCTTTTGCTCCGGAAAGGCATTCACTGCGGCTGGAGTCGACAATTCCGCTTTCGCCCAAAAACGTCTTACGCAGCTTTATGTTCAACCCCCGCCAGCATCCCGCCTTCGCGTGGACGTGGGGAGGGCGCTTCATGTTCTTCCTGGGACTCGCCCTAACCACGAGCTATTCGACGTTTTTCTACGCACAACGGCTGGACATGAGTGTTGCTGAAGTTTCGACAGTGATCGCGGCGATTTCAGCCGGCGGCATCATCACCTCGACCGTCGGTGCCATAGGAGGCGGATGGCTGTCTGACCGCGCCGCCCGCCGTCAGCCCTTTATCCTCACAGCCACCGTCATCTATGCAGCTGGAGCCCTTGTGTCGGCTTTCTCCTACAGCTTCGTCTCACTCCTGACAGGTTCACTCATTACTTCCCTGGGTATTGCTGTTTTCGTGGCGGTGGGACAGGCGCTCGTCCTGGACGTGCTTCCCCATCGCGAAACACAGGCGGGACGATTCACGGCAATAACAAGCTCTTCACAGAAGATTCCAAGTGCTCTGGCCCCAGCGCTAGCTCCCCTCTTACTTTCGATCGCTACCGTAGACAACTCAAGGAACTACACCGCGCTGTACGTGGCGGCCGGAATGCTTGCCGTGCTTGGGGGCATCATCACCCTTCTTGGCTCACGGGCGGAAACATAAAACGCATGGAGAACTGATTCGCCGTTGACGACAACCGCTTGCAAGGATAACGCGGAGAGCTGAAACGCGCCTTTGGCTCGAATGTGGCCGCCAAATCTAAAGGAATTTGCTCTTCTGCTGTAAGCAGTTGGTGACTATAGCGAAGTATAAAGAAGCACTTTCGGCGGCCTGTGGCAACCGGTTGACACTCTTGCGGGCTCTTGTGATACTTGCCTAACGGGCCGTTCTCTCAGTGCCCGCGCCCTGCAGCGAACAAGGGAGTTTCGTAGATTGAAAACAGGAGCTGAAGCACAGGAAATCCGCAGTGTGCTATCCACATTGCTGTACTACCCAGAGGAGATAGAGCAGCTTCGGCAGGCTTTCTCCCCAGCTGAGTTCATTCATGTGCACCCCCGCGAAACGGAGGCTATCCAGGCCGCGCTTGAGCACGTAGACGTGGCTGTACTTCAAACAGATCTTGACGACAGGTTCCTCAACGCCCCAAACCTGAAGTGGGTTCACTGCGACCACTCGGGACTTACGCGTTCTGCCCGCGCCGAGGTCTTCGAAAAAGGCCTGATTGTTACGGGATCGGCTGGAAGGTCTGCCCCTGCGCTTGCCCAGCATGCCTTTTATTTCGCACTGACACTGACTTTTGATGCCAAGAAGCACTTTGAGCAGCAGGCCGCACACCTATGGCGTCCTGTTCCAGGATATGAGAACCGACGGGCGCTCTGGGGTAAGACCCTAGGTATCGTCGGGTTTGGTCATACGGGGCAGGCCATGGCCCAACTTGGCAAAGCTTTTGGCATGCGGGTCATCGCCTACCGGCGAAGTGCCAGTGAGACCCCGGCCAACGTCGATGTCATGCTTTCATCAGATGGCGGTGATAGTTTGCAGCCGCTGGTTGAGCAGGCCGATGTCATTATGCTGGCCGCACCGTTGAACGATGAGACGCACCATCTGTTTTCGACTCGCGAGTTTAGCCAAATGAAGAATGACGCCTTCATTATCAATATGGCCCGCGGGGGAGTGATCGACCATGATGCCCTCATCGTCGCGTTACGAACAGGCCAAATTGCCGGAGCCGGTCTCGATGTGACCGATCCGGAACCGCTCCCCGAAGACTCGCTATTGTGGGACATGGGCAATGTGGTCATCACTCCTCATGTCACACCCAAATTGCCAGACCGGACGCAACGATCAATTGACATGATTGTTGAAAACATCGGCCGGTTCCGCCGAGGCGAGGGCATGCTCAATGCGCTGACACCACGCGATGTCTACACCCGCCTGCAGCCGTCCGCGCTTATTTAGCGCACCTATTCTGGCCACTTCCAGTCAAAGGAACCGTCCATGCCAACACTTCACCCACGCAGAGCGGCGGTAGGCAGCGCCGCCGTTGTCATCGCTGCAAGCCTGGCTCTTACCGCCTGCGGGGGAGAACCGTCTCCCACATCGGAAGTCGCCCCGACCACATTGACCTTCGGGGTTCAGGCAGCACCAAACTCGCTTGATCCTGCCCAACTTCATGACGGGCAACAGCGGTATGTCTGGGGCGCCGTCTACGACACCCTGATTTACAGCGACAATGAGGGAGTCCTCAAACCCGGCGCAGCAAAGAGCTGGGAGTACTCCGCGGACGCAAAATCGCTCACGCTCAAGCTTCGCGACGACATGGAATTCAGTGACGGCGACCCTGTCACCTCAGCAGCAGTCAAGACAAGTCTTGAACGCACCCGGACCACTGCTGGACCTCAGCAGAGCAACCTTTCGGCCGTTGCATCCATCGATACACCCGACGAACACACCGCGGTGCTCAACCTCAAACGACAGGATCCTGACCTGCTCGTTTCATTGTCTTACGGCGCTGGAGCGATTGGAGATCCCGGAACGATCAATGAGGCACGCACGGCCCTGGATCCGGTTGGTTCGGGGCCATATACCCTCGACCGCACAGCGACCGTCGACGGCACAAAATACGTTCTCAACAGGCGCGACGATTACTGGAACGCAAAAGCCTACCCGTTCAAGACGGTTACCGTGAGGGTCATTCCGGACCGGACAGCACTCTTCAATGCACTGCTGACGAACGAACTCGACGCCGGCACGGTCGACGCCGCCCAAGCCAAGCAAATCGAGGCGAACGGGTTCAGTCTCACACCGGTGGAAGATGTGTCGACGGCTGCAATTGTCATTGCCGACCGGGCTGGCCAGGTAGCTCCACCGCTCGCAGACGTTCGAGTCCGGCAGGCCATCAACTATGCATTCGATCGCAAAAAGATGCTCAACGCTCTGGTCGGCGGCAATGGCCGACCCACCGAACAAGTCTTCAACAAGCTGTCCCCGGCATACAGCGAAGAGTTGGACAACGCCTACAGCTTCGATCCCGGGAAAGCCCGCACCCTTCTGAAGGAGGCCGGCTACCCCAGCGGGTTCACCCTCGCCATGCCTGCGAATGCTATCGTCCAGCAGTTCCAAGCCAGCATCACCCAGGCACTCGCCGACATCGGCATCAAGGTTGATTGGGAACCAGTGCCGGCACAAAGTTCCAGCCAAACGACCAAATGGGGAATGTACTTCAACCTGGGCACCACCGCAGCCCCCTCACGCACAACCTCCCTATACTTCGGCAAAAATGGATCACAAAATCCCTTCCGATACGAAGATCCCAAGATGAACGACCTTCTGGCTAAGTTGGCGGGCGAAGCAGATCCCACGCGTGCAGGGGAAATTTACAAAGAGATCAACAAATACGCAACGGACAACGCATGGATCGCACCCTTGTTCTCGCTGAAGTCAACTTGGGCTATGAAGAAGGGCCTCGAGTATAGGGGAACGGGCAGTGCAGTACCCGATCTTCGAGTCTTCGGAGTGACAGGCAAGTAATCGGGTTATCGGACCGACGACATCCGCTGGCCGGCAGGAGGACTCGACGATTCCTGGCTGCCGGCCAGGGGAATTCGGCCTGGCCTACGTCGCGCTAGTGACGCTTGCTGGCACACGCTTTAACGTCAGCCTCGTGACTTATTTTGATAGGAGAAGCAATGAGTGGCGGTGGTTACAACGTTTCGGTCGAACGGACAAGTGGGCCCCACCCGGCATCTGGAACGATCGTGTTCGTCAACTCTCTGGCAACGACCAGCAGCATGTGGGATGGAGTCGTTACCCGACTCCCGAAAGATTTTGACGTGGTACGGTTCGACCAGAGGGACCGTGGAGGACCGCTGGGACATAGCCCCTTCAGCCTGGACGATCTCGTAAGTGACCTTTTCGCTGTTCTTGACGACGAAAACATTGAAGAAGCGCACATTGCCGGGGTCTCTTTGGGTGGCCTTGTTGCGCTCCGCTCCGCAGCCGTCATCCCGCACCGAACAAAATCTGCGGTGGCAATGTGCTGTGCCGCACGATTCTCGAAGGACGTATGGCTCCAGCGCGCCCAGCAGGTGCGCGCCCACGGTGTTACACCCCTGGTCCCTCAAGTAATAGATCGCTGGTTCACGCCTGATTTCCAGCAACGGCAACCCATCATCGTGGACCAGCACCGTCAGATGCTGGCGTCAACAGATCCGACAGGCTACGCCTTCGCCTGTGACCTGCTGGCCGAATCCGACGTGACAGAAGACCTACCTGCCATTGAAGTACCACTCCTGGTCGTCAGTGGCGGCGCCGACTCAGCCAACCCGGTCACCGACCAGCAACTCATCGCCCGGAACGTTCCGTCTGCCAGGCATGAGGTACTGAACAATACGGCGCACCTCGCACCGGTGGCCGAACCGGAACTGATAGCCAACTTGGTGTCTGAGCACGCCCGACTGCACAACTAAGGACGGAATGAGGATGGAACCAGGAAACCAATTACGGCTTGGCGACGCCGCCGAACAGCGTAACGGCTCGCGCATCCAGACCTGCGCTCAAGTGTCGCCGGGAGACCGGGTAGAGGCCAAGGTCGGCAGTACCTGCCATATACGTGGAGAAGTCGTTCAGGTGCAGCCCTCGATGGAACTTTTTTGGGTTGTCTCGCAGGACGGAAGCCGACGAATAGTAGAGCTTTCTGAATTCGAAGTCTATTTCATGGCGTAGCCGATTATCATTCCTTCGGTGAGGTGTTCGGCGCCGATCTGCAGGGTCCGGCGGATCCCGTAGAGCGGATCTCCCTTCCGTCCCCGGCGCCCGAGCGTGTCCTGCTGGACCCGGCGCCGGACCTCGTCGACCATGGCCGAGCCAAGCTTCACGACATGGAATGCATCCAGGATGGTGATGGCTTCGGGCAGTTCGTAGCGGATCGCGTTGGCGTAGCCACGGAACGGATCCAGCGCTGCCGTTTTGATTCGGGCGGTGAACTCGGTTCCCCGGTCTTTGAGCCAGTCGGCGTAGGCCTTCGCGGACCGGCCCGGGACGAGGTCCAGCAACGTGGCGTGCAGCACGCCGCGGGCGTCGCGGGTGTGGTCCACGATCCCGGTGACCGTCCCCGTGCCGGGCCGGCCGGTAGTGGGACCAGAGGTGCTCATGGACGCCGAGCGCATTCACGCCTGTCAGCTGACCAGCCGTTGCGATCCGCCGGGCGGCCTCTGCCTTGATGGCGTCCCAGACCGTGTGCCAGGAGATACCGAGCAGGTGGGCCAGGGCAGAGACAGACGTGTCGAAACCCTGCAGCGCATCAGTCGCCCTGGGCAAAGCGTGTCTGAAATTGAGAGGACCCGGACTGTGGAGCCGGACATGGCGGCGTCCGTGGCCCACTGCGACGACGCCGCAGTCAGGGCAACCGGCAAGGTCATCACCGGTCTCGACGTGCAGAACCAGGCCTGAAGCGGTTGTCGTGACGGCACTGACGTGGATGCCCTCCACACCGAGCAGCGCATCGGCGCGCGTGCACCACTGGCCATCGGAATAAGACATAGAGTTAGTCATGTCAGGGTCTCTTTTGGGTTTGGTTGCTTGGTCGCTACCTATTCAAAGAGGCCCTGACCTCTTTCCCGCCGCACTGAAAGCCCCCTGCCCGCCGCGGTATCTTAGGGCCGGCTGTCGGTGACGGTCGAAAAGTGAGCCATTGTGACGGTTGAAAATTGAGCCACCCGTTCCAAACGATTGGGTGGGTGATCACAGTGGAGGATTGGGCGCTTATTCGGCGGTTGCATCTGGCCGAGGGTGAATCGATGAAGTCGATAGCGGCGCGGTTGGGGATTTCCAGGAACACGGTGGCGAAGGCGGTCAGTGCTGAGGGTCCGCCAACATATGTCCGGGCGCCGCGGGACTCCGGGATCAGGGCAGTGGAACCGGCTATTCGTGCGTTGCTGCTGGAGAACCCGCGGATGCCCGCGACGGTGCTCGCGGAGCGGGTGGGCTGGTCCGGGTCACCGGCCTGATTCCGGGAGAACGTGGCCAGGATCCGGCCCGAGTATGCACCAGCTGACCCTGCTGACCGGATCTCTTACGACCCCGGAGATCAGGCGCAGTGCGATCTGTGGTTTCCGGAGGTCCGGATACCCGTCGGTGCCGGCAAAGCCAGGGTGTTGCCGGTGCTGGTGATGGTCTCCTCGCATTCACGGTTCATCATGGCCCGGATGATTCCGTCCCGGATGACCGGAGACCTGCTGGCCGGAATGTGGGAGCTGCTCGGATCCCTGGGCGCTGTTCCACGCCGGCTGATCTGGGACAACGAAACCGGCATCGGCCGGAGGAACAGCTACGCCGCCGGGGTCGCGGCGTTCGCCGGGGTCTTGGCCACCCGGATCGTTCAGGTCAAGCCCTACGATCCGGAGAGCAAGGGCGTGGTGGAGCGGGCCAACCAGTTCCTGGAGACATCCTTCCTGCCCGGCCGGGTCTTCACCTCACCGGAAGACTTCAACAACCAGCTCGGCCAGTGGCTGCCGAAGGCCAACGCCCGGCTGGTCAGGAGGACCGGTGCCAGGCCGGCGGATCTGCTCGCTGCGGACAAGGCGGCCATGCTGGCGCTGCCACCCGTTCCGCCGGTCACCGGGTTCACCGCGCGGGTCCGGCTCCCGAGGGACTACTACGTCCGGATGGGATCCAAGGACTATTCGGTGCACCCGCAAGCCATCGGCCGGTTCGTCGACGTCAGCGCCGACCTCCAATCTGTCACGATCAGCCTGGAGGGCCGGCCCGTCGGCACCCACCACCGTTCCTGGGGCGCCGGTCTGACCATCACCGACCCGGACCATGTTGAAGCGGCAAGGGCACTGCGAAAGGCCTTCCAAACCCCCTCACCGGTGGGCGAAACCACCGGGCTGCGGGACTTGGCGGACTATGACCGGGCGTTCGGTGTTGCCCTCGATGACGGGCAGGTCGCCTGATGCCCGCCGCTAAGGAAACCATTGGCCAGATCGAGTACTACTCCCGGGCGATGAAAGCGCCCCGGATCCGTGAAGCAGCGACCCGTCTCGCGGACCAGGCCCGTGAAGGCGGCTGGACCCACGAGGAATACCTCGCCGCCGTCTTGTCCCGGGAAGTCGCAGCCAGGGAAGCTTCCGGCGCCGAGATCAGGGCCAGGGCCGCCAGTTTCCCGGCCCGGAAATCGCTTGAGGACTTCAACTTCGATCACCAGCCCGGCCTCAAACGCGACATCATCGCGCACCTGGCCACCGGGGCGTTCCTCACCGAAGCGTCCAACATCGTCCTGCTCGGACCGCCCGGGACCGGAAAAACACACCTCGCCACCGGCCTCGGTTTGCGGGCCACCCAGCTCGGTCACCGGGTCCTGTTCGCCACGGCCATCGACTGGGTCGCCCGGCTCCAAGCCGCCCATCAGAACGGCCGGCTGCCCCAGGAACTGGTCAGGCTGCGCCGCTACGGACTGATCATCGTGGACGAAGTCGGCTACATCCCCTTCGAGCAGGACGCCGCGAACCTGTTCTTCCAACTGGTCTCGTCCCGCTACGAACACGCCTCGCTGATCCTGACCTCCAACCTACCGTTCGCCCGATGGGGCGACGTGTTCGGGGATCAGGTCGTCGCCTCGGCCATGATCGACCGCATCGTCCACCATCCCGAAGTCATCACCCTGAAAGGCTCCAGCTACCGCCTCAAACACACCCAGGTTGACTCGCTGCCCTCGACAAGACCGGAAAATACGGCAGAATAACCAGCGTCAAAGTGGCTCAATTTTCAGCCCGCGAAATGGCTCACTTTTCGACCATCGCTGACACCGGCCTAACCACGTTCATCTGCGAAGGGCCAGCTACGGGAACACCATGGCTGCTATGTCAGTGTCGTTGGTGGACGAGATGTGAGGCACGACGCCCAGGAGGATCACCCATTCCGTTGTCTGCGGCGGCTGCTCGCACAACCCGTGACTTTGGGCAATGCCACCTTGTTTTCAAGCCCACTCTGTTGTGCTGTGGGCAGATAAGGGGAAGGGGTGCCGCTACATGAGCGACACCCCTTCATTACTCCTGGCCTGGTTCACATTGCCGGTGGCCGTCCATCTGCCGGGAAGGAAGAATGCTGCGCCCTTAGGCCGTCGGTCGCGCATGCCAACGAAGGACGGGAATTTATCGACGACCGGATGATTTATCTCGAGGTATGCGATTTGGTATTCCTCGGACCGGGGGGAGTCGTTGAGGGCGTCTTGTCATCATGACGGGCTTGTCGAATGTGTCGATTCAGTCGCGGATATCGGCTTCGAGCTGCGCGGGTCTCCTGCATTTCGTCCCCCAACGTTTCTTGCAGGGAGGAGGGGGTGGATTCTTGGTGGTAACTTCGTCGGAAACGCCTAGGTTGAAGCCCACAGCGGCGGTTTCACCAATCACAACGTTGCCGTGCCTGTCGACATAGTCACGTACTTCCTCGGCCTATGGGTGGTGGGAGGTGCGGAAGGAGTTGGCCCCAATCCACTTCATGAGTTCAAAGTCGTGAACGAGGTAGGCACTGTCGTGGCCCTTGCGGGGAACTGGAGTGTCCTCGTGTTTTCCAAAGGCGGTGAAGTAGAGAGGCTTGCCGTTGGTGTGGAACGCAGCCTTTGCCACTTCGATGGTTCGAACGCCGACGTTCTGGACGTAGGAATCGGTGATCAGCCGAGGTACTTCCCTGTGGAGCCCCTAACGACAAGTTCCGTGTCGATGTAGTGGGTAGAGGCACTCTTCTCCGAGCCTTTGAGTGCTTTGAGCAAGAGACTAGTAGCTTCGATACCGCAGGTTTCCATCGGTGCTCGCACCGTCGTTAGCCCTGGTGTGGTGAAGTCAGCGCCGAAGATGTCGTCGAACCCTACGATGCTGATTTGGTCTGGAACTGCATAGGCGGCTGCTTGGAGCTCCTGCAGGAGGCCGATGGCAAGGAGGTCGTTGTAGGCGATCACAGCGGACGCCCCGCTGCCTACTATTGCTCGTGCAGCTGCCCGGCCGCCCTTTATCGTCGGACTGTCCGACTCCAGCTTGACTGACTCCAGGTGGGACCACTCGCACGCCTGCCGGACACCCAGCCATCGCCGTCCTGACATCCATGACGCTTCCGGGCCGGCGATAAAGGTAATCCTTCGATGTCCATGCCCGGCGAGATGGCGGACCCCTTCACCCAGCCCCTTCTCTACGTCGGGTACAACGCAGGTGATTCCCTCCACGTCGCGATTAACCACTATGACTGGCTTTTCTTCGGCTAGCTGCCTGATGTGGTCATCTCTCATACGGGGACTCGCCAGTATCAGGCCGTCCACGCTGGCCAACATGCGCTGTGCGGCTGATTGCTCTTTCCGGGAAGACTCAGCCGACTCGGCGAGGATTACCGAATAGCCATGATCTGCAGCCGTTGATTCTGCTCCCCGGATTGTTCCGAAGAAGGTTGGATTTGCGACATCGGCAACAATGAGCCCGATTGTGCTGGTTCTTCCCGTGGGAAGGGCCTTTGCGAAGGGATTCGCTTGATAGTTGAGTTCAGCAGCTGCATCTTCGATGAGCTTGCGGGTACTGACACTTACCCGGCCGGGCTTGCTGAGAGCTCTGGAAACAGTCGAGGGATTGACACCCGCCAGCTTCGCAATGTCGTAAATGGTGGCGTTGGCCCTGGACGGCCTGCCTTCGACTATGCCGCGGACGCTCTTAGCTTCCGCTTTTGGGGGTGAAAGTTCAGTCACTACTACAGCATCGGGAATATTCCCCATGAAATCAAGCGGTTGCCATACATCTCACTTTTGTTGACACGTTTTGATACTGGCCAAAGCGATCGACGGGCATACATTCGCCTTACCGCGCCGCTTCTGCCAGCTAGCACTTGACTGACTACCTGTTGGCAACCGGTTGACAAACAAGCGAGTCAGCCCGGACCATTGACGTATGCCACAGTCGATTGCCTCCCATCTGGACAGGCTCCTGCCCGCTGATCCAGGAACCCGACGCATTGCGCGCGAGCTCCTGCAGCGCGTCGAGGACCTCCCCATCATTTCCCCGCACGGGCACGTTGACGCCGCAGTCATCGAGCAGAACACCCCCTTCCCGGATCCCGCCGCGCTGCTGGTGAGCCCGGACCACTACGTCACCCGGCTGATCCACGCCAGCGGTGTCCCGCAGGAGAAGCTGCGCGGATCCAACACCTCCGAGCCCGACTCCCGCGCAGTCTGGCGTGAGTTCTGCAAGGCCTGGCCGCTGTTCGAAGGCACCGCTTCGGGCTACTGGCTCCGCACCCAGTTCACCAGTGTCTTCGGTTTGGAAGGCGAGCTGAGCGAGGCCACTGCGGATGCCAGCTATGACGCGATTTCCGCCAGACTTTTGGAGCCGGGCTTCAGGCCCCGTGAGTTGTTCAAGGATTTCAACATCGAGGTTCTGGCCACCACCGATGACCCGCTGGACACCCTGGCGAGTCACAAGGCCATTGCCCAAGATCCCACCTTCCACGGTCGTGTCCTGCCCACTTTCCGCCCCGACGCGTACCTGAACATCGCCCACCCGTCGTGGTCGGCGAACGTGGACAAACTCATCGCGGCAGCGGGCGACGGCGGCACCGGCTATGGCGCCTACATCACCGCACTGGAGAACCGGCGTCGTTATTTTGTGGAACATGGTGCAGTGTCCGCAGACCATGGCGTCCGCACCCCGGCCACGCACAAGCTCGACGTGGCGGACGCAGCCAGGCTGTTTGACCGCGCCCGCTCAGGCGACGCCACGGCGCAGGACCGCGACGATTTTGAAGCGCACATGATGTACCAGATGGCCCGCATGTCCGTGGAGGACGGCCTAGTGATGACGATCCACCCGGGCTCGTACCGCAACCACCACGAGCCCACCTTCAACGCCTTCGGCGCGGATACCGGGCACGACATCCCGTTCGCCATCAACTACACCGATGCCATCCGCCCCGTCCTGCAGGACTTCGGCACCGCCAAGGATTTCCACCTGGTTCTCTTCACGCTGGATGAGACCGTGTTTTCCCGCGAACTTGCCCCGCTGGCCGGCTTCTATCCGTCCGTGTATCTGGGTGCGCCGTGGTGGTTCCTGGACGCACCGGATGCCATGCTGCGGTTCCGCTCCGCCGTGACCGAGACCGCAGGTTTCTCCCGTTCCTCCGGCTTCATCGACGACACCCGCGCCTTCTGCTCCATCCCCGCCCGGCACGACGCCTCCCGCCGCGTTGAAGCCTCCTTCCTGGCCCGGTTGGTGGCCGAGCACCGGGTCAGCGAGGAGCGCGCCCACGAACTCATCGTGGACATCGTGGACGGCTCACCGCGGCGGGTGTTCAAGCTGTGAGGACTGAAGTGCAACCCCCGCCTATTTTGCCCGCGGACCTGCCGCAGCTGAACCGCGCGCTCCACCCGATGCCCAAAGCCCCGGTCCGGATTGTCCACCTGGGGCTGGGCGCCTTCCACCGCTCGCACCAGGCCTGGTACACACAGCAGGCTTCTGACGCCGCGGAGTGGGGGATCGCCGCGTTCAGCGGCCGTCGGCCGGATGCTGCTGACATACTCGCAGCCCAGAATGGTCTGTTCACGCTGGTGCAGCGCTCCGGTAAGGGAGACTCATTTGAGCTCGTCGGCAGCATCGCCGAGGCCGTTGACGGTGCGGACCTGCGGCGGCTGAAGGAACTCGTGGCCTCTCCGCAGACCTCGGTTGTCACCCTGACTATCACCGAGGCCGCATATACGCCGGACGAGGCCAACGGCGGCGCTTTGGAGTCAGCAACACCGCTGGGCCGCCTTGTCCTGGCACTCGCCGCCCGGCGGGAGGCAGGTGCGGGACCACTTGCTATCGTCTGCTGCGACAACCTTGCGCACAACGGAACGGTGACCCGGAAGGCTGTTCTCGCCCTTGCCGCTTGGCCTGCAGGCCAAGCTGGCGCTTTCGCCGGATTATCAGAATGGATCGACGCGAACGTGAGCTTCGTCAGCACGTCCGTGGACCGCATCACCCCAAGGACCACGACGGCGGACATTGAGTTGGTTGCCGATGCCTGCGGTTACCGCGATGCGGCGGCCGTGATTACGGAGCCGTTTCACAACTGGATCCTTAGCGGCAGCTTTCCCGCCGGCAGGCCCCGCTGGGAAGATGCCGGGGCCGTGTTCGTAGACGACATTGCGCCCTACGAGAACCGCAAGCTATGGCTGCTCAACGGGGCGCACTCCATCCTGGCGTACTCCGGATTGCTCCGGGGGCATAAAACTGTTGCCGAGGCGCTCTCCGACAGTGCTTGCCGGGCCGCCGTGGAGGAGTTTTGGGATGAGGCATCCCAACACCTGCCCATGAGGCTAGGCATCCCGGAGTACCGGGCTGCCCTGCTGGAACGGTTCGGAAACGAGAGGATCGCGCACCTCCTGACGCAGATCGCCGCGGATGGCACCACCAAGCTGCGGATGCGTTCCTTGCCCATCCTGGTCGCCGAACGGGAAGCGGGACGTTCCGGTGACGGGGCTGCGCGGATGATCACAGCCTGGCTGGCCTATGTGACTTCCGCAGTGGAATTCCAAGATCCGCGGGCAGGGGACATCAAGAACGCGCTCAACCGTAGGGGAAGAGAACGGACGGCGGCGCTTCTGGCGCTGCTTAGCCCCGAGCTCGCCAGTGACAAAGCCTTCGTTGAGCGCCTCGATTCCCAGCGGTCCACCTTAGTGGCCGCTTCTGCCCACAACTTGTGATCACCCCAGCATCCATAACTACTGGCCCTTTGCATCAAACCTTGGAGACTCCATGACTCAAACATCACCCACCGTATGGCCGCTTTCTGGATTTGGCGATGAAGTCGATCCCGACCCGGCGGTACAGTCAGCAGTCCTCTTAGCTCTCGGCGCCAGCCACATTGAGGTACGCAGCGCGTGGGGGGTCAACGTCTCCGAGTTCGAACCTGGGCAGGCCGCAAGGCTAAAGGAAATTCTGGACGGCAAAGGGCTCAAAGTCTCTGCCGTGGCGAGCCCCATCGGGAAAGTTTCGGTGACCCTTCCTGTTGAACATGAAGTGCAGCGGCTCCGTCAGATCATTTCCGTGGCCAACGTCTTGGAGACCAGGTACATTCGAGTCTTTTCCTTTTACCCGGGGGAGGGCCAAAGCCAAGACGAGGTCCGTGAGGATGTGATCCTACGAATGAGAGCGCTTGCCGCAGAAGCTGCCGGAGCTGGAGTTGTCCTCCTTCACGAGAATGAAAAGGGAATTTACGGGGACACCCCTGAGCGTGTTCTGGATCTCATGACCGAGGTCAACTCTCCAGCCCTGCGGGTCGCGTGGGATAACGCCAACTTCGTCCAGGTTGGAGTGAAGCCGTATACCGAAGGCTATGCCCTGTTGCGTCCTTACCTGGAATACCTTCAGGTAAAGGACGCCCTGTTGGCCAGCGGAGAGGTCGTACCAGCGGGACAAGGGGACGGTGAACTGAACGCAACCATAGCTGCGCTGAAGGCAGATGGCTATCGCGGCTTCGCCTCGTTGGAACCACACCTCGCCAGCGCCCATGAACTGGGAGGCTTCTCAGGGCCTCGCGCCTTCGGTGCTGCAGCCCGCGCGTTTGCGTCATTGGCCGCAGAGAATGGAATTGAGCTCTCGTGACCGTGCTGAAAGCGGCTGTTGTCGGATGCGGTGACGTTTCGGCGGTACACCTTCAGGCAATATCAGATCTCCCAGGCGCCCGGCTTGCCGCCGTCTGCGACACAGACCCTGCCAGGCTGGGGGCAGCATCGTCCGCCTATGGCGTCCCAGGATTCGCCGAGCACATCAGCTTGATTGAAACAGTGAGACCTGACGTGGTGCATATTGCCACACCACACAACACGCACGCATCCATCGCCGCAGATTGTTTGGAACGGGGCGTGAACGTCATCGTTGAAAAGCCGTTGGCGCACACTCTTGAGGAGGGCCGCCGGTTGGTGCAGGCCGCGAAGGCGAGCAGCGCAAAAATCGCCGTCTGCTTCCAAAACCGCTACAACGCCACCTCTCAGGCCATGCACCAAATGATTCACTCAGGTGAATTGGGCAAGGTGGTAGGGGCATCCGCCACTGTGCTGTGGCATCGCAATGCTGACTATTACCGCAACAGGCCATGGCGCGGCAGTTGGGCGGCCGGCGGCGGCGGGTTGATGATGAACCAGGCTATCCACACCGTAGACCTCCTGCAGTGGCTCGTGGGTGACGTGGTCTCCCTCGCGGGCAACTCATCCACTCGCGCATTGGGTGACACCATCGAGGTGGAGGACACAGCCGAGTTCTTGGCAGAACACGCCAATGGGTCTCGAAGTCTTTTTTACGCGAGCCTCGCGAACTCCATTAATGCGCCCATCACCTTGGACATCGTCACAGAAGAGGCAACCCTGAGCCTCCGCGGCGACCTGACCGTCACGCACATCGATGGTCGCAGGGAGGTTATTGCGGAAATGAAGCGAGATCCGCAAAAGGAAGTACCGACGGGCGGCCGGGCCTATTGGGGCTTGTCACACGAATTACTCATCAAAGACTTCTACACCAGAATTGGTGACCCCGAGCCGTTCTGGATTAATCCTGATGAAGCCCTTAAGTCACTGGTTATCGTCAAGGAGCTCTACCGCCAGAGTTACCCGACACGTCTTGAGACCGTGTCCTGAATTCCGAGCCGCTGCCCTCAGCCTTGAACGATCAAGCGGCGGCGATTGAGGGCGTTCTCCATTGAACGCCACCCGACAAAATCGATTAGACGGAGAAAGATAAACATGGCCAAAATTGGCGTCCAGGCAATGATGTTGATGCAGGACTTCGCGCAGGACGGGGCATTCGAAACGCTCAAGAAAGTAAGCGCGATTGGGTACAATGCGGTAGAGATTTCGCAGATTCCCATGTCCGCGAATGTCGTGGACGAGTTGGACCGCGCCCGGACTGAACTTGGCATGGAAATGGCGGCCCTGTCCGTGGCGGTAGATCTCCCCGCTGGTCGCCCAGGCGATACGCTCAAAAAGGACTTCGCAAAGATCGTCGACGACGCCAACCGTCTCGGATCCAAATTCCTGCGCATCGGTATTATGCCTTTCCCGGCCCTGAAGTCAATAAATGCTGTAGCCGACTTTGCAAAGGAAGCAAATGAATACGCGGAGCAGCTGAAAGAACACGGCATCGGTCTCTATTACCACAATCATCACATCGAATTTGCGAAGTTCGACGGAAAGTACATGCTGGACATTATTGCCGACAATTCCCCTGCGATGGGCTTGGAACTTGACGTGCACTGGGTTCAGCGCGGTGGCCACGACCCCGTGCGCACGATTAACAAGTATGCGGGCCGCGCCGCCATGATCCACCTCAAGGACTACCGCGTGGGCGAAGTGCCGGAGACCGCTTTCGCCAAGCTCGCCGCCCGGGACGCCGAGGGCTTCCGCAATGACTTTCGAAACGTTATTGAATTCGCTGAAGTGGGCGAGGGCAACCTCGACTTTCCAAGCATCATTGCCGCGTCCCAGGCCGCAGGCGCGGAGTATTTGCTCGTCGAACAGGATGAACTCTACGGCCGCACGGTATGGGAAGCGCTCCAAACGTCCTATGACAACCTCGTGGCAATGGGGCACTCAAACCTTTTCTAACCCCGGCTTTAAGCAGTCAAACAAGATATGGAGAATTATCAAATGAGCAAGAAAGTCCGCCTTGGCATAATCGGTCTTGGGCAGCAGGGCAGCATGTACGCTCACTTCATCAGCACAGGTAAAGTCCCCAACATGGTCATTGGTGCCGTCTGCGACGTCGACGCGTCCAAGAAGGAAGAAGCTGCTGCCAAGTATCTGGACATCCCGTTCTACGATGACTACATCACTATGCTCGACAGTGGAGACGTGGATGCTGTAGTGACCTGCGTGCCGCACTTCCTCCACCCCGAGATGGGTATCGAAACGCTGAAACGGGACATCCACGTGCTCGTCGAAAAGCCCGCTGGAGTGTACACAAAGCAAGTGTCGGAACTGAACGAGTTCGCAGCTAGCAAGCCCGAACTGTCGTTCGCCATCATGTTTAACCAACGGAACAACCCCCTGTACCAGCGGCTCAAGGAGATCGTGGAGAACGGGGAAATCGGCGACATCCGCCGGACCAACTGGATCATCACCACCTGGTGGCGCCCACAGGGGTACTACAACTCAAGTGAATGGCGGGCCACCTGGGGCGGCGAAGGCGGTGGTGTCCTGGTAAACCAGGCGCCTCACCAGCTGGACCTCTGGCAGTGGATTTGTGGTGTTCCCAAATCGGTGTACGCAAAGGTTGCATACGGCTTCCGCCGGGACATCGCAGTTGAAGATGAAGTTACAGCCCTAGTCGATTACGGCGACGGCGCCACGGGCGTCTTCGTCACCGCAACCCATGACTTGACCGGCACGGACCGCTTCGAGATCCTGGGCGACAAAGGCAAGATCATCGTCGAAAACTCCAAAACGGCCACTGTGACCCGACTGGTCAAGCCGGAGCGTGAACTCAGCGATTCGATGGGTATGGACGACATCCGCAAGGTAGTCACCGGGCAGCTGGACTCCGATGAGCTTTACGCTTCCGAAGTCATCGAATTCCCGTCACCTTGGGGGGTACAGCACGCGGGCGTACTGGAAAACTTCGCCGCCAATATCCTGGACGGAACCCCGCTTCTGGCCCCGGGCTCGGACGGCATCAAGGGTGTTCGTCTGGCTAACGCAATTCACCTGTCGAGCTGGACGGGGAGCGAAGTCGACTTGGACTTTGATGAAGACCTGTTCCTCGCTGAGTTGAACAAGCGCATCCTGGCAGAAGGCAAGTTCCCACAACGCTCCTAGTCATTGGCAGCGACACTTCCTCCGGCTCACGCGGAGTAGATGCGTAGGCGACCGTGACGATAGGGCCCTGGTGACCAGGTGGACCGGCCTTGCGGGGCCTCCGGCTCGTCCCAACTAACCGGCATCCGCGGTGCAGGTGGCGCCTATCCGCTCTTCGCGACCTCATAAATCAGACTTGAAAGGACCTGCTGTGAAAATCATTGCTGCCGACGTCTTCGTGACGAGTCCCTCCCGAAATTTCGTGACCCTCCGGATCACCACCGAGGACGGGGTGACCGGCATCGGCGACGCCACCCTCAACGGCCGTGAACTTGCCGTTGCCGCGTACCTGAAGGAGCACGTTGCGCAGCTGCTGATCGGTAAGGACCCGCACCGGATCGAGGACACGTGGCAGTTCCTGTACCGGAGCGCCTATTGGCGGCGGGGACCGGTGACGATGGCCGCGATCGCCGCCGTCGACATGGCCTTGTGGGATATCAAGGGCAAGATGGCCGGGATGCCCGTGTACCAGCTCCTCGGTGGGGCGTCGCGGAACGGGTTGCGCGCGTACGGGCACGCCTCGGGCGCGGATATCCCGTCGCTGTTCGATTCGGTGCGCGAGCACCTGGAGCTGGGGTACAAGTCGATCCGGATCCAGACCGCCGTCCCCGGGATCAAGGCCGTGTACGGGGTGGCGGCGCAGGCGCAGGCCTCGGGGGAGCGGTATGACTACGAGCCTGCCGGGCGTGGTGCGTTCCCGCTGGAAGAGGACTGGGACACCCGGGCGTACCTGCGGCACCTGCCGACCGTGTTCGAGGCGGTCCGGAACGAGTTCGGCCCGGAGATCCCGCTGCTGCACGACGGGCACCACCGCATGACGCCCATCCAGGCCGCGAAGCTGGGCAAGGCGCTGGAGCCGTACGACCTGTTCTGGTTTGAAGACTGCACCCCGGCGGAGAACCAGGAAGGCCTGCGCCTGGTCCGCCAGCACACCACCACGCCGTTGGCGATCGGCGAAATCTTCAACACGGTCTATGACTTCCAGACGCTGATCAAGGAACAGTTGATCGATTACGTGCGGGCCGCGTCCACGCACTTTGGCGGGATTTCCCCGTTGAAGAAGGTCATGGACTTCGCTGCGCAGTACCAGATCAAGTCCGGTTTCCACGGGCCCACGGACATTTCCCCGGTGGGCTTCGCCGCGCAGCTGCATGTGGGCCTGGCGATCCATAACTACGGGATCCAGGAATACATGCAGCACTCGGCCAGGACCAATGAGGTCTTCGAGCAATCCATGACGTTCACCGACGGTTACCTGCACCCGGGCGACAAGCCCGGCATCGGCGTCGAATTCAATGAAGAAGCCGCGGCCGCCTACCCGTACCAGCAGGCCTACCTGCCCTACAACCGCCTGGTCGACGGTACCGTCCACGACTGGTAAGGAAAACAGTGAGTAACAATCAACCCGGAAACGCCAAACCCCGTGTGGTGGTCATGGGCGTCTCCGGCTGCGGCAAGACCACCATCGGGGATCTCGTGGCCCGCGAACTGGGCGTCCCGTTCCTGGACGGCGATTCCCTCCATCCGGTGGAGAATGTCGCCAAGATGGCCGCCGGCACACCGCTGACGGATGAGGACCGCTGGCCCTGGCTCGCGACGGTGGGCACCGAGCTGGCCAACGCGGGAGATGGCGGGATGGTGCTTGCCTGCTCCGCGCTCCGCCGCAGCTACCGCGATGCGATCCGCGAACAGGCTCCGGACACCATCTTCCTGCACCTGAACGGCAGCAAAGAGGTCCTGAAGGCACGCACAGAAGGCCGCACCGGGCACTTCATGCCACCGGCACTCCTGGAGTCACAGCTTGCAACGCTGGAACCGCTCGACGCCAACGAAGCCGGCGTCCACGTCGACATCGCCGCACCCGTAAACGAAGTAGTGGCCACGGCGCTGGCCAACATCCCGCACACCCACGTCTGACCCTCTCGCGGCCGGTGATGGCTGCCGCCGACCAAAAGGGCTACCTGAATGCTGTTACCAATGAAGGAGAAAAACTGTGAAGATAACCCCGGGTAGCGTCGCCGTCATCACGGGAGGCGCCAGCGGTATTGGTTTTGGCCTGGCAGAAGCCCTCGCGGAACGAGAGGTCCGTCTGGTTTTAGCCGACGTCCGAGAGGATGCCCTTGAACCGGCTGCTGATGCCCTCCGGGCAAAGGGCGCGGAGGTTGCGACCGTCCGCACCGACGTCACCGACCGGAATTCCGTGGAAGGGCTTGCGCACCGCACCTTGGAACTATTCGGACGGGTCGACCTCGTTTGCAACAACGCCGGCCTGATATGTTCCGGCGCACCCCTCTGGGAGCAGAGCACACAGACCTGGGACCGAATGATCGCGGTCAAGGTCATGGGAGTTGTCCATGGAGTCCAAGCCTTCGCCCCCATCATGATTAAGCAAGGCGCAGGGCATTTTCTTAACACTGCATCGTCCGGCGGCCTGGCGCCATTGCCGAACCGCACACCGTACACCGCCACAATGCACGCGGTTGTAGGTTTGACCGAGACTCTCGACCTCGAACTCAAAGCAGAGGCGCTGGCCCTCGGGGCGACCGTGCTGTGTCCTGGCCTCGTGGACACAGCAATCGGAAAGAACTCGGCAACCTTGGGCGCAATCAAATTGTCGTCAGGCGCCGAGGGGGCGATGCGAAGCATCGCGGCTGCTTCCGGAGGGATCCTCACGCCGCTGGAGGTTGGCGAGGCAGCGATAGCCGGCATTGAGGAAGGCAGGGTCCATGTAGCCCCCGGTAATGACGTTTCCGCCCGCGCTAAAGCAAGGGTGCAAGGCCTGTTGAGGGACTTGGAAAAGTCAGGACAGGTTATTGAAACCCATTGATGTCATGACTCCCGGGAACAGACCTAAAAAACCAAGAGCCCACGCAACGAAGCACAAGAAGGGTTCATCCACTGGTTCGATCCTCAGGACATTGACCGGGCTGCTTACGGGCCTTCTTGTAGCGCTCTTGGCGAGCTCAATTATTTCCACCTCAATTCCTCGAATTGTTAACGACCTAGCGGGATCCCAGGCCACTTTCACTTGGATCGTGACCGCCACTTTACTGGCCATAACTATTAGCACGCCGATTTGGGGCAAATTGGCCGACCTACTAAATCGGAAGGCATTAGTGCAGGCAGCCCTGGTGATCTTTATCGCAGGTTCCCTGCTGGCTGGCGCTGCACCTGAACCAGGCACTTTAATCGCAGGACGCGTCATTCAAGGACTGGGCGCTGGCGGCTTGCTGACTCTGGTGCAGATCATCATGGCCGATATCATTAGCCCGCGAGACCGTGGAAAGTATATGGGCTTGACGGGCGCAGTCATGACAGCGGGCTCCGTGGGAGGACCGCTGCTCGGTGGAGTCATCACTGATTTCGCTGGGTGGCGGTGGAACTTCTTCGCCTCAGTTCCCTTCGCCCTGGCCTCGCTCGTGCTGATTCAACTTACTCTTCACTTGCCCCGGAAGCCTCGGACCGTGACCATCGATTACGCCGGAGCCGTCTTCATAACCGCCGGCGTGTCGAGCCTGCTGATCTGGATAACTTTGGGTGGCTCGCAGTTTGAATGGCGTTCACTTCAATCTTTGCTGTTGCTGGCGGCATCCCTCGTACTGCTTATCGCTGCCGTCCTGATAGAAAGAAAGGCCGCAGAACCGATTATCCCGCTGTCTCTGTTCCGGAATCGTTCCTTCTCCCTCACTGTTATCGCCAGCATCTCAGTAGGTGTGGCGGTCTACGGTACGGCAGTATTCATGAGCCAGTACCTGCAGCTCAGTCGCGCGGCCACCGCTACGGACTCTGGACTTATTGCCATGCCTCAGGTCATTGCAGTGGTGGTGGCGTCCACGGTCGTTGGCGCCCTGATCAGCCGCTCGGGTAAATGGAAATTCTGGATGGTCCTGGGAGCCAGCTTCCTCACCTTGGGCTTGGGTTGCTTGGCAACCATAGGCGTGGCGACACCGATACCACTCCTGTGGACCTATATGGCATTTGTTGGATTGGGCATCGGGATGGTTATGCAAAACCTCGTCCTCGTCACTCAGAACACGGCCGAGGTAGCGCACCTAGGCGTAGCAAGCGCCGGGGTAGCCTTCTTCCGCACTCTAGGCGGAACAATCGGAGTCACGGTACTTGGCGCAGCCCTTTCCTCAAGGGCAGCACAAGTCATAGCGGACAAATCCGACTCCTTGAGGGCGCAGGGGATTGACCCATCGGTGATCAGCACCGGACGGCTACCAGATATGGGTTCCCTAAGCGATCCCCTTCGTGCCGTGGTTGCGGAAGCCTATGCCCAGGGAGTGGCCGGAGTATTTCTACTATCCACGCCGCTTGCGCTGCTTACTGTTGTCGCCATCGCTTTCCTTCCCAATGTGCCTCTGAAGCGAAAGACAGGCCTTGAACAACTCGCGGAAACGGAAGCAGAAATCGCCGTGGACATCGCCGGGGGAGAGGCACGGCTAGCTGTTAGCGAATCGGAAGGTACGAGGGAATTGTCAACAGACTCCCGCCGCCCGTAAACCCTGACCCGTCCGAGGGCAGGCACCCACCGGAGCCCGTAGGGCAGCCCGGCAAGACACCAAAAAGACTTTCAGAAAGGAGAACCATCATGAGCAACGTTGCAGTCATCGGACTCGGAATCATGGGCCTGCCCATGGCCATCAACCTGGTCAAAGCCGGCCACACCGTCACCGGCTTCAACCGCAGCCAGGACAAGATCGACAAGCTCGTCTCCGAAGGCGGCAAGGGCGCCTCGAGCATCGCCGATGCCGTGAAGGATGCCGACGTCGTCATCACCATGGTGCCGGACTCCCCCGACGTCGAAGGCGTGGTCAGCGGCAAGGACGGTGTCTTCGCCAACGCCAAGCCGTGCGCCCTGTGGATCGACGCCTCCAGCATCCGCCCCGACGTCGCCGTCCGCCTTGCAGCAGAGGCCAAAGAAGCCGGCCTCCGCCCCCTGAACGCCCCGGTTTCCGGCGGCGAACAGGGCGCCATCGACGCCGTCCTGTCCATCATGGTGGGCGGCGACAAGGCAGACTCCGACGACGCCCAGGACGTCCTCAATGCCGTCGGCAAGACCATCGTCCACGTGGGCCCCTCCGGCTCCGGCCAGACCGTTAAGGCTGCAAACCAGCTGATCGTCGCCGTCAACATCGAAGTCCTCGGCGAAGCCATTGCGTTCCTTGAGGCCTATGGCGTGGACACCGACGCCGCCCTCAAGGTCCTCGGCGGCGGCCTGGCCGGCTCCAAGGTCCTGGACCAGAAGGGCCAGAAGATGCTGGACCGCAACTTCGACCCCGGCTTCCGCCTCGCCCTCCACCACAAGGACATGGGCATCGTCACCTCGGCAGCCCGTGAAGCCAACGTCGCCATCCCGCTTGGCGCCGTCGCCGCACAGCTCGTCGTCGCCACCGCCAACCAGGGTGACGGCGCACTGGACCACTCCGGACTCTTCAAGCAGGTCCTCCAGCTCTCAGACCGCTAGTAGCGGCCCGGGAAATCCGTGCGTTGCGTCCCGCCTCCTCCATCCGGGCATATTAGGAACAGATATGGCACTCGCCCCTGAAACGGCAGCAGACCTCGTGTATGAAATATTCGACCTCCAACGAGCAGTGCGTTGCATCGCTGCATTTACCTCACGAGGGGAAGGAATGGGCGCAGCCCAGCATTTCGTACTTCGGCTTGTAGGTGAGGGGGAGTGCCGGGCTGCTGTGCTCGCTGCGCGGCTCGGCATTGGTGCCCCAGTCCTGAGCCGGCACATCGCGGATTTGGAGGAGCAGAGTCTAGTCGTTCGTCGGAAAGATCCAGGTGATGGCCGTGCTCAGCTTGTTGCCATTACACCATGGGGTCTGGAAAGACTGCGACGCTTGGAGGCCGAACGATCAGCAGCCTTTCAAGAACATCTCTGGGACTGGAACGAGGAAGATGCCCGCAGTGCGGCGAAAACACTGCACCAGCTAACTCAGTCGCTCGTCAAATCTGCCGTGCAGGCCCGGAGCACAACTAGCTAACACCCACGGCCTTCATGCTGGAGTCCAGCCCAGGAGTATTGGTCTGCTGGAAGGCGCACGCTGCAAGTGGTCTGTCCCTCCGACCTTGCAGGCGTGCGCGCCTGGTCAAGAAAGCGCCTCTGCCTCCTCCCCCTTAGGACTGTCTCGTATGTCTCCCTCGAAATGTGTAGAGCCAGGCACCCTTAGGAGGGCTCTTTCCAGCGCACGTATAAACAGAAACGGGATTGCCAGTGGATTTCCTGCTTGAATACAACCTCGTTGATGGCGTTTTGATGTGGACCCTTACGGTGCTCACAGCTTGGCTCCTCGTTGTCCTCAGCTGGCGCAGGGTTCCCTTGTGGTGGCTGGCAGCCGCCTGGATTTTCACGGGCGGCGCGCTGCTGGCGTGGCTGACCCTGTGGGTGTTCGAGTTCGTTTTAGATGTCGTTAGCAACCTTCCATGGCAGGTTAGGGCATGGTTTACTTCCTTCGTCGGGGCTTCGGTACTGACAGGGGTAACCTTCTGGAAGTCTCCTCGGTGGAAAAAAGTTTTGGCTGTAGGTGCTGTCCCGATTTTTGTGGTCACGACCGTAGTCGGGATCAATTCCTACTACGGTCTTCGGCCCACCGTTGCGGCGCTGCTGGGTATATCGCTTGCCCCTCAGCTGGACATCAATAAACCAGCGCAAGACATGACCACCAGCATGCCGGTTCTATGGAGGGACTGGGAAGCTCCGCCGAACATGCCTGCCACCGGTGTCACGAGGACTCAAGTTATTCCAGGAACGTTATCGGGATTTACTCCCAGACCTGCCGGAGTGTACCTCCCTCCAGTCGCCCTTGTGGATTCCCCCCCGGCTCTGCCGCTGGTGGTCATGATGATGGGCCAACCCGATGACCCTGATCCCCGTTTCGCCGCGGATGCACTTAATGAACTAGCGGCCCGGAACCGAGGTCTGGCACCGATCGTAATCGTGGTTGATCAACTGGGTAATCCGCTTGTCGACGACCTTTGTTTGGATACAGCCCGATTTGGCAACGTTGAGACGTACATCAACAAGGATGTCGTGGAGTGGGCGCGAAGGAATTTGAACGTCATCGGTGACGCCAGGTACTGGACAGCGGGTGGATATTCACACGGCGGCCAATGCGCCATCTCATTCGCCGCCAAATACCCGGAAACATGGGGCAACGTCCTTGATGTATCAGGAGAAGAGTACCCCGGAGCCGAGCACCCCGGAAGCACTCTACGAGAGATATTTCACGGGGACCAGACCGCATACGACGCGCAAAAACCCGAGCACATTCTCAATATCCGCCAATACAAGGGCATCCATGCAGTCTTCACCGCCTGCCGCGATGATCCGGCCTACATGACCGCTGCCCGGAAGATAAGCACAGCAGCCAGCCACGCTGGAATGACCGTCAACCTCCTGGAGATCCCGGAAGGCGGGCACGGCATAGGTGCCCTTGCAACTGGCCTTCGCGACGGTTTTGGGATCCTATACCCCCGACTGGGCTTATCCAATCCAACGGACGGACCGGCTCCATGACAGTCAGGCACAGGCAGGCACAAAGCACAAAAGGCTTCTCCCGGCGGTATCTACTTGGCGCCGGAATTTGCCTAATGTCCTATCCGCTGCTGGAAACACTCAGCCAGAACCGCAAATTGGAACAAACAGAACCGTGGGAAGACGATAACGAGAGGCAGCGCGAATTTCCGGACGAAGACGACGTATCCATACCCCCTCAACTACCACGGACACTGTCTGTTCCAAGCCGTGGGGAAGTAATCAGGTCTTTCACCGGGCAGGTTCCCGTCTACTGGGGACTTGAAGCGCCAGGGGTGCTGAAACGGCTACCAGCAAGTTCGGGAGGGGTGGTCCTCACAGTGGACTTTTGCGGAGGACCCGGTGGCAACGCAGTGGATACGCTCTTGCTGAATGCCCTGCGGCAAAACGGGATTCCAGCCACCCTTTTCCTCAACTCCCGCTGGATTAGAGAAAATCCTTTGAAGAGCCAAGAACTCGCCAACGATCCTTTGTTCGAACTCGCAAATCACGGCTCCGCCCATTCTCCCTTGTCTGTGAACGGAAAAAGTGCCTACGGCATCCCCGGGACGAAAGGACCAGAGGAAATTTACGACGAAATAATTACAAGCAACGCCGTTCTGGAAGATTTAACCGGGCGGCCCCAACGCTTCTTCCGGCCTGGGACCGCATATATGGACGATGTAGCCGTACAAATAGTCCATGCCCTGGGGCTCATTCCAACCGGCTTCAGTATCAATGGAGATGGAGGAGCTACCTTCACTGCTTCAATCGTTGCCCGAGAAGTATCATCAGCTGCACAAGGGGACATCGTGATCGTCCACGGCAACCACCCCGAGGGTGGAACCGCCCAAGGACTCATTCAGGCCTTGGCCTCAACACGGGACCTAAACGGAAAATTCATGCACTTCCCGGCAACCGTAGCGTAAGCGAATGGTGCCTAGGAGTGCGCTGAACAATTGGCGGAAGTGAGGCGTGCCTGCTGGATCTTCGGGACTAGTGATTTACGGCTGGTTTCATGCAGGGACGTGAGGATGGGCAACGCGGATATTTGGATGTCGAGGCGCTGGCTCGGGAGTTGTTAGCTCCGGGCAGCGTTTTCGCTCATCTGGCCACGCATCGGGGCGGTTGTTTCCGGATTCGGTGATGGAGGATCTCTTTCCGTCGCGGCGGGACTGGCCTTCCGTTCCGGCGCCGGTGATCGGGTCGGTGCAGGCGTTGCAGGGCCTCTTTGACAGGGGAGACCGTCGAGGCGCTTTGAGCGCATTCTTGGAGGTTCGTGTGGAGCTGGTCGACAGACACCCGGAGATTTGGCGCCAGCAGAATGCCCGGCAGCACGATGACCCTGAATCAGGTCCACCGGGTTCTCCAGGCGGTCTTTGGTTGGGAGGACATGCACCTGCACAGGTTCACAGCCTTGGAGCCCTTTGTGAGGCTGCGGCCGGCCAATGGCGAAGTTCGCGCGACAACCTGACCGTGGCTCCCGAAGCAGGAGTGCCTTGATCCGGACGACAGACCTGAGGAGGAATTTTCACGGACGCCATTAGCCAAATTTTCCCGACCCAAATCAGGGTCACCGCTGGCGGCCTGTCCTACAACCTGTCAACCGGGCCTTGGCTGAGGAGTTCTGACTTCCGGTCTCTGGAGGAAACACCACGAAATGGTGCCAGAAAAAGGGCGCCTTCCGCAGCCACTCCCCCCGCACATTGTAAAGAGCCGATAGCCGAGATTCCGTCAAGCTACGGCCACGGGGGTTACGGCTCAACGACGGCGTCGGTAGGGGAGTGGTTCAGTCCAGCGTGGCGTGGCGCAGGTACTGGAAGACGGTCTCTGCTGATTCCGTAGTCACGAGCAAGTAAGGCCTTCGGGACACGTTGCCGGCGCGCTGTACCAGCTCGGCGGCCCGTTCCGGTGTGAGAGTCTTTCTCCTGCCTTTGTAGGCGCCGCGCTGCTTGGCCAGGGCGATGCCCTCCTTTTGGCGTTCCCTGATGAGGGAGCGTTCGAACTCGGCGAAAGCACCCATGACGGGGAGCACGAGGTTGGCCATGGGGGAGTCCTCGCCGGTGAAGACCAGGCTCTCCTTGACGAACTCCACCCGCACGCACGCAAGTCATCGAGATTTCGCGCGAGCCGGTCCATGCTGTGCACAACCACGGTGTCCCCGTGGCGGGCGAACCGCAGCAGTTCGGTGAGCTCCGGCCTAGCGGTGTCCCTGCCCGAGGCCTTGTCGGTGAAAACTCTGTCAAAAACTTGGCCTTCGAGCTGGCGTTTGTCATTCTGATCCAGCATGCTCACCCGCACGTACCCGATCCGCTGCCCCGCCATATGCGCCTCCGACCCTCGTCCTGTCAGGTTGAGTTCTAGGCTCGTGTAATGCTCATGGCGTTGGAGAGCTTGGTACCGCCGTTGTTGCCCGCGAAGAGCATTGCACCGAGAGAGGCGGCCAGTGGCGAGCTCCGGCAATTTCTACATGCCCGATGGGAAGCAGCCGCCCGGAGGCGGCCTCACAATCTAGCACTGCAACCGCTTGCCTCAGCGCCAGCAAATGCTCCTGCCATCCAATCTCGACCAAGCAATAACACGCCTTCCCTTGGCTTATCGCGGAAGTCGGCGCAATGCAATCGGTTGACATACTACCGTCGCGTTGTGATACTGGACACGCCTCCGCATAAATAGGTGGGGCTTTCGGTAAGACGTTCCACTTTGGCCACTAATCCAGAGGAACCATGGATCGGAGCTGTCCAATCGGGCAGAGCATCCCACCTTGGGTTCAGAAGCGCTTTCCATTTATTGCCTTGGCCTACCGGCACACCCTGGCTGACGAAGACAGAACTTCCCCGGCGCCTGTTCGCGTTGCTCCAATCAAGAATCTCCGATGCCCGAGTCACGACCAACGGCCAAGACGCCGCAAGCCACTCGCCCACTGATTGGGGGATATCCGGTGGCGAGTAGCATTCCCCGGCAAGGTCCAGAAATTTCTCGAGTACCAAAAGTTTCGCGCGGAGTGCTGATCAGTGTCACAACCAAGAACACCGGAGTTGGCGGGGAAACGAGCGGCACGTCCGAGAGGCTGCACTACGAAGGCAGTAGCGCCAGTTGACCGAGCTCCGTCGGAGACATGACTTCGGCCCGAGTACGACTTAGCTCGGCCCCCGCGCTACCAGAACTTAAGACCAAAGGAAGCCATGATGAAGCAACCCCGTCAGGGAACCCCGACCTACGCGCGCCGCACTGTGCTATCGGTTTCGTTCGTACTTGCGTCCAGTCTCGTGCTCCAAGGTTGTTCTTCGGGGAATAGTGAAGCTGACAGCGGTGACATCGAGCTGACAGTTCTCAACCAGTCCCGTGGACAGGCCGAAGCGCTGACTGCCCTTGCGGCGAAGTACTCTGAAGAAACAGGCATCAAAGTATCTGTCGACACCCCTGGTCCCGCGGACTTCATGTCCAAGCTCCAATCTAAGGCCCAGTCCAATTCCATGCCGGATTTGTTCTCCTCCGTTGGCAATTCAGAGATGGCACCCTTCTACAAGGCCGGTTGGGCATTCAACCTTGAGTCGGAAATGAATGGCGACTGGAGCAAGAATTTCCAGCCGGATCTCCTCAAGGTGACAAAATTCAATGAGGGCAACCCTGATGGGGTGAAGGCGGGAATTTACAGCGCACATTGGGAGATATCGGTATACGGGCTTCTCGTTAATCCGGACAAGGGAACCATAAATCCCTCTGTTGCTCCCGCGACTATGGCAGATCTGACGAAGAAGCTAGCCGAGGGAGGCGAAAAGGGGCAGGGTAAATTCTCAATCTCAGCCTCGATGGTTCCCAACCTGATCCAGTACTACGCATCAAACTATATGAGTGACGAGGAAATAGACGCAACTTTCTTGGGCAAAGCGAGCTGGAAAACGGAGGCCTGGCGAAAGACGTTCAAACTCCTTGAGGACCTTGCAAAGGCGGGAGCTATAGCAAGCAACACGATTCCGGGAGGCTCGGGGGATAACGCCGCGGTCGAGAAATCGTTCTTCAACACGCGAGATATAGGAGCAATTTTTGATGGCTCTTTCTCAATTGCAGTGGCAAGGTCGTCAGCGCCTGACTTCACAAATTACCGATCGCTTCCTCTTCCTAAAGCGGCGGATGCAACGCATGAACCCAGAGCGCGCTTTGATACGGGCAAGGGTATGTCAGTGAACGCAAAGGGCAAGCACACCAAAGAGTCCCTGGCGTTCCTGAAATGGCTCACGGCTGCAGAGCAGCAGACGTACTTTGCTAAAAAAATGGGAATACTGCCATCCAATCCGGAAGTCTTGAAGTCCGACACGATTTCTGCCCAGGCAGAAGGCTTCCGAGATCTGCTCCCGACTCTCCAAGTTGTCCCATCTTCGCTTTCGACGGACGTCAAGAATGTGATCCAACGTGGCTCTCAGAACCTCGTCCTGGGGGAGACGACGCCGGACAAGCTTCTTGAAGATATTCAAGTTGCCCAGGACAAGAGCAAATGACAAGCCAGCTAGAGATTCAGCCGCGGCTACATAGTCCGTTGAGGCAGTCGCGGCGATCACTGCGGCGTAACTCTACTGGTTGGCTGTTTCTCGCACCTGCCGTCCTGCTGATTGCCGCGTTAACTGTCATACCCTTTGGGCAAGCGATCCTACTGAGCTTTCAGGAATGGGACGGTATAAGCCCGGACTCTCCGTTCGTCGGGCTCGACAACTATTCCGCCGTCCTAAAGGATCAGGTTTTCTGGGCCTCGATGGGCAATGTCCTTGTCTTTGCGGTGGTCGGGTTCTTCCTGGGCAACGGTATCGCCCTCGCTATGGCCATAGCAGTCAACAAGGTGCCACGAGCAAAGGCGTTCTTCAGGACGGCCTTCTACCTTCCAGGCGCATTCTCGGTAGTAGTTGTAGGCCTGATTTACTCCTGGCTGCTGGAACCGCGGATTGGGATTGTTAACCGTGGTCTTGAAGCAATTGGCGCCGGTTCTCTCTCGCAGAACTGGCTAGGTAACCCGGAAATTGCGCTTTTCAGCGTTGCGCTGGTCTTTGTCTGGTACCACTGGGGCTTTGCCTTTATCCTCTTTCTCGCCGGACTGCAGGACATCCCGAACGAACTCTACGAGGCCGCCAGCTTGGACGGCGCACCCGGTCGGACAAAGTTTCGCTACATCACATGGCCGCACCTCGCTCCCGTTACTAGCATTGTGAGCGTGCTGACGCTGCTCTCCGCCTTGCAAGTTTTCGGCACAGTACAAGTCCTCACCAATGGAGGCCCTGGCTACCACACCATGGTACCGACCCTTCAGATATACATCGAAGCATTCGCCAATCACCGTTATGGAACAGCTGCTGCAATGTCTGTTTTGTTCGGCGGTGCACTGGTCGTCCTATCACTTGTGCAACTCGGAATCTCGAGGCGGAGCTCCCGTGCCTAGTTCTCTCAGAAAGCTGACCCCTCATGTCCTCAGTTGAAGTGAAGGATCAACCGCCAACTTCAGAGGTGCTCACAGCGCGTACAGATGCAAAAGTCCACAAAGGCGGGCGTCCGCGTAAAATGGATAGATTGGGTCTGTACGGGCTACTTGCTGCCGCCACTATCATTGCTTTGTTTCCGATCTTCTGGCTTGTTTCGGGCGCGTTCCAGACGATAGACGAACTGTACAGTGGGACAAGCCTCTTGCCGAAGGCGCTTCAATGGTCCAACTTCGTTGACGCTTGGACCAAAGGTGACCTAGCAACCTATCTCACAAACAGTGTTATATACACACTGTGCGCAGTAGCCGGCATCCTGATCATTTCAAGCTTGGCAGGATACGCCTTAGCTCGAATGGATTTTGCCGGCAAGGGAATGTTTACTGTGGTGATCTTGGCTGTAATGGTCATACCCGCACCGGCAATGTTCCTCGCCCAGTATAGGCTTTTGATTTCGCTGGGCCTGACTAACAGCAGGATCGGGTATGTGTTGATCCTTATGACTGCTGGAGTTCCCATGGCAACTCTAATTATGCGGAGCTTTTTCTCGAGCCAGCCAAGAGAACTTGAAGAGGCGGCGGCACTTGACGGCGCCTCTTCATTCGTAATCTTCTTTCGCGTGATAATGCCCTTAGCCCGACCAGGGCTTGCGGCGGTTGGTGTGATTCAAGGACTGAATGCCTGGAATGAGTATCTTATGGCCCTGGTCCTGTTCGATGATGATGCTCTTATGCCGATTCAGCGCGGACTCACCAGCTTCGTGTCGGCCGACTCTCCGCAACAGCACATCCTACTTGCTGCTACAACAATTTCGATTGTGCCAATTATCGTGTTCTATTTGCTGGCCCAGCGCCACATTGTTAAAGGCCTCGGAGCTGGGGCCACGAAGTAGAATTGAATACTTACACCGAAGCGATTGAAATGCATTTCGCGTATCCGATTCACAGCTTCCTTATGCAACCGACGATCAATCGGGGGGCCGCCGAGGTTCCTGAGCACCGCTGGCGGCCTGCCCTACAACCTGTCAACCGGGCCTTGGCTGAGGAGTTCTGACTTCCGGCCTCTGGAGGCAACACCACGAAATGGTGCCAGGAAAAGGGCGCCTTCTGCAGCCACTCCCCCGCACATTCTAAACAGACATGAACGGGTATTCAGGAGCCGGGAATAGCGCCCGGCTTGCCGCATGACGGCAATTAACCTTTCAGCACCGGATGAGAAAGAGCAAATGATTCAAGCACCCAGCACGATCCGTCGCGTAACGACGACGGACGCCTCCCGGATCGACGATCTTCTGAACTCGACCATCGGCAGAATCATCCCAGACGCCGTTGAGCTGAACCACGGCATCAGAGTGACCCGAACCGGACCAGGAGAATACACTGTCGAAACCGCCGCGGATATTGCTTGCGGTTACACCGTCTATGAGGACAGTGTATGAACACTGTTTTAGTGACGACTGAGGCGCCCGAGCCATTGGCCCGCCGAGATCGACGACCAGGCTCGGTGCTAGTAACAGCCGGGCCGTGGAACCATGCATTAGATGCAGGAGACCTACGGGCGCAAGGCATCCAAGGGCACTTCCTGACCCAGTCTCCGATCACGAGCAGTTGCAAGAACGAATGATTGAATGCGGAAATACCGAATTCGTCAGCAGGCGGGAGTTCTCGCAGCCACTTCTACTCCCGTTATTTAAGAGCCGATAGTTGATCTTATGTAAAGCTGGCGCTGAAAGGGGCTCCCGGACCGGCTTCCGGCGACCCCCTGGACGGCCCTTCAGAATTGCGTCAACAGCAGCAATTCGCATGGGTGTTCGGACGCGGTCCCGACCCCGCACGTTCGGCCCGCAATTGGCGAAGCTCCAGTCAAATAGCGGTTGACCGGAGCTTCGGTCCATTATGTGCCGGTGAACCTTAGGATTCCCTGTGAGGCTGGCAGAACCGGGTATGACAGCGAATTATGTAAAGCTCACGCTGACAGGGCTTCACGAAGGCTCCCGACTAAGCCGCCCTAAGATGGCGAGCGATTAGGATCGCTAAGTTGAATCACCCCCCCCATGAAGGAGGCCTTGTGAGCGAATACGCTACGCCGAAAGTGTTTGTCCGCTATATAGGAGACGACGGTGAGGAATGGGATGCCGAATACTCCGAGTTCGCGCCAGTTGCCGGTCAATTCGTCTTTCACGGAACGCAGGCCTACCGCGTCGCAGAAGTCTGGGACATTCAAGCAAAGCACGGCGCCGTGGAATACGGCCTGACCGCCTTCCTGGATGCCGTCGACGTTATGGAACACCGCCTAGGCCAGCACGCGCCGTCGTACTACGGCGGGTAGCCTGGCGGGTGCCTCATGCCCTTCAGGCGTGAGGCACCCCATCCGCTAGCCCTCCCAGGCGTTACCCCAGCGAGGAAGTCCAGATTCCCCACAATCTTGACATCGTACGCGGCCGGTCCTAGAACTCAACCTGACAGGTCGAATGTAGGGAGGCTCAGGTGGCTGGACAGCGAATCGGATACGTGCGGGTAAGCACCCTGGACCAGAACGAGAAGCGACAGCTCGAAGGACAAGTTCTTGACCGCGTCTTCACGGACAAGGCCTCCGGCAGAGACATAACAAGACCGCAGCTCACGGAACTCCTGCGGTTCGCCCGCGAGGGAGACATCGTCGTCGTGCACAGCATGGATCGGCTCGCCCGCAACCTCGATGACCTCCGTGCTCTGGTCCAGGGCCTCACCCGCCGGGGCGTGCAGGTGGAGTTCGTCAAAGAGAGCCTGGTCTTCACAGGCGAGGACTCCCCCATGGCCAACCTCATGCTCTCCGTCATGGGTGCCTTCGCCGAATTCGAACGTTCCCTCATCAGGGAACGCCAAAGGGAAGGAATCGCACTTGCCAAGCAGCGCGGAGCCTACAAAGGACGGAAAAAGACCCTCTCACCCGAAAGTGCGGCCGAACTCGTACAGCGGGCGGGCAGCGGCGTTCCGAAAACCCTCCTGGCCCGTGACTACGGAATCAGCAGAGAGACGGTGTACCAATACCTGCGCCAAGCCAGACTGGAGTAAACCGCTCCCCTGCCGTGAGAACGTTTGCAGCGGTGTAAGCCTAAAAGGTTGATCGCCCATCAGTTTCTGATGCCTAGAGGCGTATACCCGAAGCGTTGGGCAGAGGCCTTCTAAACGTGCCCCTTCTCTATCTGATGGGCTCTCCACCGCAGCAGGGCCATCGTGATTGATCGGAAAGGGCCAAGTCCTTTGAATATGCCGCTGTTGAGGTCCTTACTTGACTCCAATACAAACCTAACCTTGGCGTGGTGAGTCCTCTGGAATGCCTTCTCGACATGTTCATCCCAGACCGCGTCAGGACCGACTCTCGACCGTTCTCCCACGAGTGTCGCAAGGTCAACAATCGCCTCCCGATACTTACCCGCGGCAGAGGAGACATCCATGGGACTGACCAGGGTAAGTCTGGAATGACTGAGGTGGTGGGCCCCCGATAAAGCCGAAGTGATCAGCGGTTGGCTTCGGCTCTTGAGGTCATGGTCTACGAATCGCTCGGCGGCAGCAAGAAACTCTGAACATGCCGCCATCTTCTCGTTTCGCAACCATTGATTGTGCTCGTTGACGTGAGAAAAACGGCTCCCTGCCCACGTCCCCGCGAAGGCAAACAGACCCGTCAGCAGCACAGGTACCAGATTCAGATACTCCCCAAGGTTCATGGTCGGATGGTAGCGCGAGGGGGTGACCTTTTTTGCAAGTATCCGTGATTCACTCTGTTTCACCAACAAATCAGATGTGGAAGTCTTGTACTGCACTCACACTGAGATCATGCAGCCTTCCAAGCCTCTTCTCCGATTAGTCCAGGTTCCGCGTGAAAAGCGGTGCGGACCCCGGGCGTGCACAGGCGATTATGAAACACGCGCAGCTGGATCTGTGGCGGACCAAGACCGGGAATAGCAGGGGAACTTGGCCACCCGGTGAATGGCCGCCGACAGAGTTGAAAACACAGTCGGAGATCCGGTGCCAGGGCACTCCTCCAGTGCGGAGACCGTTCACTGATAGGGCGCGTTATGTAAAGCCGAACTCTGCGTACCTCATCTGATGCATCAGTGCGTGCGCCCACTCTCACTTCAGCTCCTGGCCCCAATAGGCGACTCCCCAATCGAGAAGGATTCACAAGCGGAGCACAGCATTCACATGACGAGGGAACGCGGAGAGTCGATTCGCAGGGGTTCGATCACTAATTACCGTTGCCCCTGAGGCAGCCTCATCAGGTCAGAAACAAAACGTGACGGTCCGTGAAATCTGTCGTTCCAACCTTCGAGTTCCCAACCCGGCCCGTGAATCAGGATGACCAGTCGCAAGGCCCTGGTTACTGCTACGTAAAAGTTGCGTCGCGCCTCATCCACTGACTGGTCGGCTGGCGGAACCCAAACCCTGCGTCGTCGATCAAATGCCCAACGCGGTATTATGCCTTCACACAAACCGGGCAGGATAACTGTGTCAAACTCTCTTCCCTTCGCGCTGTGATACGTCGTGAGCATCACCTTGCCGCGCGCCTTTCCTCCGGCAATGTCGACCACAGTCATAGCGCTGTCTGCCCTCGTAGCGTCCCGGAATCGGTCCAGGGTCGACCGGTCACGTTCGTCTGGCGACGCGGTGCTGAGTTCTTCTAGCCCTGCATTCTCCACCAATTCCTCAAGGAACGCTGCAGCCGACACAGTCTCCCGCGTGTTTGCGTGGACTTCCACGAGGGAAACGAGCGAGCGACCGATTTCTCGAATCGAGTCATTAGCGTGTCCAAGCCCCGCCGCCACTCGCAGGGCTCGTAAGTGGGCCGCTAAATCCGAAATCGTTGGTATTGCCACGTCAGTACAGTCGCTGCTAGCGCTCAAAGGACCGGCAGTCCTCCTGGCAGCACAGGACGAGATAAAGTCTGCAAGTGGACCTGATGGCAACTCTCGCGCCCGCTCTACGAGGACAGGTAAGTCTTGTGCTTCCAGTTCATTCAAGAGAGCATCCAAGAGTGGTCCCTTGGCAGGGTACAGCAGCGCTATGTCTTCTGCCGGGACACCGTTGACGATCTGGGCCTGGACCAACCGAGCGGCGGCTTTCGCGTGAGCAGCCAGTGAGGGGCCGACCGCAATTGAGTCCACCTGACCCTTGTGCTGATTTCCTGGGGCGGCGCGATAGCCTCTCGATTCGTTGAGGAGCCTTTGGCTCGCGGAGACTATTACGGGTCCGCTTCGATAGTTTGTAGTCATGGGTATTGCCAAAAAATCCCCACGCGAGGCGAGGTCGCGAAGAAAACGAGGATCCGCTCCATCGTGAGCGTACATAGTCTGGTCCGGGTCACCTACGGCTGTGACTGTCACATTGTGGCGGAGGAGGATCAGAATAATCTGATGCAGGACGGGTCCCAAGTCCTGGTACTCGTCAACAATCAAGTGTGGAAGGCGGGTGGCAAGAAGTTCAGCCACGGCCGGGTTGGACGAAAGGATTCGCAGAGCGTTGCCGGCCATTGACTCAAAATCAACCAGCCCCTGAACGCGCATCTCGCGCTCTAGGTCTCGAACAGCCTGGACCATCTTTTCGTCCGCGAACTCGTCGACGTTCAGGCCGGCGGCGTCAAGACGCCGAATTTTTCCAACACGTGTCGTCTCATATTCGATTTTGCCGAACTGCACGTTGCGCGCCAGGAAACAATTTTCGAGGAGTTGAAGCCACTGCTCCCGGCCTATCAGCCGGGTAGCCCCCAGGGTCGGGTCGCCCGAAAGTTGCGCCAGAGGCTGAACGATTTCTCGGAGACAAAAGGAGTGCAGAGTACGATTCACCAGCCGCCGCCCAGGGCGAACACCCAAGCGCCGTAGTCGCAGACCGACCTCTTCGCTTGCTTTCGTCGTGTACGTGATTGCAGCAATTCCCGCACGGGAACCTAGTTCCGTTGCGAGGACATATGCGGCTCTTGCCACTAGAGTTCGTGTCTTCCCCGCACCCGGTCCTGCTAGGGCAACCACGCTGCCGCTATGCAGCACGATTTCCCTCTGCTGGTCATTTAGCTCCTCGAGCTCGACGGAGAGTTCCTTGGGTAGCATGTCACCTTCCGTCGGCGGTAGAGCTATTCTTAAGGTCAAATAGAGGCGAGTCGCGCACGTGCCAGCTGACATGATCTAGAGCCGCCAAGATGTACCCCCCAGAAAGACCCATCAAGTCAGAAGGACCAAGATCGGTTATGAGTTCTGGGTCTTCATACAGGTCTAGAACGCGACGGCGAAGATCCATGTTTTCTACATGAGCAGCAACGCGCTGGGCGTAACGCCCTTTGCTGATGGCGCCGATTCGCCTAAGAATGATTTCTCGATGCGTTGCGGCCTCACTGGCGCTCAGAACGTGATCGGTTAGAGCCGTCGTCGAGGCTGAGAACTGAGATTGCAGCTTATCGCTGACGTCAAAGTCCAGGAGCGCCGAGTTCATTTCCTTTGAGATCAGTGGGACTACGTCAGTTTCCATCGTGAAATCACCCACGAAGCATCCTCGATAGGCCGCCTCAAGCGCGACGGCTTGCCGGCCCGCGCCCAAGTCAACGATTTTTCGGGCGTCTGCTGCTAACAGGTTGGAAACCAAGTTTTGTAGCTCAGTTTCATAGCCCTGGTCCGCTGTGAGTGCAGAGGCCCGGGAGAGACCGGGTTCTGCAGCATCCGTCACATCCCCGTCTGTTATGACCACATAGGGTCTGTTGAGTCCCGCAGGACCAAGCAGCTTCACGTAGGGAGCGAAGTCTGTTCCAGCGACACTAGAAACCAGTACTCCGTGAGCATCAAGGTCGAAGCCGGCTGCGGCGGCGAGAGCAGGAATCAGGTACATCTCGGCTGTTCCCTCAACGAGAATTATGAAGCGAGCAAAGAGACACTCTGCTCGCGTCACGTCCAGGTACCGTTCGAGATCTTTTTCTTCAGCCGGGGTCAGGTACCCGGGCTTCAGAGAGGATCCCACCGTCGCCCTATCCTGTCTGGATAACAGCACAAGGCTCGGCAGCTTGGCGACTGCCGCTATGTGTGGACTGTGCGTGGTCAGTACAAGTCGAGTGGGTTCGGATAGTAGGTGACGGAATAAGTGTCGCTGAAGGCCGGGATGCAAGTGAGCCTCGGGTTCCTCAACCCCCAAAAACGAATCAACGACCGCGTCGTTCTCCCTCCGCAGGCGAAGCGTTTCGAGCAGCATTCCGAGGTAAAGAACGTTGGCGGTGCCAGTAGATGTCAAGGTAACTCCTCGAGTGCCAGCAGCGTCTACGAACAGCTGTAGTGCTCTCAGCAGCCCCTCGTTGCGCCGGGAAGCAAAGCCCAACGTTGGGTCCAGCTCAAGCTGAGGGCCTGACATTTCACTTATTCGTCCGGATATCGACTCCTGAGCTTTCTGGATATTTGGATCCTTCCGGAGGACGGCCATGGCTGCGTCGATGGCGGCATAGGCCGCTGCAACGTTCGTCTCTTCGGGGGGAAGCTGCTCCAGCAAGCGAGCAAGGGGACTCCGGTCAAACCTCGCTAAGTCAGCCTCAGCGTTACGCAAGGCAGGCAACACAGAGAGAGTTACGTGGTCCCTGACCCGCCTCATTTCATGGGCGCCGGCGTCGCCTCCAAAAATGTTCCATTCATAGTCATCTACCGTGAGTTCCTTGAAGTCCTGGCCGTCGTTGTCCCGATCGATCTTCGGCCTGAATCGATACGTTAGCCGGGCGACGTAGGGATTCACGGCGATAATGGAGCCATCGAGCTCGCTGATGGCACCGGCGTCACCATCGAAATCCGTAAGATCCACTACGACCTTCACTTCGACACCTTTGGGGATGCCTCCGGATTCTTCGTGGACGTCAGCCGGAGTAAGTCTGCGTTGCCGGTCCGAAAGATCAGGATCTAGAACAAGTCTGAGAGCGTGTAGGAGATTGCTCTTACCTACGGCATTTTCTCCAACAATGACAACTGGGGTCGGAAACGGATCAATAATTAAATCACTGAAGTTCCTGAAGTTCTGAACCTGCAGTCTGCTTATTCGCATATTTCTTATCCCCAAATTCTGCGGTGGTAGCGACGCCAGATCCCCTCACCATCACATCCTGACCCCGAAGCTTACTCGCCAAAAGCGTACCGCCCCTCCTTGCAACGCAACCCATCAAGCCAGGAAGATGTACACGTACATGTCGCACCGATGGGCGAAAATGCTGCTGCCGGCCGTCCCACGTCGACCATGCGCCAACCGGGAGCAGGGGTACCGACGGTCGTCCGATGAGACACTTTTGCTCATGAGCAAGATCGAACGCACCGCGAAGAACGCTGAAACCCCTGCGCAACTGACAACCTTGATAGGGCTCAGTGTCGCCTGCGCCCTAGCCGCGATCCTCACGGTCTTCGTTCTACTGAATAGTATGGGGCCAGCGCATCAAGCCTTTTGGTCCGGCCTTGTAGGGAGCCTCGTCGGTAGCCTCCTCGCGTTCATCTTGGCGATCGTTCTCTGGACGATCGAACGTAAGGTCGTCGTGAGGGAACGAATTCTCGATCGACGGGAAGCTCGTGAGGACGACCTCCGCCGGAGCGACCTGGCTGCCCTGCGGTCATGCCTCGCCCTGGTCGGCCACATCCGTGCACTGAGGTACGGGCTCCCGAACGAGGACCCACATGTAACAGCACGGGACCGCTATCTTTTCGACATAAAAGTCCAAGAAGCTGTATCCCTCATCAGAGATGGAGACCTTCAAGAAGATACTCAATTCATTGCTCGTTTAGTATCCAATGATGAAGCGGTCGCCTATTATGTCAGCCCCAACCACGCGCGTTTTCATGTTGCCGCCGATTGGTTAGTCCGTCTGATCAACTGCGACTCACAAGAACCTGTTACGGCGGCGAGACCGCATGACTATGCCGAGCTCTGTAAGGGATTTGAGCAACTTGACGAAGATCAGGAGGAGCAGCGCGCTGAAGACGCTTACTCGGAAGCGGAGCGCGCACAGGCTGCCGAGTGCGCATCTGCTGGTACCAGTGATAGCAAGTCTTAGGTCGTCTCACCGCTGCAATCCCTGCAGCAGCTGCCGGTGACTGAAAGGATTTGACCGCTACCCATTGGCGCCAGGCCGTACAGGCCCTAGAACTCAGTCACGCGTGTTGTGGTGGGGAGGCAAAATGAATGGTCAGCGGAGGACTCCCCCATGGCCAACGTTATGCTCTCGGTCATGGGGCATTCGGCAGCGCGAGGCATCACCCTGGCTCAGCATCGCGGCTTTTACAAGGGCAGGAAGATGACGCTTTCGCCCGATCGGGCTGCCGAGCTGGTCCAACCCGCCGGCACCGGGGTCCTAAAGTGGCCCGTGCCCGTGAGTACGGGATCAGCAGGGAGACGGTCTACCAGTACCTGCGCCACATCGGTCTGGAGCGAGTCCACTCCCCTGCCGATTTGAGGCTGGTGTGCCGAAGCCTGCAGCTTTACAGAATCGCTGTTATCGGCTCTTTAAATCAGGCCCGGGAGGGGCTTTTGCGGAACAGCTAAGACCGACCTGTCGGTCGGGTTTGGTGCGTTGCATCCATCTCTGTTTTGGCAGCTAGGGCGATCGTGCAGTCATCACCAAGGGGATTGTAAAGGGCCTTGAGGCCATTGCGGTTGTTGCCGGTCACCGGGAAACCGCCGGCTAGTTGGCTCGGATGCCGTCAACAATGAGGTCCGCTAGGGCGAGACTGCGGATCCGGTAGGTGCCCGTGACCGAGGCGATGACTAGTGCCCCCACCTTTTGGATGGGGGCACTACCTGTTCTGGTCATCGCTTAGCGCCTGGCAGCGCGTGGTGAATCGGTGCGGGCTGTGTTGAGCATTTAGCACCGGATCACTGAAAGCGGGTTAGCCGGTTATGAAGTTGAGGAGCAACCGGATGGACAGGGCGAGCACTGCGAGGAGGCCGATTACGCCGAAAAGGTTCTGCCACCACTTGTTGCGTAGCGAGCCCATCAGGTCGTGGCGATTCGCCATGATCACGATCAGTGTTGCCAGTAGGGGTGCGACGAGGATGGTCAGCGCTTGGGCGATCACGATGACCTGCACAGGGGAGGTTTGGAAGATGACGGTGATGGTGAGGCCGAACGCGAGGATGATCGCGCTGATCAGTTTCTGTGTGCCGGAAGTGATGCCATTGGTGCCGCGCCGGTTGAGTGCGTCGGAGAGCATGGTGCCACCGGCGGTGCAGTTGGCGGTCATGGCGGAGAAGGCGGCGCCGGTGAACCCGATGGCGAAGATCGCGGTGCCGATCGGGCCGGCGAGGGGTTCGAAGACGCTGCCGAGCTGGCCCATGGTTGTGGCGACTTTGCCCGTGGCACCGAGGACGGAGGCGGCAACGATGATGACGAGGGAGGTCATGATGCCAGGGGCAACGATGCCGGGGATCGTGTCGATCATGGTGATGTCGCGGTAGTCGTCCTCGCTGCGTGTGCGCTCCTTCGTGCCGTATGAGGTGTAGAAGGCGGCGTTCACGGAGAAGTTGGTACCGACCAGGGCGATGACCAGCAGCCACGCATTGCCAGGAACGACGGGCATGAGCCCGGATGCTGCCGCGGCCCAGTCGGGGTTGGCGATGAACGCCGAGGTGACGAAGGCAACCGCCATGACCCCGACCATGACGACGAGCACCTTCTCGATGACCCGGTAGACATTGCGGAACAGAAGAATCGTCGCGACGATAGCGGTGCCGATGATCGTCCACATGACCGGTGATCCGCCCAGCAGCATGGATGCGCCCAAGCCGAGGCCGACGGCGTTGCCGACCGAGAAGCACAAGGTGACCAGGAAGACGCCGATGCCGGCGATCACCCCGACCTTCTTGCCCAAGTGGTCCTTGATCGACTGGATGAGTGACACGGGCGATTTGATGCCCAGGCGCACGCTCATGTCGGTCAGAAAGATCATGAGGATGGTGGAGACGATGATCACCCAGATCAGGGTGTATTGGTAGCCGCTGCCGGCCTGGACGGCGGTGGCGAGGTTGCCGGGGCCGAACTGCCAGGCACCGGCGACGAAGGCTGGACCGATCAGGGCAAGTTGGCCCCAAAATGACCGACGGGCCTTTCGGGCCTCGACGTTGGCCTGGACGCTGCTGGTGGACAGATGTCCGAAGCCGGTTCCCGGCTTAGAGGTGCTAGGCGTCTTCGTGTGCTCAGTCACAGCGCGCCCTCCTTCCGCGGGATTATTCTCCCGCACAGTCTTCTTTGACTTTTTCATTTCCGACCTCAATGTCGGGTGGGCGGCCTACCGAAGTGGCCGGTCGCTCGCGTAAAAGCGGGCGGTAGTCGAACCAGGGTGTGCGCGGTTTAACATCTTCCCGCGCACACCCTGCGGTTGGTCAGGCGCTGACGGTGACCTTGCCGATGTTTGCGGCGGCGAAGGCTTCCGCGATCTCGGTATCGGCGCCCTCGGGAAGGGGCAGGAGCGGGGTGCGCACTGTGGCGTGGTCCAGAATGCCGCGGTTCACGAGTCCCCACTTCAACGCGACGGTGCCTTCCATGTGGGACCCGCGGTGGTAGACGTTCTTGGTCACCGGGAGCAGCCGCTCATGAATTGCGTGGGCACGTTTGTAGTCCTGCGCCTTGCCGGCCTCGATCAGTTCGACGAGCAGTTCGGGGGCGATGTTGCCGTAGCCGACGAGCAGGCCGTCCACATCGAACATGGTCGGCAGCAGGTACTCGTCATGGCAGGACAGCACCTGCAGTTCGGGGTACGCGGCGCGCAGCGCGGGGATCTCGGTGTACCACCGGCGCATGTTCCGGACACCGTTCTTGGTGGCGAAGACGCCTTCCTGGCCGGCGATCTCCAGCTGGGTGTCGAGGTTGTAGCTCGCCTTGGTGTTGTCGGGGTACTGGAACAGGATCAGCGGCAGACCGGACTCTTCATAGATCTCTTTGTAGCGCGACTGGGGCGCGCCGTCCTGGTATCCGAAGCGCAGCCACCCGTGCGAGGGGTAGACCAGGCCAGCTGAGGCGCCGGCTTCGACGGCCTTCTTTGCCTCTAGGGCCGCGGTCTTGTTGCCCTCCTTGGTGATGCCGGCGACGACCGGCACGCGGCCGTCGGTGGAGGCAACGAACGCGCGGATGACGTCCAGCTGTTCCTCTTCGGTAAGGAACGTGCCTTCGCCGGCGTGGCCCAGGACGACGAGGCTTTTCACGCCTTCAATCGATCCGAGCCACGAACCCAGACGCTGGATCGCCGGGTAGTCGATAGCGCCATCTTCGGTGAACGGGGTGACAGGTGCGGGGCTGAGTCCGCGGAGATCGAGTGTCATTGCAGCTACCTCTTGTCTTCATTGATGGTCGGCAGTCCCGCTATTGTGAGAACGTTTGCGGGAACGTTTTCGAGTTTGCACGTGTCGCAGCTCACTGTCAAGAGAACGTTTGCAAGTCAGGAGGATTAGAGTGTCTGTTACACCCTTGCTGAAGAGGAGAACCCTTATGGATCCGGCTGCCACCGGCACTGTCGTCACGCTGAAGGACGTCGCAGCGGCCAGTGGCGTGAGCATTTCCACGGCCAGCCGCGCCCTGGATGAGAGGACCACGTCCCGCTCAGCAGCTGCAGCGAACGTCCGGAAGGTAGCCGAGGAGCTCGGTTACCGGAGGAACTCCTTCGCCTCAAGCCTGCGCCGCGGCGAAACCCGCACCCTGGGCGTCCTTGTCCCCCGCTTGAGCGACACCGTCATGGCCCTCATGTTCGAAGAACTCGAAAAGGCCGCTTCCTCCCGCGGCTACTTCGCAATGGTTGCCACCAGCGGAGATGACCCTGACGAGGAACGCAGCGCAGCCGAAACCCTGCTCGACCGCAACGTGGACGGATTGATCCTGGCCACGGCCCGGCTCGACGACAAACTCCCCCGGCTCCTGCGTGAACGCCGGGTAGCGCATGCGCTGGTACTGCGCACCGACGGCATCAGCCCATCCGCCCTCGGAGACGACGAAGTAGGCGGCTACCTCGCCGTGCGCCACCTCATCGACCTAGGACACCGCGAGATCGCTGTCGTCACCGGCCCTGATTTCACATCCTCCGGGAAAGCCCGCCTCGCCGGCGCCCGCAGAGCCATGGAAGAAGCCGGCATCAAACCGGCCGACAAATGGCTTATCGCGGCAGGCTACGGCATCGAAAACGGCTACACCGCCGGCGAAACACTCCTTAGCGCTGGCCATCGTCCCACAGCGGTCTTCGCGGCCAACGACAACATCGCCATGGGCGTGATGGCGGCAGCACACCGCAACGGCATCACCATCCCCGATGACCTCGCACTGGTCGGGTACAACGACACACCCCTTTCGGCGCGGCTGCCCACACCCCTAAGCTCCGTCCACGTTCCCTTGGACCAGATCGCGGCCACCGCCATCGACCTCATCGTCAACCCCGGTACCGAACCCCTCATCAGGCGATCCATGCCTACCCTCATCCCCCGCCAATCCAGCGGAACACCCAAGCACTAGACCGCTGGAAGCCATGAGCAAGGAGCCATTATCGGCGCGCTTCACGTTAGTAATAAGGGGACCGGCGCAAAGAGGCTAATGAGCAAGAACCAGGCTTCTTTAGCCTCTTGTGGACATCGCCAGTCCGGCTGCGCGAGCAGCAACTCCTGCATCATTGCAATAGCCAAGCCCGGTTCGCTTACGGCGGAGCAGGCCCAGAAGCTTCCCCTCATCATCCACTACAGCAAGTCGACGGCGCCCTGCTGACTGCAGAGCTGCGGTGGCAGCACCAAGAGACCGTTGCGGCTCTACTGTTCTGCCAAGGATCGTCCCAAAACCACTTGCCTTTGCACTACCAGTTGCCTTCGCAGGAATATCAGAACGCTCCAAAGTCGTTAGGAGCCGCCCGTTGAATCCACGATGAGCGCCAAATGAACGTGGTCATCAGCGAAGAACCTGCGGACTTCTTCGATGTTGCTGTCTTCCGATAGGGTCTTCGGGCAGGTAATCATGGCGTCTTTGACACAACGCGGATCGAGGGTTTCAACCATGTGGGCGTCCAACAAGTCGAATAGGTGCCTGGCCTGTCGCAGGCTAGAGGAACCGGATCATGCGCGTGTTGCCCAGGGTATTGGGCTTCACGCGGGCCAGGTCCAGGAACTCCGCAACGCCTTCGTCGTGTGAGCGGAGGAGCTCCGAGTGCACCACCGGATCTACGACGGACTGGTCAGCCATGACCTCGAAGCCGTGGCCCTTAAAGAAGTCCACCTCGAAGGTGAGGCAGAAAACACGGGCAACACCCAACGCGCGGGCCTCCTCCAGCAGACTCTCCATCAGCGCGTGCCCCACGCCCTGTCCGCGCCAGTCCTTGGCAGCAGCCAATGTGCGGACCTCTGCCAGATCCTCCCACATGACATGCAGGGCGCCACAGCCGACTACCTCGTCCTGACTGGACTCCGCGATTCGGAACTCCTGCAGGCTTTCGTAGTAAGCCACCGTCTCCTTCGCCATTAAAATTCGTTGCTCCGCCAGGGGGACAACCAACTTTTTAATGGCGGACACGTCGCTAGTGCGGGCAGGCCGGATGCGGAAGGACTCGGTCACAGGCTAATCCTATGGCTGCCGCCCTGCTAGTTTCGGCGATCTGTACAGCCAGAACCACGCCTTTTGACGAATCGTACGGCGACACGTCTAAAGGCGTCCCCCTACTATCGGGGCATAACTGTGCGTCTATTCTGCATGGAGCTAAACCGCGCTGTCTAAGTCGTCCGCAGCGTCAGCTCGTACAGGTTTCTAGCCTTATCGCTAACTCCTTAAGAGAATTCTGGCCCGTGTACCGCAGGCGGACGCTACGTATCAAAAGCAAGACCGGCCTGCGGTGTTGCGCAAAGAAAGGTAGACAGTGAAGTTCGGTAAGCAGCCCGCCCCCGTCGCGGATATCAACGAGGACGACCTCGAAGTCCACAAGCCCAAGACCGAGGCGGCCGGGGTTAAGGCCGTGATGGTGGCGCTGGAACGCGCCGTGGCGCAGGCCGGGGTGACCAGGACGGCGCAGTCGTTGCTGCGGTTGAACCAGCGGGGCGGTTTTGACTGCCCTGGGTGTGCGTGGCCGGAGTCGGACAAGAAGCGCAAGGCGGCCGAGTTCTGCGAGAACGGCGCCAAGGCCGTGGCCGAGGAAAACACCCTCCGCACGGTCGGCGCCGAGTTCTGGGCAAAGCACTCCATCGCCGAGCTGTCCACCAAGACCGAGTACTGGCTTGGCAACCAGGGCCGGCTCAGTGAACCCATGGTGATCCGCGCAGGGGAAACCCACTATTCACCGATTTCCTGGGCCGACGCGTTTGAACTGATCGGCGAACACGTCCGGGCCTCCACGCCGGACCGGTGCGTGTTCTACACCTCCGGGCGTACCGCGAACGAGACAGCCTTTATGTACCAGCTGTACGCCCGGGCCCTGGGCACCAACAACCTGCCGGACTGCTCGAACATGTGCCACGAGTCCTCCGGTTCGGCGCTGAACCCGACCATCGGGATCGGCAAGGGCACCGTGTCACTGGATGACATCCACGACGCCGAGCTGATTTTTGTGGTGGGCCAGAACCCCGGCACCAACCACCCCCGCATGCTGTCCGCGCTGAAGGAATGCAAGGACAAGGGCGGCAAGGTGGTGGCCGTCAATCCGCTGCCCGAGGCTGGACTGTTCAACTTCAAGGACCCGCAGACCGTTTCCGGCGTCGTCGGGGGCGGCACGCCGCTGGCCGATGAGTACCTGCAGATCAAGGTGGGCGGGGACCTTGCCCTGTTCCAGGCCCTGGGCCACCTGCTCCTGGCCGAGGAGGAACGGAACCCGGGTTCTGTCGTCGACCATTCCTTCATCGAGGCCCAGACGGACGGGTTCGACGCCTACCGCCAGGCCCGCGCCACCCTGGACTGGGCCGAAACCGAAAAGGCCACCGGCCTGACCCGCGCCCAGATCGAAACAGTGGCCGGGATGCTCATCAAGTCCAAGGCCTCCATCTTCTGCTGGGCCCTGGGCGTCACGCAGCAGCCGCACTCGGTGGACACCATCAAGGAAATGGTCAACGTCCTGCTCCTGCAGGGCAACTTCGGCAAGCCCGGCGCCGGCGCCTGCCCGGTCCGCGGGCACTCCAACGTCCAGGGCGACCGGACCATGGGCATCTGGGAAAAACCCAAAGAATGGCTCCTCGAAGCCCTCGACACCGAGTTCGGCATCACCTCCCCACGGCACCACGGGTTCGACGCCGTCGAAGCGATGGAAGCGTTCGAACGCGACGAAGTGGACGTCTTCGTCTCGATGGGCGGCAACTTCTCGCTGGCCTGCTCGGACACCGAAACCCTCGAAGCCGGGATGCAGCGGATCGGGCTGACCGTGCACATCTCCACCAAACCGAACCGCTCCCACATCGTCCACGGCCGCACCTCGCTGATCCTGCCCACCCTAGGCCGGACGGACAAGGACGACAAGCACCCCAAGGGCGCCCAGTTCCTCTCCGTGGAGGACTCCATGTCCGTGGTCCACTCCACCCAGGGCCGGCTCACGCCGGTCTCCGAGCACCTGCTCGCCGAACCGGTGATCGTGGCCCGCATGGCCGAGGCGACCTTCGGCCCGGACCACTCTGTGGACTGGAAAGCCATGGCCGAGGACTACGACGTGATCCGCGACCACATCGAACGCGTCCTGCCCGGCTTCGAGGACTTCAACACCCGGGTCCGGACCAAAAACGGGTTCGTGCTGCCCAACCCGCCCCGCGACACCCGGTCCTTCAAAACCGACATCGGCCGCGGCCGGTTCACCGTCAGCCCGCTGGAATACCTCACCCCGCCCGACGGGCACCTGGTGCTCCAGACCATCCGCAGCCACGACCAGTACAACACCACCTACTACGGGCTGGACGACCGCTACCGCGGCATCTCCAGCGGCCGGCGCGTGATCCTCATCCACCCCGAAGACCTGGCCGAGCTCGGTTTCAAGGACCGGGACCTCGTGGATGTGGTCAGCACCTTCCGCGGACACGACCGCACGGCGGACAAGTTCCGGCTCGTGGCCTACCCCACCGCCAAAGGCTGCGCCGCCGCATACTTCCCCGAAGCCAACGCCCTGGTCCACAAGGAAAACGTCGCCCGCGAATCCAATACCCCCGGCTTCAAAGCCATGTTCGTCCGCTTCACCCCGCACGTCTCCGAAGGCGCAGAGGCGGAGGAAGCGGCGCTGTCGGGTAGTTACGTCTGACTCTTCCGAGGACAGGTAGCCGGGGAGCACTGGCCGCGTCCGCTGTGTAACTGTCGCCGCGAGGGTGGCCCCGCTAATTGCGGGCACGGAGAGGTGCGCAAGGATCGCAAATCCATTGCTGCGACAGTAGCTTTCCTTCCCTTAATGGTGCTGCATGGCGCTAGTGCGCTCTTGGATGTTCCCAAGGACACCGGACGTATTTTTGGCCGCGGAAGCCCGGGGGTTGTATGCCGATTTGATGAAGCGTTCTCTTTCAGCTGGAGTTGTCGCCGCTCCAGCGATGGTCCACGCCAGCGCAGTAGCTGCCTCAAACATCACCCTGTATGCCTCAGGTGAATCGGCAAATGCTGCAAACCCGTGTGAGTGGATGGGTACGTTCGCACCGGGAATGCTCAGCCAGGGATGCAAGACGGGGATTACTTGGGAGACATTGCCCATATCAGTTGAGCCCCCGCTCATGCCGGCCGAGCTGGTTGTGTCTTTACCGAACGTGCGCATGGCCTCCGTCCAATGCGCTGCCAGGGCGTTGTCTTGGACTAACGGCTCGTATGCCGGTTCGGTCGGCTCAACAGCCAGCGTTGTTCCAGTTGCCAGGGCAGCGCCCTCGAAACAGGCGAGGACGCGCTCAAGCAGGGCTTCATATTCCCCGAGGGTGAACGCCCGGCACTCAAACTCAACTACCGCCCGTTCCGGGATGATGTTCGTGGCGTGTCCGGCCACGGCTACGTACAGAGCTATGCGGTGGTCACCCGGTATTTGCTGGCGCAGTAACCCCACGGCGACTTGGCTCAGCACAGCCGCATCTGCCGCATTCACGCCCAGATGGGGGGCTGCTGCCGCATGGGCAGCCTTCCCAATGAACGTCGCCCTGTACCTGCCCATCGCCTGGGCGCTGGTACCGGCCGGGTTATAGGTCACTCCGTCCTGGACAGGGTGAACCATCAGGGCAAGGCAGATACCGTCAAACACTCCCCGTTCCAGCAGAAGCGCCTTGCCCCCGCCGCTTTCCTCAGCAGGAGTTCCAATGGCTTTTAGCGTGATGCCCAGCTCATTTACATGCGGTCGCAAGGCAAGGGCGGCGGCGACCGAGGCACCAGCAATCAGGTTGTGCCCACATGCATGTCCGATGTTTGGAAGCGCGTCGTATTCCACGCACAGTGCCACCTTCAGCTCGCCGCTCCCGGCGGTGGCTGTGAAAGCTGTAGGAAGGCCACCAGTGCCTCGCTCAACCTCGAAACCGCCTTCAGCCAGGAGCGCCGCAGCGGCCTCCGAGGAACGAACCTCCTCGAACGCCACTTCGGGGTTGGAATGGATGTCGTGGGCCATTGCCTGGACAGGTAGCTTCCACTCCTTTACTCCCGCTGCAAGGGCGGTACGCAGACTTACCATAACGGTGCTTTGCCTCCTGTTTTCCATGCGTATCATCTGCCCAGCAGGACATTTGAAGAGTTGGGCCGACCGCCTTTGAACGGTCCGAAACATCCAACCACTCAGTAGATACGCTGAAGTGGCGACCATCATAATATCCGTGGCCTATGCCCATAAGAGCAGTGCGGCGGTTCATGCGTTAGTGATGCAGGAGCTCCTTACACAAAGCCAGCCACTGCTCCTTCGTCCAACTATCCCTTCGGGAAACCCGGACCTCTAAGACGATAATCGGTAACCGCCGCGCAAGAAGGGTCATTTCCGATCTGGCAGGAAGAAGCCTTGAGGCTAATCAAGCCACCCCTCCGTTGCAGGCGTAAGGGAAAATTCGGGTACGTGGTGCGGACCAGCCAGCGGCTCAATTCGGAGCCGAGAAAGCTTCAAGAATGAGATCCGCCATCCCTCGGCCGTCCGGACGTACTCTTCTTCATAGTGGCCGTAGCCCCTGATCCCCCACATATCCGGCACATGAAAGCCCTGCTCTTCGCGCGACTCGGGCTCCCAAGTCAGCTGGTCAAACATGCTCCAAACCAACGCTTAAGGTCGATATAGCGAAAATACCGGGCCTTTAATCTGCGGACGTCCTCGTAGTCGTCAAAGGATATTTCGGGCCATCTAGTCGGTGCCATGAAGGGACTCTACCGGCGCATGGAGAGCGAAAATCGACTGTTTCGGCGATCAGTACAGACAAAAGCGGAAGTCTTGACGAACTGTACGGTGACTCGTGCTTATGACCTCCTTACGATCATGGGACAGCCTGATTCTCCCAGGCAGCATTTGACGTTCAGGCAGTCACAGTCAGGGCCACGCTGAAAGAAGGGGCAACCATGCAGCTCCAGATAAACCGTTCAAACCGCTTGACCATCATTGCAAAAACCGGGCATCACGCCCCTTCCAGCGGTTGGTGGCGGCCTGAGAATGACTACTTGCCAATCCGTTACTTGCAGCAGGGAGAAATCATGCCGGCGCTCCGGGGCTCACAGACGGTATGGACACTCCTTCGGGAGTTGGCCCCTTCCCTAAAAAATGCCTCCCGGAACACATACTCCTAACGCGATAACGCACTTCCCCTTTTGGACTACCGGATTTAGAGGAAAGAATAGATCATGAAAAGCAGGACTCTTGTACAGAGCAAGAACACCTCCCGGCGTCGCGGGTCAACCGAAGAAGCGCTCGGTACTTCCTCCTTGGTGGGTGGTGTGCAGCAGTCCGGGTGGGCAAGCTCCCCCGGGAAGCAAGAGCACTCCGATCGGCGGAGTGAAACGACACACCGCGCTGCCGCGCACGGCAGCCAGAGCCGTTAGCAGAGCCTCCTCGCTTCTTCCGAGGCCTCGCTTTGTGCCGGCGCTCCGCATCTGGCAAAAGAACCTTGGGGCTCGCCAACTCAGTTCTTCCCCGCCGTTATCTACAGCGCTGATGGTGATGGTGCGCCGTGTTCGTGCGGTCCCTACAGGACCAGGGTTCCCTGGCGAGTCCCATCATCGGGTCTGGGCTTTAGTTAGGTAGGACCCACTGCTGGACCTCAGCCAGGCGACCGCTGCTGGGGGCCACCCTCTCGCCTGCCTGCAGGCAGGCTTTCATGACCGTCGTGTTCGGAGAATGAAGACAATAGTTCTACGATTCCACCGACCAGACGATGAGGCCATAGGGGTCCCGGGGGCGAGCTGGGCACCAGAAGTATTACCGGTGCGCATGACCTCATGGCACCACTATATTGGCACGCTGGTCCGGTGCTGACGGGAAGAAGGTAGTGGTCATCACCACCGCGGAAAGACGTGCGTCTCTTTATGCGCCCCGCTGCAAGGTATGGCTGCAGAAAGACCGCGGCGATGACGAGTCGAAGGAATGATTCCACAAGCTGGCGGATTGCGCGGTAATCCGCGAGCCATATCTGCTGTGGAAAGCCGTACCACTGAAGCCACAGCGATAAGCCAATAAAAGCCCGCCGGGACGGCCGCGCTGACCGACGCACATGCCCGCAAGGCGAGTCTTCTAAAGACGGGCCGCTCGGCCGGACGTTCTGCCTGTCCGCGACGAGCGACCCGAATCCAGCCAGGACACTATTGACGCCCAGGAACCACCAGGAATGAAGAGCCAGCAACCGGGAACCCCGGGCCGATCATCATGCCGGTGACAGCATGCCGGCTGCGGGCAGCTGGTGTTGAGGTGGAACTCGAAACGGTGAAGTGTTCGAATGTGATTTTTCACGCGAACACTGCACCATTTCACGGGAACTCTGCCCCTCAGCCGACTGCTGTTGGATCCCTCCGTACTAGACCCAAAGTTCGTAGCCAAGATCTTTATGGAAGTACTCCCTGCGGTCGGTGGCGTCTGCCGCCAGCCACAGGCCTGAGCCGTCCGGCATTTCTTCTTCGACGATCCCCCGGCGAACAACGCGGGTGTTGTCGCGGATTTCTACGACATCCCCTACATGGCTCTGCCAATCTACGGTCCGGCGGAGGTGTGTGTCGGTGTTCCACTGCTCGAACATCAGCGTTCCAGGAGCAGGGCGTCGCCCTGGCCCCCGCCTCCACATAGTGCAACCGCGGCCCGGCCGGTCTCCCGCCGGATGAGTTCGTGCACTGCCGTGACAACCAACCTGGCACCTGAAGCACCGATTGGGTGCCCAATGGCTATGGCGCCACCGTGTATGTTGATCCGGTCATCGGGCAGACCAAGTAGTTCAGCGGAATGGGACGCAACTGAAGCGAAGGCCTCGTTGATCTCAACCACGTCAAGTTCTTCGGCTGTCCAGCCCTCGCGCTCCAGAGCCGTTCGGATGGCTTTCGCGGGTTTATCGGGCAGGGACGTGTCAGGACCGGCGATTTGGCCGTAGGCCCGCAGCGCTGCGATGACGTCCCACCCATGCCTCTGAGCAGTTTCCCGGGTGGTCAGCACGACTGCCGCGGCGCCATCGGTCAAGGGGGAAGCGTTGCCCGCCGTCACCGTCCCATCCGGGGAGAAGGCGGGGCGGAGCCGGGCCAGGGACTCCTGTGAAGCGTCGGGACGGATGCCTTCGTCCAGGGTTACTTCGAGGACGCCCTTTCGGGTGGGAACCTTCACCGGGATGATTTCCTGGGCCCACACTCCTGATTCCTGCGCCGCCGCCGCCCGTAAATGAGAGGTAACGGCGGCGGCGTCCTGTGTTACACGTGAAATACCCAGTGCGGAGTTCGCACGATCAGTAGCCAGGCCCATGGCCTCGTGGTCGAACGGGTCCGTTAAGCCGTCGTTGGCAGCTGCATCAACCAGCGTGAGCGTCCCGTAGGCATTCCCCGCCCGGGTTCCTGCAACGAGGCGGGGGGCTTGGCTCATGGACTCCTGGCCGCCGGCGACGACGACGGTTGCGTCGCCGAGGCGCAGCATTCGGGCGGCCTCGATGATGGCCGACAGTCCCGAGAGGCACACTTTGTTCACTGTGACCGCCGGTGCACTCAGGGGTATTCCCGCAGCGACTGCACTCTGCCGGGCGGGATTTTGACCGGCCCCTGACTGGAGAACTTGTCCCATGATGACGGCATCGACAATGTCTGCCGGGACGTCGGCCTGTGCAAGGGCACCAGCGATGGCTGCTCCGCCCAGTTCAACTGCGGAAAGTGGTGCCAGTTGGCCCAGCAGGCGTCCCTGAGCGGTGCGGGCTGCGCCCACAATAACGACGTCCCTTGGGTCGGTCAATCGGAAGGCGGTCTCTGTTTTCAATCAATGCTCCGGGTTTCGATGGTGGAGATGGCCGGAAGTAACTTCGGGTGGCCGTTCTTCGGTCATGCAGGTCATGTTGTGAGTAGGCGGGTAAGGCCGCCGGACGGGAAATTGGCACCGAGGGTCATGCAGCGGTCGATGTCCTCCGACGTGCCGATGACTCCCTCGTCCAGCATCAATTGGGCTTCTTGGGCCAAGGCATCGCGGACTCGACGCCGCACCCGGTCCGGGTCCACTTCGTGCGGCTCCGGGGGCAGTATCAGGGCTGCCGGCGGTACCTTGCCGTTTTCATCGAAGAAGCCCGGCAGCCCGGCCTCGACTACCGCAGTGAGAGAAGCGGACCGGCCGAAACGATCGGGGTAGGCGCGGTGCAACGTGTCGCAGATATGCCGTTGTACTGCGGGACCGATGTAGCCAATCAGGTGCAGGGGCGTCATGGGCAAACCCCATGTTTCGAGGGAGCGGTCGACGGTGGCGGGGTCCCCGCCTTTATCGATTTCGGCGAGAATTTCGCTGAACAGGCGCGTGAGGAGCCGGTTGACGACAAAACCAGGCGTGTCAGCGACCGGTACGGCTGTTTTACCCAGGCGTACGGCGAGATCCCCCGCGGTCAACAGAGCTGCATCGGATGAGAACGCAGTTCGGACCAGTTCGACGAGCGGGAGGACGGCGACTGGATTGAAGAAATGGAACCCGAGCACCCTTTCGGGGTGCCTGAGGCCACGTGCCATCCCGGTGACCGATAGCGAGGACGTGTTGGTGAGCAGGAGCGCGTCGGGCGCGATGGAGTCCTCCAACTGCCGGAATACTGTCCGTTTCGTCTTTTGGTCCTCAAAAACCGCCTCGATTGCGACGTCACACCCCCTGAACCCCGAGGGATCCGTTGTGCCGCGGATCAGCCCGGCGATTTCTGCTGCCTCCCCCGGTTGGAGCCTGCCTCGATACTCCTGCCTTTCGAGGTGCCCGCGGATCCGGTGAAGGGCGCCGGATACCCGCTCCGCGGAAAGATCGCTGATGAGGACCGGAACGCGGAGCTTGTCCGCGACCAACAGAACGAGCTGAGTTGCCATGAGACCTGCGCCAACGACGCCGAAGGTTCCAATCGTTTTCGGCCGCCCAAGATTGTCGGCTGAGACGGGCACGGCGTCGGCCGTTCGTGAAAGTGTATGAGACATCTGATCCTGCTTCCGTTCCTACCCTCGGAGGTAGACCGTTGTCGTGTGTGTGTAGAAGTCTTTTGCCGCGCCACCTTGTTCCTTTGGCCCGAGGCTGCTTTTCTTTGATCCGCCGAACGGTACATGGGGATCTGAACCGGCAGATTCCGAATTGAGGTGCAGGATGCCCACATCGAGAGCTTCGACTGCTTCCAGCGCTGTCGCCAGATCACGGGTAAACACTGCCGCGGACAAGCCGAACTCGGACTCTTCTGCCAGACCGAATGCCTCCTCCGTGGTCGCGGCCCGGCGGACCGCCAGGACAGGGCCGAAAAGCTCTTCTCGCCAGGCGAGGTTGGCAGATCCGGCTTGGCCTGCAGGGAGCTCGAGTACAGTGGGTGCGATGAAGGCGCCGGGAGTGCCGGCAAAAGGATTCTTCGCAGACGTGCCGGCGACGGCGACGGCACCGGCCTCTACGGCTGTGTCGACTCCGCTCGTGATCGACCTGCGTGCCGCTTCGTTGATCACCGGCCCCATCTGTACTTCCGGGTCAACGGGGTCCCCGGTCTGCCAAGTGCCGAGGCGGAGCGTGAGGCGCTCCAGGAATTCGTCGGCGATGGAGTCCGCGAGAATGAGTCGTGAGGTTGCGGTACATTTCTGTCCGGTGGAGCGGAACGCCCCGAAAAGCACCTGCTCCGAGGCTAGATCCAGATCAGCATCGTCCAGAACCAGCGCCGCGTTCTTGCCCCCCATTTCTCCTTGCATGGGAATCCCCCGGACGGCAGCCTGGGCTGCCAGTGCGCGTCCTACCCCTGACGAGCCGGTAAAGGACATGGCGTCCACGCCTGGGCTCTGAACAAGGGCTGTCCCGAGAGTGCCGGGGCCAACGATCAGGTTGAGTACCCCGGCGGGCAGCCCGGCGTTGATGAGAGCGTCGGCAAAGCGTATGGCGAGAAGCGGGACGGTGGAAGCGGGTTTCCACACCACCGCGTTCCCGTGCACCAGGGCGGGAGCGATCTTCCATGCCGGGATGGCGATCGGAAAGTTGAACGGGGTGACGATTCCGACGACGCCCAGCGGCTTACGCGTTACAAGGATACGTTCCCCGGGCCGGGGCGAAGCAAAGTGTTCCCCGGCGGCGCGGTCACCCTCGGCGGCGAAGTAGCGCAAGATCTGAACCGCACGGAGCACCTCTGCCCGTCCCTCGGTTAGGGTCTTGCCTTCTTCGCGGGAAAGTTCGAGGCCAAGTAGGTCGGCTTGGGACTCCAGGGCTGCGGCCGCGCGAGACAGGACCGCGCCCCGTTCGTGGATCGGGGTGCGGCTCCAGGCCCGCTGTGAGCCGTACGCCGCCATGATGGCTTTGTCGAGATCCTCAAGGACGGCAACACCGCCTTCGGCAACTACCTCCTCCGGGCGGCTGGGATTGACAGAGGTAAGGTGTCCGCCTTTGCCTGGTACCCAGTTTCCGTCGATGAGGAGCCTGAGCTGCACCGTCACCGCGGCACCGGGGTCGGTGCCTGACGCGTCGGGTGCATCAACGGCGGCACTCACCGAAAGGCTCCTATACCTGTTAGCTTCTGGCCGAGGATGAGGGTGTGAACCTCGTCAGTGCCTTCGTACGTACGAACGGATTCAAGGTTGTTCGCGTGGCGAAGGGGCGAGTGTTCGAGGGTTATCCCGTTGCCGCCCAGGATTGTGCGTGCTTCACGGCAGATTTCGATAGCTTCCCGGCAGTTGTTGAGCTTGCCAATGCTGATCTGATGATTCTGCAGCTTGCCGGCGTCTTTCAGCCGTCCCAGGTGCAGAGCGAGAAGGAAGCCCTTGTTGATCTCCAGGGCCATGTTCACGAGCTTCTGCTGGGTCAATTGGTAACCGGCCAGGGGCCGTTCGAACTGAAGCCGATTCTTGGAGTAGTCCAGGGCATCTTCAAAGGCGTCGCGCGCGGCACCCATGGTGCCCCAGGCAATGCCGTAACGTGCTTCATTCAGGCAGGTAAAAGGGCCGCGGAGGCCAGTGACATTTGGCAGGACCGCGTCGGCAGGCAGGCGCACGTCATCCAGAGTGATGTCACATTGGACAGAAGCGCGCATTGATAGCTTCGGCTGAATTGGGGTGGCGGTAAAGCCACGGGTCTGGGTTGGTACCACGAATCCGCGCGCGCCGGTGTCTGTCTGGGCCCAGATAACTGCCACCTGGGCAATGTTGGCGAGTCCGATCCACCGCTTGGAGCCGGTCAATATCCAGTCCTCGCCGTCGCGGCGGGCAAAAGTGGCCATGGCAGAGGGGTCTGAACCGGCAGTGGGTTCGGTAAGGCCAAAGCATCCTATGGCGGTGCCGGCAGCCATCTGGGGCAGCCATTCCTCTTTCTGTTCCTCAGAACCATGCTTCGAGATTGCCGACATGGCCAGAGAGCCTTGGACGGAAACGAAAGTGCGTATGCCTGAATCGCCGGCCTCGAGTTCGGCAGCGGCCAACCCGTAGTCCACTGCGCTTCCGCCGGCGCAGCCGTAACCTTTCAGATGCATTCCGAGCAGGCCGAGTTTGGCCAGATCAGGGACGATTTCCAGCGGGAACCGGGCCTCTTCATACCAGCTGGCGATGTTGGGTTTGATTTCCTCCCGAACATAATTCCGCACGCGGTCGCGCAGGGCGATTTCCTCGTCCGTGAGGAGGGTATCGAAGGAGATCAGATCCGAGGGCTCGAGTGCGGTAGCGGCCTCGACGTCGGCGGAACTAGGGGCGAGAGTCATGATGTGGTCCCTCCTGGGCATAAACGACTTCTGAATGGGCGGCACTTTGAGGGGTGTAGGTAAACGTTTTGCTTTGGGGATGGTTCCGTAGCCAGTCCCGCACGTCTGCGGTGTGCTCACCGAGGGCGGGTGGAGCTTGGGTCCGGGGCGGCAGTGCCGGCGTCCAGGTGATCGGATGGCGGATCTGGCGGCCGGTAACGTTCCCGTCGGCGTCATGGACGTGAATGGTCGGCTCCAGGCCCAAAGCTTCGGCGTACGCGATGCCTTCACCTATGCCGGCGACGCGGCCAGCCGGTACTCCCACAGAAACCAACCGGTCCTGCCATTCCTTCGCTCCAGCGTCCGCGAGCCCGGCTTCCAGCAGCGTGACAAGCTCCCGCCTATGCCTGACCCGCGCAGAGTTGGTGACAAACCGGGAATCAGCGGCAAGCTCCGGATTGCCGATGGCGCTGCAGAGCTTGGCGAACTGCGAGTCGTTACCAACGGCAACGGCCAGTGGGTCATCACCTGTGGCAAGAAGTTGATAAGGGACGATGGAAGGGTGGTCATTGCCCAGCCGGGTCGGAGTAACACCGGCGCCCAGGTACGCCTGACCCTGGTTGGCAAGGGCGCCCTGGAGGCTCGATAGAAGATTGACCTCGATCCGCCTGCCCCGACCCGTGGAATTACGCTCGGAAAGGGCCGCGAGGATACCGATCGTGGCGTCTTTCGCTGTCAGAACATCGACCAGAGCGACGCCCACTTTATAGGCGTCGCCCTGCGGGTCACCGGTAATACTCATCAGTCCGCCGACAGCCTGCACGATGAAGTCGTATCCGGGCAGATCACGACCGCCTTCCGAGCCGAAACCCGAAATTGACGCATACACCAGCCCGGGGTTCTCCTCGGCCAGTGACTCATATCCGAGGCCCAGCTTGGCGAGCCCTCCAGGTTTGAAGTTCTCCACCAGGACGTCGGCGCGGCGGGCCAATTCCCGGGCAAGCTCCAGGTCTTCCGGGTCGGTCAGGTCAAGGGTGACGGATTCCTTATTCCGGTTGACGCTTTCGAAGTACGTCGCACCTGTCTTTGAGGAAGGTGGCGCCCACTCCCGGGTGTCATCTCCGGTTCCGGGGCGCTCGACCTTGATGACCCGGGCGCCGAGATCGGCCAGGGTCATGGTCGCGAGCGGACCGGCGAGCACGCGGGAGAAATCCGCGACGACGATCCCCTCCAGTGGTGCGCCGGAGTCCGCTCCCGACCTCATAGCTGACCCCGACGGGTCCACCTTCCCCGGAAAATCACGACAATACCGACCGAATGGATGCTTCCAGCACCGCAAGGCCCTCATCAAGGACGTCCGCTTCGATGCCAAGCGGAGGCAGCAGCCGGATGATGTTTCCGCTGGTCCCGCAAGTTAGAGTCAGGACACCATGAGCGTTGGCTGCCTTCGCGGCCGTGGTGGCAAGGTCTTTACGAGGCCCGGAAGCATCGCTGAATTCGATCGCCATCATCGCACCCCTGCCGCGAACGTCTGCGACGCCGTCAAGCTCAACGAGCGGCTCCAGACGGCGCCTGACTGCGGCTTCAATGGCAGTGGCGTTCTCCAGAAGCTTGCCGTCTTCGAGGAGTTCGAAGACAGCCAAAGCGGCTTCACAGGCTACAGGGTTGCCAGCGTAGGTCCCGCCGAGACCACCGGTGTGGACAGCGTTCATCAGCTCGGCGCGGCCGGTCGCGGCCGAAAGCGGCAATCCGCCGCCAAGAGCTTTCGCGGACAGTGTGATGTCGCCGGCTATACTTTCGTGCTCGGAAGCGAACAGCGTGCCGGTGCGGCCCATTCCGGCCTGGATCTCATCGATAACCAGCACGATGCCGTGGCGGGTTGCGATTTCCCGGATGCCTTCGAGGAACCCGGGGGCCTGGACAATGAAGCCGCCCTCGCCCTGAATCGGTTCGATAACCATAGCGGCGAAAGTTTCCGCCCCGTGTTCTGCTAGAAGCGCCTCGATCTGTTCCAGGGCCTTCCCCGGTCCGTCAGGAGAGGTGTGTGCGGGCGCCGTCGGTCCGCGGAAAACTGAGCCCGGGAGAGGTCCGAAGTTGAGCCGGTACGGGTTCTCCTTTGCCGTCATCGCCATCGTGAGCTGGGTGCGGCCGTGATATGCCTCGTCGAAGACGAGAACATTGGGCCGGCGGGTAGCCGACCGGGCGACCTTAATGGCGTTTTCTACAGCCTCCGCGCCGGTGGTGAACAGCGCGGTCCGCTTTTCGAAGTCACCGGGGGTGTGCTCGTTGAGCCACCGGCAGACTTCAACGAAGGACTCATATTCGGTCACCATGAAGCAGGTGTGGGTGAAGCGCTCAAGCTGGGCGGCGGCGCGCTTGGCCACCTTCGGGTTTGCAGCACCAACGCTGGTCACGGCGATGCCTGAGGCGAAATCAATGAGGTGGTTTCCGTCAACGTCGACGAGCAGAGCGTCCTGCGCGTGGTCGATGAACACGGGCAGAGTGATACCAAAAGCGTCGGTGACATGCTGGCGGCGTTCGGCCTCCAGCTCGCGGGAACGCGGGCCCGGAAGCTCGGTGAGCAGGCGGCGGGCTGTGGCCTTAACGGCGGCCGGATCTTTGGCCTGGTTTGCGGCGAGTTCTGATGTGACAGTCATAGGTCCTCCTCGTGTGGTGAAATCCACCATAGGGACAGTCCGATGACGTGTCGTTGGACGATTCATCCAGAGATAATCAAGGATCAGTCCCAACGTACAAAAGACGGTCACCTATGATTTACCTATGATCACCCTCGCAAGGCTTGTTGAGGCTGCAAAGCGCGACTTGGCGCCCTACTGGCCCATTCCGCTCCCCCGCGTTGAACTAACGGGCGTGCACGTCTCCGAGCTGGAGGATCCCACAATGTTCCTCTACGGCGGTGAGCTTCTCCTCACTGTCGGACTGCAGCTCACCGGTCTTGACGGAGATGCGCGCCAAGAGGCGGCTAAGAACTATGTGCAACGTCTGGTGGAAGGCGGCGTTGCTGCTCTGGGTCTCGGGTTGGGTTCAGGACATGCCATGGTGCCGGACGAACTGCGGGCGGCATGCGTGGAAGCTGGCCTTCCTCTTCTGACTATTCCCCGCGAGTCCCCGTTCCTGGCCGTTTCGCGCGCATACTGGGAGCTTGTCAGGCAGGGCGGCGAGGCCGAACTCACCGCTCTGTTAGGGCTTCAGGTGGCACTGACGCGGGCCGCCGCACAGGATGATGCGGAACCGGAGATCGTCCGGGAATTGTCCCGCGCTCTGGGGACCTGGGTTGCATACCTGCCTGAAGGCGACGGGGCCCCATCCTCGGCTGCCAACGGCGCTGAACTCCCGCCGGGACTGCTGGCCGAACTCACACGGGAATCTGCCATTTTGCGCAACGCGCGCCGGGGTGCCACCGGCAACATTCAACTGGCCGCCGGTGTTGCTTCTCTCTACCCGGTATCTGATGGTCCGGCCGCCTCGGGCTACCTTGCGTTAGGCAGAAGCGGGCAACTGGCCGCTGCAGAGCGGCACTTGTTCCTCACCGCATCCACGCTCCTGGCGGCCAGAGCAGCCGGACAGCGCAGCGCCGCGGCCGAGCGTCGACGCGCAGAGGGTATGCTCGCAGCGCTGGTCCTGGAAGGCCATGACGATGCAGCCCGGCTCCTTGCAAAGCAGATGGACTCCGACCCGCTCCCGGAAACAGCCTTCGTCGCCGTCCTGCCCGATAGCGAACAGCTGGCGGCACAGCACGCCCTGTCCGGGCTGGTCCTCGAACGTTCCGATGTCGTATTTGTGCTTCAGGCAGCCTCGAGCCCTTATCCGACGTTGCCGAAAGGTGTCCGCGGTGCATGGGGTGGACCTATGCCTCTGCGGCGGCTTCACGAGATCGGATCGCAGGTAGCCGAGGTCGCCGCCTCAGCGGCCCCCGGCCAGCTGATACGCGTTGGTCACGGCCTCGACCTGCCGGCCGATGAATGGGTGGACGAGTTGGCCTCCCATCCCGGGCAGCTACTGGAAACGGTCCGCTGCTACCTGGCGCACCGCGGGCAATGGGAGGCGGCGGGCCGCGAACTGGGAGTGCACCGGAACTCGGTGCGCTACCGAATTGCCCAGGCGAAGGAACTGCTGGGGGTTGACCTGGACGACCCCGACGTAGCAGCCCAGCTCTGGCTCGCCCTTAGAGGTCGCTCCCAGGCGACCCGGAACGACTAGGTCGCACCGCCAGCCGGAACCACCGGCCACTGGACGAAGCGACCCCGATAATGCTGCTTATACTGCGCCGGATGTGGGCCTCCCCTAACCGTGGCGTGGTTACACTCTACGACGACCCCCCCTTTGACGCTTCGTACAAAAGAAAGCGCATATATCGACTTTCTGCACCGTGACGCAACCCTCGCGGCTGCCTAATCTCAATGGACAGTGCACAGCCTTACTGCACCACTGAGAGGACAATCGTGACGATCGAAGATACGAAGTCAGCCGCGACGCCGGCCACCGGCACCAAGACCATACGCGGGGCTGTACTTGAGGCCATAGGGGCAGAGCGGCCCTACGCGGACTCCCGGCCCATCCATGTGCAGAACCTCGAACTCGAAGGTCCCGGCAAGGGCGAGATCCTGGTCCGTATCGAGGCAGCCGGCATATGCCACTCTGACCTTTCCGTCGTCAATGGAAACCGGCCACGACCAGTTCCGATGCTGCTAGGCCACGAGGCGGCCGGCATCGTTGAGGAACTGGGCGAGGGCGTCAATGACATCTCCCTGGGCCAGCGCGTCGTTATGACCTTCCTCCCCCGCTGCGGTGAATGCTCCGGATGCAATTCCAACGGCAAAACGCCGTGCGAGCAGGGCAGCGCTTCCAATACTGAAGGAACGCTGCTGGGTGGAAACCGCCGACTCTCCCGGGAGGGTGAGCCCGTCCAACACCACCTTGGAGTCTCGGCATTCGCCACCCACGCCGTGGTCTCCCGCCGTTCAGTTGTGCCGGTCGGGTCCGATGTCCCGGCGCACATCGCCGCTTTGCTCGGATGTGCCCTTCTCACCGGCGGAGGAGCCATCCTCAATGTCGCCAAGCCGGCGCCTTCCGCGCGGGTAGCCATCGTCGGTCTTGGCGGAGTAGGCATGGCGGCGCTCATTACGGCCATCGCCACCGGAGTTGAACACGTCGTTGGCGTCGATACCCTGCCGGCGAAACTGGACGCCGCCCGGAACCTGGGTGCCGCGGACGCCATAACCTCTGCCGAGGCCCTGGAACGCGGCGAAAAGTTTGACGCCGTCATCGAAGCCGCCGGACACCCGCGGGCTCTGGAAGCTGCCATCGCACTGACGAAGCCCGGTGGCATCACCGTCACCGTGGGATTGCCGGCGCCGGGCCAGTCGGTCTCCATCGACCCCCTGACCCTGACAGCAGAGGCCCGGTCAATCGTGGGCAGCTACCTCGGTTCGGCAGTCCCCGAACACGACATCCCGATCTACGAACAACTCTGGCGATCCGGCCAGCTGGCCGTTGAAGGCCTGGTCTCAGACACGATCCCGCTCGAAGACATCAACCGCGCCATGGACACCCTCGACGGCGGCCACGCACTGCGCCAGATCATCACCTTTTCCTGACCACCCACACTCCAGCTCCGAAGAGAGAACATCATGACCTCCACAAATGACCACATCTACAGCGCGATCATCATCGGCGCAGGCTTCGGCGGCCTGGGCCAGGGAGCCCAGTTCGTCCAGGAAGGCATCGAGGACTTCCTGATCCTCGAGCGCGGCAACGATGTAGGAGGCGTATGGCGCGAGAACACCTATCCCGGTGCCGCTTGCGACACGCAGGCCCTGGTCTACTGCTACAGCTACTTCCTGAACCTCAAGGTAACCCGGATGTTTGCCGGTCAGGAGGAACTCCAGGGCTACCTGCGTTCCATGGTTGAGGAATTCGGGCTCGGCAAGCACATCCACTTCGGCCAGAACATCACCGCGACTGAATGGGACCAGGACCGCCGGCTTTGGACCGTGCATACGGCCGACGGCTCGGAGTTCCTGACCCGTTCCGTGGTGGCCGCCTGGGGCCAGCTGAACGAACCAAACGTCCCCAACTTCCCCGGCACCGAAACCTTCGAAGGCGTGGCCTTCCACTCCTCCAAGTGGCGGCACGACCTTGACCTGACCGGCAAACGCGTCGCTTCCATCGGCTCCGCTGCAACTGCCGTTCAGTACGTGCCGGAGGTTGCCAAGATCGCATCGAATCTGACCGTATTCCAGCGCTCAGCCAACTACATCCTCCCCCGCGACCAGTACATCTTCACCGAGGAAGAGAGCGCCCGCTTCCAGGAAAACCCGGATACCTACCGCCAGCTGCGGCAGGAAATCCACGAATTCCGCGAAGCCGGATTCGAACGCACCCGCAAACATACTTCAGCTTCCGAGGAAGGGGTCGAACTGGCTCGCCAGCACCTCGAGACCCAGGTCTCCGACCCGGAACTGCGGGCCAAACTCACCCCCGACTACGACTTCGGCTGCAAGCGCATCCTGCGGAGCGACGATTTCTACCCCGCACTGACACGCGAGAATGTAGAACTCGTGACAGAGGCAATCACGGAATTCACTCCCAGTGGCCTCCGAACCGCTGACGGCGTCGAGCACGAATTTGATGTCATCATCTACGCCACCGGGTTCAAGAGCCATGCCTTCATGGGATCCATGCGCGTCTCAGGGCGCGACGGAATCGGTCTCGACGAGCGGTGGGGCAACGCCCCGGAAGCCTACCTGGGCATCACCGTCGACAAATTCCCTAACCTCTTCCTGGTCTACGGCCCCAACACCAACCTCAACCACAACTCGGTTGTTTCTATGCTGGAGGCCCAGCACCGCTACATCGCCCAGGCTGTCCAGTACATCGCGGCCGATGAATCACGGTTCCTGGAAGTAGATCGGGCGGTAGTGGAGAAGTTCAACGCACACGTTCAGGAAGAACTCCAGAAGTCCGCGTTCTCGTCCGAATGCTCCTCTTGGTACAAGAACGAGGACGGCCGGGTCATCAACAACTGGTCCGGAACCGTCGAAGAATACCGGGCCCAGACCCACGACCTCCAGCTTGACGACTACCTGCAGCTGGCCGAATCCGGGCCCGCGAAGTGACAAAAACGGACCGGTTCAGCGGCAGGCCCGTAGCACCGGACGCTGCAGAGGTTCTGCAGAAATTCCGGGCCGCTGGCGGGCGCCCGTTTCACTCCTACCCTGTGAAGCAGGTGCGCGAGCTCTATGAGAGCGGCTGCGCGGCCAACGGACTGAGCGGTGACCCGCTGTCGTCGGTCACAGATCACAACGTGGAGGAATTCAGAGTTCGGGTTTATGACCCCCGCAGCACCGGAAGATCCACCCCCGCCGTTCTGTTTTTCCACGGCGGGGGATGGGTCATGGGGAGCCTTTCAACTCATGACGGGTTGTGCCGTCGATTGGCCTCGCTGACCAACCTTCCCGTTATTGCGGTGGACTACCGGCTTGCCCCGGAGCACCCCTACCCGGCCGCGATTGACGACAGCCGCCGCGCGATCCATTGGCTGTTTGATGCCGGCAACGAGCACGGCCTAGACGTGACCGAGGCTGTGCTCGTCGGTGACAGCGCGGGTGGGCAGTTGGCCGCAGTCCTGGCCAATGAGAACGCCACCGCGACGGATCCCCTGCCCGTCGTTGGCCAGGTCCTCCTGTACCCCATGGTGGATCTGACTATGTCCTCGCCGTCCTACAACCGCGTCACTGATGGGTTCCCCCTGGTTGCCGACACCATCGCCTGGTTTGCGGGCCACTATCTGCCAGCCGGTGTAGACCGCTCTGCACCGGATATCAGCCCCGCCATGGCTCAGCTCCCTGCAGGACTGCCGCCAACATACGTGATTACCGTGGACAACGACCCGCTGGTTGATGAAGGCGCAAACTATGCCGCCGCACTAGCCCGGGCAGGCACGGAAGTCCTGTACCAGCACCTTCCCGGGTACGCCCATGGGCTGTTCACCTCTGCGGGACGAATTCCCCGGGGAGAACAAACAGTGGACCAGGTCGCTGCCTTTATCAGGGACCGCACTATCTGACTGAGATGAAGTGTGTCCCTCATCCGATCAATCAAGGACGGCGATAGCCCGCCACCCAAGGGCGGGGGCTATCGCCGTCACTCACGTTCTTTAGGAATCTCATGACTACTGCCCTCGTTGATCCGACCGCTGTCCCACGCCAGCGTGAGGCCGATCTCCTCGCCTCTGTCCCCACCGGTTTATTGATCGGAGGTCAGTGGGGGGACGCGTCCGACGGCGGCACGTTCGATGTTCACGACCCCGCCACCGGAGAGGTGCTCGCTACCTTGGCCTCGGCCACGAGCGAAGATGCCATCGCCGCGCTCGACGCTGCGGACGCCGTCCAAGCAGCCTGGGCGCGCAGCGCGCCTCGGGAACGCGCGGAGATCCTGCGCCGTGCCTTTGAGCTCGTTACCGAGCGGGCCGAGGACTTCGCGCTGCTGATGACCCTGGAGATGGGCAAACCGCTGGCGGAATCCCGTGGCGAGGTGGCCTACGGGGCGGAGTTCCTGCGTTGGTTCTCCGAAGAAACGGTCCGGGATTACGGGCGCTACCTCACCACCCCGGAAGGCAAGAACAAGATCCTGGTCCAGCACAAGCCGGTGGGACCCTGCCTGCTCATCACACCTTGGAATTTCCCGCTCGCCATGGCCACCCGCAAGGTGGCCCCGGCCATCGCCGCAGGATGCACCATGGTCCTGAAGCCGGCCAAGCTGACCCCGCTGACCTCCCAGCTTTTTGCGCAGACCATGATCGAGGCCGGCCTTCCCGCTGGCGTCCTGAACGTGGTGTCCTCCTCCAGCGCCTCGAGCATCTCCGGACCGCTTTTGAAAGACTCGCGGCTCCGCAAGGTCTCATTCACGGGTTCCACCCCGGTGGGCAAACGGCTGATGGCCGACGCGGCGCAGAATGTGTTGCGCACCTCGATGGAGCTCGGCGGCAACGCACCCTTCATCGTGTTTGAAGACGCAGACCTGGACCAGGCCGTAGAAGGGGCCATGGCGGCGAAAATGCGGAACATGGGCGAAGCCTGCACCGCCGCCAACCGCTTCCTCGTCCACGAGTCAGTTGCGCAGGAATTCACCTCCAAGTTCGCCGCAGCCATGGGCGCCCTGGCCACAGGCCGCGGCACCGATCCCGCCACCCAAGTGGGCCCGCTGATTGATGCCGGCGCCCGCGACGACGTCCACGCCCTCGTATCTGCTGCCCTCGACGCAGGAGCGACCGCCGTTACCGGAGGTGCACCAGTGGCCGGTGCCGGTTACTTCTACCGGCCAACGGTGCTGGGCAACGTTCCCAACGATGCCGAGATCCTCCGCCAGGAAATCTTCGGGCCCGTCGCCCCCGTCACGACTTTCTCCACCGAGGAAGACGCCATCCGGCTGGCCAACTCCAGCGAATACGGTCTGGCCTCCTACGTCTACAGCCGCGACTTCAACAGGCTCCTGCGCGTTGCCGAGCAGATCGAGTTCGGCATGGTCGGCTTCAATGCCGGCATCATCTCCAACGCCGCCGCACCCTTCGGCGGCGTTAAGCAATCAGGACTCGGCCGTGAAGGCGGCTCCGAGGGCATCGCCGAGTACACCACCACCCAGTACATCGGAATTGCTGATCCCTACGCCGGCAGGTAGTTGACAGGGTCCCTCGTCAGCGGGGGAAACCGTACCTTAGGCCCATTTATTACCGGCCCGGGCAGCACCAAACCCTCATCCGTGAGCGATCTCCCTGATCGTCAAACTCAAAGGAATCTTGATGAAAAGCATTGTTCATCAGCAAGCTCAGGGGACGGAACGTGAAGTAGCAGCCCGACGACCGGCAGGCGCCCACGCCCCTGCCGGCCTTCCCGCAGTGCCGGGGCCAGGAGTTGCCCGCCTGCTCCTCGCCCCGGCAAGCACTACGCCCCGGAACTGGACTGCCTCCCCTCGCCTCGAGATGAATGCCGCCAGGTTCACGCCCTCTGAGCGCCAGGCGCTTGGCGCCAGCACTGGTGCCCCTCATGGGATCAATGCGTCGGATTCCGCCGAGCGCTCCCAAGTTCTGCCAAAAGCTGCATTTCAGGTTTTTGACAGCGTCGACTCGCAGGACGGCTGCGAGGAAGGTTGCCACTACTGCAACGGCCCGGAAACTGACTGAGACCTGCAGGTACGGCGGCACCCGTCAGGGGGCCTTTTTAATCAACCTGCCCGGATCTCACCAGAACCGGGAACGCCATAGCTCGTGCCCAGCAGGCAGGCGAAAGCAGACTCCAGGGGAGGTGCATCCAAAAATCTAAAATCCCATGTTTTACATTGCGGTAACACGGTGGAACGAAAAAAGAGGATTTTCCCGCTCAGAATGGGTTTATCACCCAAGCGACCAGCCGTCTACCGTCCGCGGTTGAACATCTCCTCAAAATTCCTCACGTCATCTCTTGCGATTTCAAACATCTAAAACTAGAGTTATCAGTGACGCGGATCACGATGAGCTGATTCCAGCCCCCAAGCAGACTTTCTTTCCTTTCAGCGATAGACGGCGGCGCAGCCGTCCAAAGGAGTCCCCATGTCCACCAATGCCAAGAGTGCGGACCACTCTCCAATAGATGAAGACGCCGAGCAACTCGCCCGGCTGGGCTACACGTACGAAAAACAATTCAAGCGGGAAATGTCGTTCTGGGGGAACGTCTCTCTCGGATTTACCTACCTCTCCCCAGTTGTAGGCGTCTACACCCTCTTCGCCTCGTCCCTTGGCCTGGGCGGGCCACCCATGATCTGGTCATTCCTGATCGTCGGGGTGGGCCAGCTGTTCGTCGCACTGGTATTCGGCGAGATTGTTTCCAACTACCCCGTAGCCGGAGGTGTCTACCCGTGGGCAAGGCGCTTATGGGGGGCCAAGTGGGGCTGGATGACGGGCTGGGTCTACCTCATTGCCCTGCTGACCACCATCGCTGGTGTGGCATACGGTGCAGGAACATTCCTTGATGCCCTGGTCGGCATGGAGTCAACGACAACTTCCACCATCATTTGCGCCATTGCACTCATCCTGGCGGCAACCGCGATCAACCTGGGTGGGACCAAGCTGCTCAGCAAAGTTGCAATGCTCGGCCTCTTCGCCGAACTGGGTGGGGCGCTCGTTGTCGGCATCTGGCTCCTCGTTGCAGCACGCCAGCATGACCTCAGTGTCCTCTTCAACTCCTTCGGTGCCGGCGGTGACGGGAGCAACTACTTCATCGCGTTCGCGGCTGCAGCCCTCATTGGCATCTACCAGTACTACGGGTTCGAAGCCTGCGGTGACGTCGCTGAAGAAGTTCCCAACCCCGGTGTCCGAATCCCCAAAGCCATGCGCATGACGATTTACATCGGAGGCTTCGCCGCCACCTTCGTCTGCCTGTCCCTCATCCTCGCGGTACCTGACTACGCCGCCGTCATCTCCGGAGAGAACACCGACCCCGTCGGCACAGTCCTTGCCGGCGCATTCGGCGAAATTGGCCACAAAGTCGTCTTGGCGATCGTGCTCATCTCCTTCCTGTCCTGCGTCATGAGCCTGCAGGCTGCAGCGAGCCGCCTGAGCTACTCCATGGCCCGTGACCGTATGCTCCCCGCCAGCCACCTCCTCGCCCAGTTCCAGGAAAAGCGCCACGTTCCGCCATACTCGCTCCTGCTGGCCTGCGTCGTGCCTGTCCTGATCATCCTCGGATCCGTTGTCTCCCCGGACGCTCTGGTCGTGATCGTCTCCTTCGCCGCGCTGGGAATCTACCTGGGCTTCCAGCTGGTCGTCCTCGCCGCCCTGCGGGCCCGCCTCAAAGGCTGGAAGCCGTCAGGAGCGTTCCAGCTCGGCAAGTGGGGTGTGCCGGTGAACATCGCCGCCCTGACCTGGGGCGTACTGGGCATCACCAACATGGTCTGGCCACGAACCCCCGACAGCCCCTGGTTTGTGAACTACCTCGTCCTGCTCTCCGCCGTGGTTGTCGTCGGAGTAGGCCTGATTTACCTCTTCGCCAAAAAGCCCTACACCCACAGCGATGCCCCTGCAGCGGACGCCGTCCCGGCCAGCGGAAGCAACGGCTCCGTGGCAGATAACGCCCAGTCCCGCAACGTTGAAAACTACCTGTGAGAGAACCATCATGACTACACCCATTGCTGAAGCCCCGTACCTGGATATTTCCGATCCCACCTTCGCGATGCAGTCCGAAGCACTTCGGAACGCCCGTGAACAAAGCTGGTACGCACGCACAAACTATGGAATCGCCGTCCTTCGCTATGAGGAAGTCACCAAGCTCCTCAAGGACCCCCGGCTGAAGCAGGGCAGCGCTCAGTGGCCCCAGCACCACGGTGTCCACAGTGGCCTGTTCTACGACTGGTGGACCAAAAACCTCCTGGTCCTTGAGGGCGAAGACCACCACCGCATCCGCCGGCTCCTGAACCCTGCCTTCTCGCCCCGGTTGCTTAAGTCACTGGTTCCCAGGTTCCAGGCCCTGGCCAACGAACTTGTCGACGCGTTCATCGACAAGGGCGAATGTGAATTCGTCAGCGACTTCGCCGAGCCCTACGCCACCCCGCGTGCTGACCATCATGCTGGGAATCCCCAAATCTGAATGGCCGACCATCGCCCGCCTCGCCTCAACCATCGGCCTGGCCCTGGGAGTAACCCTCAAGCAGGATCTTCACAAGGTCGAAGAAGCCCTGGCCGAGTTGTATGAGTACGCCGAGGAACTCATCAAGGACCGCCAGGCCAACCCGGGCGAAGACTTTGTCAGCCGTCTGGTGCTTGCCAGCCGGGATGGCGACAGCCTGAGCGACGCCGAACTCCGGAACGCACTTGTGCTGCTGATCTTCGGCGGCATGGACACCACCCGGAACCAGCTCGGACTCGCGATGCAGTCGTTCATGCGCAATCCCGATCAGTGGGAGCTTCTGGCAGAACGCCCAGAGCTTGGATCCAAGGCCGTTGAAGAAGTCATGCGGATCAACCCCACTGTCACATGGGTAACCCGTGAGGCAGTCGAAGACTTCAGCTACGAAGGACTGGACGTCCCCAAGGGCACAACCGTCCACCTCTTCACGCAAAGCGCCGGCACCGACCCCAGAGCTTTTCCTGAACCGGAAATGAACCTGCTGGGCGAGCACGCACCGCACCACGGCTTCGGCGGCGGCGTCCACCACTGCCTCGGTCACTTTGTCGCACGATCGGACATGAGCGAAGCTCTCCCGCTCCTGGCGCGGCGACTCCGCAACCCCCAGATCAACGGCGCGGACGAATGGATGCCTGACTCCGGCAACACGGGTCCGATCCGGCTGCCGATCAGCTTCACCAAAGGCGAATAGCCGGACCCGCCCCCAACGGACCCACAAGAACAGGAATGACCATGAAAATCTTTGTTGACCGCCAGCTCTGTGAAAACCACGGCCAGTGCGCCATCGCCGCGCCCGATGTATTCCGGATGAACTCCGAAGGCATCCTCGAATACGAGGAGAACGTCAACGACTCGCTGCTCGCCGATGTTGAAGACGCCATGGACGCCTGCCCCGTCCAGGCCATCTTCATCCAAGACCAGCCATGACCCGCCGAATCGTCGTCGTCGGCGGATCAATGGGCGGACTCCGCGCTGCAGAACAGCTCCGGGCCGCAGGCTGGACCGAAACCATCACGGTCATCGGCACTGAGACGCATCTGCCCTACAACCGGCCGCCCCTGTCCAAGGAGCTCTTGGAGAACCCAGGAACGACCGCCGATGCCTTTGATTCGGTGAAGTTCCGCCACCGGTCTTCGGTCTCCGACGTCCAGTGGCAACTGGGCACGGAGGTTATCGGCGCGAACCTGGCCGAAAACACCCTCACCCTGGACACCGGCGAGACCGTGGCTTACGACGGACTCGTCATCGCCACCGGTCTCCGGCCCCGCAGGCTGCCATTGCCCGGACCGCTGCGCGGACGCCATGTCCTGCGCACACTCGAAGATGCAGTTGAACTGCACCAGGAACTCCGCCCGGGCACCAAGGTAGCCGTCATCGGCGCTGGTTTCATCGGCTGCGAAACAGCAGCCACCGCAACCAAGCTCGGTTGCACCGTCACCCTCATTGAGGGCACCAGCGGACCAATGCAACGGGCATTGGGTGAAGAGCTCAGCGCCGGTATCCGGGACTACCTGGTCCAGCAAGGCGTGACCTACCACGGGCATGCCAAGGTTGCAGGCCTTCTCTCCACCCAGGCTGATACCGAAAGCGACTCCAGCTGCAACGGCATCAGGCTTGCGGACGGCACCGAGATCATGGCGGATGTCATCATCGAGTCAGTCGGCTCGATCCCTAACGTCGAGTGGCTTGAGGGCAATGATATTGACATCAGCAATGGCGTACTCTGCGACGAACACCTGCGTGTTGTAGGAACAAAGAACGCCGTGGCGGTAGGCGATGTCGCCCGCTTCCCAGATCTGCGGAACGGCTCCGGTGCCCGACGGATCGAGCACTGGTCCATCCCGGGCGATACAGCGAAAATCGCAGCCAAGGCCCTTATTGCCGAGCTTAACAACACGGCACTTCCAGAGCCGGCCATTCCCCTGCCCAGCTTCTGGAGCAACCAGTTTGACCTCAAGATCCAGGGAGTGGGCAGCCCCAACCTGGCAACCAGGATCGTGGAACTGGAAGGCTCCGCAAAGACCCCCCATGACGGAGTCGTCATGGGCTACTACCAGGACCAAGCTCTCGTAGCAGTAGTAAGCGTGGGCCTGCCGGCTGACAGGCAGCTGCACTACAGGCAGCTCGTGGACAAACGGCATTCAAACCAGCCGCAGCAAGACACCCAGCTTCAAGCCATCTGACCCAAGGACCGAGATCACCATGACTACCCTTTCCGAACGCCCCGTCCTTGACATAGTCAGCGACCGCAATGCCTTCGCCGCCCACCAGGAAAAGAACCTCAGCGCCGCCGTCATCGAGGAGATGCAGCGCAAAATCAATGAGGCCGGCGTTGAGTACGTCTACTACATGCTCCCCACCATTGGCTCACGTGTCATCGCGAAGATGGTGCCTGCCAACCACTTCAAACGCAACCTTGAAAAGGGCATCGCGTTCCACCGCACCGCGCTGGCTGATCTTCAGACCGACCGGTTCGGCAACCTCATCGGTGGCGGAATTGAAGCGAAGGAATTTGTCGGGCTTCCGGACCCGGAAACCTTCGCACCCCTCCCGTGGGACACCAGCGTCGCCCGAGTTTTCTGCAGCGCATACGAGCCGCCCCACCTCAACGAAGTCGGTGGCCGCCCGCTGGCAACGGATTCCCGCAGCCTGCTCAAGCGCGCCCACGCAGCATTCACCGAACGCACGGGCATGGAAGTCCGCTCCGGCTGCGAACCGGAAATGACCTGGACCGGTCCGGGCATGGAAGTTATCAAAAAACCAGGCTCCAGCCCCGCCTACCAGGTGGAAAACCTCGAGCGCATGCGCGAGGTTTTCAAGAAGCTCGTGACGTACTCAAAGGCCCTGGGACTCGACATGATCGAGGGTGACTACGAGGACGACGGCCAGCTTGAGCTGAACTGGATGTACGACCGCGTCGAACTGACAGCAGACCGCCTTGTTACCTACCGCCAGATCTGTAAGCAGGTTGCTCGTGAACTCGGCGTTCACGCCAGCTTCATGCCCAAGCCCTACACCGGATCCATGGGCAACGGCTGCCACCACAACATCAGTCTCTGGAAAGGCGACACCAACCTCCTGATCGACGAGGGACGGGTTGAACTTCACCTCAGCGACATCGGCCGCTACGCGGTGGGCGGAATGCTTGAGCACGCCGCGGGATCCATGTCGATCATGGCCTCAACCGTGAACTCCTACAAGAGGTTCTGGGACGCCGGACAATTCGCGCCCAGCGCCGTCAACTGGGGCCTCGACAGCAGGGCCTGCATGGTGCGCATCTCCTCTAACGGGCGGATGGAATACCGCCTCCCGGACGCGAGCGTCAACCCCTACCTTTCCCACACCCTGCTGATCGCTGCCATGGAAGACGGCATCAACAAGCAGACCGATCCGGGCAAGCCCCTCGACGACCAGGTCCGGGGTTCGGCCGAACCCAAGTTCAAGCCCTTGCCGCTGACTCTGGGCGACGCCATCGATTCGCTCAGCGCCGACCCGTACATCCTGAATGCACTCCCCGAACAGCTCGGAGACATTTACACCGCACTCAAGAATGACGAGTGGGCCCGTTACTGCGGCGCCGTCACCGACTGGGACCGCGCCATGTACTGGGAGACCCTGCCGTGAGCGACCGACTGACACTGGCCTGCATCGACTCCGAGGCCCCTCCGCTGTTCAATGCCAGCCCTGACGGTGTGCGCCGAACCGGTTATGAGCCAGAAGCCGCAGCCCTTGTCGCGGGTGAGATCGGCCGTGAGGTGGACTGGCTTATCACGTCCTGGACCGAAATGATTCCGAAAGTCCAGGCCGGCGAAGCGGATGCTGTGTGGTGCGGACAGGGCATCACTGCAGAGCGGCAGGCCCACGTTGATTTCACTACTCCTTACGCGATCTTCGATGAGACGGTGCTCGTCCGCAAGGATGACCCGGCACGGGGACCCGGGGATCTTGCCGGTTACCGCGTTGCCGCCATCGCCAACAGCACGAACATGGCCCTTGCTGAAACTTTTCCAGGCATCATTCCCGTCCCCTTCGGTGCAAGTGATGACGTCTTCGCGGACATGCTGGACGCCCTTCGCAAAGGAACCGTCGACGCGGTCGTGGACGATGACGTCGTCACCGTGCCGCTCGGAGCAGACCCGGACTTCGCGATCGCCTTCACCGAACCGACTGGGAACCGATGGGGAGTTGGGGTAGCTAAGGGCAACTCGGAGCTGCTTCAGCAGTTGAACACGGCCCTGGAGACAGTCATTGCCGACGGACGGCTTGAAGCCATCTGGACGAAATGGATGCCCGATCTGGCCTTCCCACTGAACCAACCTCAAAAGGAACGGTAATGACAACGCCGCAAACCACAGCAGCTGGCGGCAACCATCAGCCCGACGACCAGGCACGGCCGCTGATTGGCGTGCCGGGCATGTGGTCCGGTTCGGTCCAAGGCCTGCGTTTTGACGGCATTGCAGTAGCGGTGGAAGTCCTGAGGTCGATTCTGCGCGCTGGCGGAGAGCCGGTAATTCTGTTCCCCAGCGAAGACCACAACGATCGCTCCCGCTACGCGTTGCTCGACGGTGTGGTCCTGCCCGGCGGCGCAGATGTATCGCCGGAACTCTACGGAGAGGTGCCTGCTGACACCACCCAGGTAGCGCACTACGGAGGGCAGGACGCCGCCGAAATCGCGGTGATCCGGGACTGCATCGAACTGGAGATACCGACGCTCGCCATCTGCAGAGGCCTCCAACTGCTGAACGTCGCATGCGAAGGGACCCTCACCCAGCACCTGGATGCGGAGGAGATCGACCACGTCAACAGTCTGCACACCGTGGACATTTCAGAAGGCTCCCGAACCGCGGCAGCAATTGGCACCCTCACGCCCAAGGTCTCGTCCTATCACCACCAGGCAGTGGCGAAACTGGGGCGCGGTCTCAAGATCGTCGGCCGCGCTGACGACGGGGTGATCGAGGCAATCGAGCACGACAGCGCCCCGATCATCGCCATCCAATGGCATCCGGAAGACAACGCGGCAACCCTGGCATCCGATCAAGCACTGTTCGACTGGGTCGTGCGGGAAGCCCGCACCAGGAAACTGGGCAAGGCCGAAGCACGTGCAGCAGAAGACAAAAAGAAAGTAGACCTTCACTCATGACAAACCGAGACGGCCGCGTCAGGACTTTGGTTCCCATTACGCCAGCTGATGTTATCCCGGCTGGCTTTGCGGAGCTCCCCGGGAATGCGCCGATCATCGCGGTGGTCGTTTCGTTGAACTTCCCTGACATGACCGTCGAGGTTTCCCAGCTGGTGAAGCGTTTCACCAGGACCGCTCTGGAGACCCTGCTTAAAGCGGGGGCCAGGGCAGTCCTGGTGGACAGCAGCGCCACCAACCTGCCAGACCCCAAACACATCGCTGGCGCCAGTGGCGTGCTTTTCCTCGGCGGTGGGGACGTTGATCCCAGCCTGTATGGGGTGCGCGGCCCGGTGCCGAACCTTTATGGAGTGGAACGCCGCGCCGACGAATACTGCATGGAACTGATCGACCAGACGCTGGCCCGCGATGCACCCCTGCTTGCCATTTGCCGAGGGTCCCAACTCCTGAATCTCACCAGCGGGGGGACACTCATCCCTGATCTGGACCCTTACGAGCTGCACCGCGGCGGCAAGGGAGAAAGCATGTTCCTTGACGAACCGGTCACTATCCTGCCGGGAAGCCGCCTTCACGGCATTCTGGGCAGAGACCGTATCACTGTCCGCTCGGGGCACCACCAGGCCGTCGAACAGGTGGGGCCGCGTCTCCGGGTCGCCGCTGTGGCCGATGACGGCATCATCGAGGGAACTGAACATAAGGACAACACCTGGGTCGTGGGCGTCCAGTGGCACCCGGAGGACTCCGACGGAAACGCCGAGGACCGGGAGCTGCTCTTCAAAGCATTTGTCGAACAGGCCAGCAGTCATGCCGAAAAGATGCAGAACCAGGCAATGGTTCACACAGGCGGTCCGGTGTGAACGCCTACGATGCCAGGTACAGGAAATGAAGATCCAGAGCCGGAACTTCCAGCGCGATCTTGTGTGCGCCCGGCGGGGTCTTCTTAACCCGGTCCCCCACCAGGAATCGGCCCGAGTTACTCACAATGACCCGGTCCTGGCTGTTCAGCACAGCCGCGTCCCCCGGTACCGCGCGCATTGCCGGAACGAATACTCCTTCCAGGTCCCTGACCCTGATATCACTTCCCGTAACACCAACGAAGCCACCATTGATGTACAGCGGCACCGTCAGGGTGAGAATGTACTCCCCCATCCCGAGGTAGTCGACGTAAGGCCCTACCAGGGTGTGGTGACCGGTACGGGCAGCAATCGTGAACCAGGGCTGCTGCTCGTAATCGTAGAAGCCGTCAGTATCAGGAACCAGGTCGAACTCCCGCTTGCTGATCCGGCCCGCATCATCCCGGAGCCACCACTCAAGAGCCCCCTGCGCCTTGCTGACGCTGGCCACCGCGAAGATGGCGCCGGCGCCAACGGCGGCATGGTGTCCTTCGAGGAACGAACGGGATATTTCAGGGAGGTCAAGCAAATCAGAATTATTGATCTTGGTGCGGTCGCCCATTCGACGCGTCAGCGATTCGCTCATTTTATCGGAAGCGGATTCAAGGTCCTGGTAAAAGGATTTAAACCATTGGCTGATCTTGTTCGCGCACTCCTGTGCGATAGCGTCATTGCTCATAATTGGTCCCTGTCATGCGTCGCGTATGTCAGCGTTAGTTTGACGTCAATCAGATGATAAATATTCGCACGAATGTGCTCGAGCGCAATTTTTTGGGCCAGCTCCCGGTCATCCCGGCGCAGGGCAGCAACAATGGCGAGGTGGTCCTCCGTCGCGCGGACCTGATCGAACTCCCTGGTAAGGGGCGCCCACAGCAGTTCACCCACTTCTCCCTGAAGGCGGACCTCGGACGTCATGAGCCGTTCGGACTGGGCCACCACCGCGATGCCGATATGAAACCTGCTGTCGGCACGCGTACGGGCGCCGGGGGAATCGGCACGCTCCAGTGCATGAGCCAGCGACTCAAGCATGTCCAGGTCGGTAGGGTCCGCCCGATCGGCCGCCATGCGGATCGCGCCAGCGGCGATGGTCGCGTGCTCGTCACCCAGATCCCGCAGCTCAGCCATGGACAGGGACGTGATGCGTTTGCGCAGCAGGTCCAACGAGGGGCTAGGCGAGCCGACGACGAACGTTCCCCCGAAGCGACCTCTCCGCGTCTCAACAACGTTGAGGTCCCTCAGCGTGGCCAGAGCCTCTCTGAGCGTGGCGACTGCGACACCGAACATTTCGGCAAGCTCAAGTTCGGCCGGAAGCTGGTCGCCAGGACGGATGAGGCCAAGCGACACTGCGGTGTTGATGCGCTGCACGATGGCATCGGCCCTGTCCAACTCGGGAAGGGTGCGGTAAATCTGTGCACTGAAGTCAGCCAGCTCTGCCATGCGCGTTTCAGCCTCCTTCATCAACCGAACTGTTTTCTATTCTATGCGATTCTATATTCCTTCCCGGACGACACAGCAGACATCCCGAGCGTGTTGGATATTGGCCGATTATATTTCTCGAACTTATCCTATTCGAGATCTTTTAACTTCACAGTCCGTCAAAAACTATCGATTGGTAAGGCAAATAAATGACTGCTTATAAAACCATTAACCCCGCTACTGGCGAGACACTTCGTGTATTTCCGGAAGCCACTTCAGCAGAAATCAGTGACGCAATCGCTCGCGCTCAGGAGGAATTCCTTAGGTGGCGTGAGACGCCGGTAGCAAGCCGCGCGAAGATCATTGCCAGGGTCGCAGAGCTTTATCGCGAACGCAACGACGAACTGGCACGCATCATCAGCCTTGAGATGGGGAAACCGCTCGCTCAGGCCCGTGGTGAAGTTTCATTCGTTGCAGACATCTTCGACTACTACGCGGTCGAAGGACCGGGCTTCTTGCAGGATGAACACCTGAGTGTAAAAGGCGGCGGTGAGGCCATCGTCAGGTCGACCCCAGTCGGCGTGCTCCTGGGAATCATGCCTTGGAACTACCCGTACTACCAGGTTGCCCGCTTCGCGGCCCCCAATCTGATGTTGGGCAATACAATCCTGCTTAAGCACTCGGCCAACTGCCCGCAGTCCTCACTGGCCATGGAGAAAATCTTCCATGACGCAGGCCTTCCCGAAGCTGCCTACATTAATGTGTTTGCACGGCGCGAGCAGGTGGCGCAGATTATCGCCGACCCGCGGGTTCAGGGTATCTCCTTGACGGGCAGTGAGGGTGCCGGTGCAGCCGTCGCCGAGGTGGCCGGCCGTAACCTCAAGAAATATGTTCTCGAACTTGGAGGCAGTGACCCGTTCATTGTGCTCGATACCGAGGACATGGATGCAACGGTGAAAGCTGCCGTCAGTGGCCGCATGAGTAATGCCGGCCAGGCCTGCACAGCCGCAAAGCGTTTCATTGTGGTAGCTGATCTTTACGATGAGTTTGTTCAGAAATTTACGGATGAAATGTCCCGGATTAAGCCTGGCGATCCGCTGTCCCCGGACACAAAATTTGGACCGATGTCTACCCAGGCAGCGGCCGATGACTTGATCGAGCAGATCCAAGATGCCGTTGACAAGGGTGCCACGCTGAAGACTGGTGGCAAGCACCTGCCAGGGCCCGGTGCCTTCGTCGAACCCACAGTCCTGGCGGATGTAACCCCGGACATGCGAGCCTTCTCAGAGGAACTCTTTGGGCCTGCCGCCGTTGTGTACAAGGTCGCTGACGTGGACGAAGCCGTCGAGCTGGCTAATAATTCCCCCTACGGCCTTGGCGGGGCGGTGTTCAGCAAGGACGTGGAAAAGGCCAAGGCCGTTGCTGACCGCCTCGAGACTGGGATGGTGTTCATCAACGGAAACACCGATTCCCAGGCCGATCTTCCATTCGGCGGAGTTAAGCGGTCTGGAGTTGGCCGTGAACTCGCGCGTTACGGAATGAACGAGTTCGTGAACAAGAAGCTGATCCGCACTCCTGAACGACCTGCTCCCAAGGTAGGGGCCGGGGATTCAGTAAAGCCCTAAGGCCGACAGGGACATCGGTCGCCAGCGGCGGGAGCCCGTGGATAACGGGCTCCCGCCGCTGCAACTCTTACTGCCCACAGCCATTCAAAGCAACATCACCGAAGCAGCAATCCGATCATCTGAACTGCCAGCAAGTAGCAGGGTCTTCCCAGAGAGCTCCAGACGCCGGCCGTTGAAATGAGTGCGCGCCACGGCTCCTAAGGAACTGAGCCCTTGAAAGACAGTGAAATATACATGAACACAGAAGACAGCGTGATGGGCGGCAGCCGCGTGAAGCGGGGCATGGCTGAGATGCTCAAGGGCGGCGTCATCATGGACGTCGTCAACGTCGAGCAGGCCCGCATCGCCGAAGATGCCGGTGCTGTTGCTGTGATGGCGCTGGAGCGCGTTCCGGCCGATATCCGTGCCCAGGGCGGCGTGTCCCGCATGTCCGATCCGGACATGATCGACCAGATCATCGACGCCGTGTCCATTCCGGTCATGGCCAAGGCCCGCATCGGCCACTTCGTCGAAGCCCAGGTCCTGCAGTCTTTGGGCGTGGACTACATTGACGAGTCCGAGGTCCTGACCCCGGCCGACTATGTCAACCACATCGACAAGTGGAACTTCAAGGTTCCGTTCGTCTGTGGTGCCACCAACCTCGGTGAGGCGCTGCGCCGCATCAACGAGGGCGCGGCGATGATCCGCTCCAAGGGCGAGGCCGGCACCGGCGATGTCTCCAACGCCACGGGTCACATGCGCCAGATCCGTTCCGAGATCGCCAAGCTCGCCGCCCTGCCCGAGGACGAGCTGTACGTTGCGGCCAAGGAACTGCAGGCCCCGTACGAACTGGTCAAGGAAGTCGCCGCTGCCGGCAAGCTCCCGGTGGTGCTGTTCACCGCCGGCGGCATTGCCACCCCGGCTGACGCTGCCATGATGATGCAGCTCGGCGCTGACGGCGTGTTCGTCGGCTCCGGCATCTTCAAGTCCGGCAACCCGGCCCAGCGCGCCGCCGCCGTCGTGAAGGCCACCACCTTCTTCGATGACCCCGATGTCATCGCCAAGGCCTCCCGCGGCCTGGGCGAAGCCATGGTGGGCATCAACGTCGACGAGATCCCCCAGCCGCACCGCCTCGCCGAACGCGGCTGGTAACAAGTACATCGAGCCCTTGAGTGTCGATATCAGATAACAGCTGGGCGGTCCGGTCCTGTCGCCGAGCTGTGCAGTCTTCTCATCAAGCCAAAGTGGGAGCAGTCACCCTTGACCGGCCGAACGCGGGTCGCCCTGGTCACCAGTTTGGACGGCAAGGCTAAGGCGGTCGACGCCATGCATAGCATCAGCTGCTCGCACGAGAGCAAGGTGGGAAAAAGCTTGCGGGTAGTTGCCCGCCATCCGCATCTCTTTTGCGTCGTACTCTTCGCTCAGCAGGCCTAGCTCATTGGTAAACCCTACAAGTTTGTCCATGAGGGACTGGGCATCAGCCCGGCGTCCCGTGCGGACGTACTGCTCAGCAAGCCAAAATGAACAGGCCAGGAAGGGGTGTTCTCCGGGCTCCAGTCCGTCAAGCCCGCTCTCCGTCCGGTAACGAAGCAACAGGCCGCCGTCCGTTAGAAGCTCTTCCTCCAACCGGGCGACGGTTCCCAGCATGTGTTGATCGTTGTAGGCGATGAAGCCAACCTGGGGCAGTACCAATAGGGAAGCGTCGGTCTGTCCCCCTCCATATGTTTGGGTGAAGGAATTGAGCTTAGGGTCAAAGCCCTTGGCCATGATTTCTGCCCGGAGCCGGTCGCGCAGACGCTCCCACAGGTCGGTATCGCCGGGTAGGCCGTGCTGGCGTACTGCCCGAATTCCGCAGTCGAAGGCTGCCCACATCATGACGCGGGAGTGGGTGAAGTATTGGGGTTCACCTCGCATTTCCCAGAGGCCAAAATCCTTATCGTCGAAGTGCTTCCCGACAAATCCCAATAATGCCCGCTGAAGGGCCCAGGAAAAGTGGTCCTCCTTGCCTCCGGCGAGGCGTAACCGTTCCAACGCCACCATCACTTCACCGACAACATCGGCTTGAAATTGCGACACCGCCTCGTTGCCGATACGGACGGGCTTCGAGTCCTCGTACCCCGGAAGATGCAGAAGCTCTCTTTCCGGCAGGTCCCGCTCGCCCCCAACGCCATACATAATTTGAAGATCTTCGGGATCGCCCGCGAGGGCGCGAAGGAGCCAGTTGCGCCACTGCAGTGCCTCCGTTTCGTAGCCGTGGGTCAGCATCACCTCCAGAGTCAGGGCTGCATCCCGTAACCAGCAGAACCTGTAATCCCAATTCCGTGGCCCGCCGAAGTCCTCTGGCAGCGATGTTGTGGGGGCGGCGACAATACCCCCTGTCTCATGATGGGTAAGGGCCCGCAACACCAACAGCGAACGTTTTACCGCGCCCCCATAGGTACCTTCGTCGCGGCAGTGGCTCCCCCACCGTGTCCAAAAGTCGACGGCCTCTTCCAACGCAAGGTCGACATCAATGGCTTGTGGGGCCGGACGGTACGAAGGAAACCAAGTGAATTGGAAATCCAGGGTTTCACCCTCGGATACGTCAAAAGTTCCTTCATGCCCGTGAGCGTACGCAAGTGGGAGTGTAGGTCCTCTTAATGCGAAAGCGTCAGGACCCGCCATCGCGAGCAGGACCGCCACACCTGTGCCGGCAACGTCTTGGACGCGGCTCACCCAGGGCACGACCCCTGCATACCCCGGACGAATAATGAGTTCCTGACGCATTTCCACCGTTCCTGATTGCCCCGTCACCCGGCGCACAAGAGACGAACCTTCGGTCCCTACCGGCATGAAATCTGTGACAAGTACCTGCCCTGTCGTCGTCCCCCAGGTGGTCTGGAGCACAAAGGTTGATTCAATGTAACGGCGTTCGACAACCACTGCTGTTGGCTCATTTGGAGCTAATAACCACCGGCCGTGCTTGGCGGTTCCCAAAAGGCTGCTGAAAACCGATGGTGAGTCAAAGCGTGGGAAACACAGCCAGTCAACGCTCCCATCCCGGGACACCAGGGGCCCGGTACGGAGATCTGAGAGCAGCGCGTAATCCTCTATGGGGGCGGCCATGGCTTCACTCAACCACAACTGTTGTAACGGCGGCAGGCCTCAACTGCGAAAGTAGCCTCTTCTACTCCGTTCCCGTTCAATTAGGAATCGACCAGAGGGGTTCCAGGCCGCCCTGGCCACAACACGTAGACGGCCCAACCCGGGGCACCGTCGCTGTCTTTCTCCTCCTAGGGCACATCCTCGTTCAATCATTTGGCCTTAGATTTTTGAGGCAAAGCGGATAAGCCCGCAGAATCTGCTGTTTGTAGGAGAAACTTTGAACTACCCCTTCCAATTGGAAACATCTAAAACTATAGTTATAAACGAGATCACAACCAGTAGTTGCCGGGGTCGGGACCGATCCGCCATCTACTGCTCGCCGAACTACTTGACACAGTCCAAAGGAGAACGAGATGACTCGGGAAGAAGCCTACGCAAAATGCCCTTCCGATTCGTATGTGGAGTTGTACGGCGGCCAGTGGCTCGTCGTCCCTTTCGCGCCTGTCGTCCAACCCCCGTTTTTCACCTGCCTGCCAGGCACTCAGCATGTGGCACGGCAGATGGCAGTCAGCGGAACCTAGCCGGGCTGGAGCTCAAGCTCCAGCCAACTAAGGCGCCAGTCTGCAGCGACGAACTACGGCAGGACAGACTCGAGCCCGTTCCCCGGAGGATCACCTAAACCACTAGGGCCTCCCACTCTCGCAACTGGGAGGCCCTAGTCCACCACCCCTGGATTCAGTCTGGGAATCTGAGGACATAGGCGTCCGTCAACGGCGACCTCATGCATTAGGAACATCAAGGACCATGACGCCAGCCAATGAACAACACGTGCAAGAGCACCAGGAAGCGTGCCTCAATGCAGCTAGCGGGGACCTTGCGCCAGTAAGTGGTTGGTGGCGGCCGGACGGTGACCCCGCGCCATTTCGCTACCTCGAACAAGGGGAAAACATGCCCCGGCTGGGCGGAAGACCTACCATTTGGACCCTAGTTTTCGACATAGCGCCATCAAACAGAGCCCAAGTTGGCAAGTTGCTGCCCTGACCTGCTGAGAGAACACTTCCGCGCACAGGATTTGAAAGTACGAATACCAGTTCAATCACTGAGACAGGAGGCCAGCATTGGTGGAGCATGAGAGCATCTTCCACGACCCGCTCGCCGGCTTAACAGCATACGAGCTGAACCCTAAGCCCCTCCGACAGCGGGGCAACAGTCCCGGGAAGCGGAAATATCCAAAGACGGCAAGTAGCAGTACTGCGCGGATAGAAGCGATGGCAGCTGTTTCACGAGACCTCGCCCGCCTCGCATCCCGAAATTTGAGCGCAGGTCGCTGAGGGGTGGCGCGGCTGGTCCCCTCGCAGCCCGCCGCTGTCAGCACAACCCAAGATTTAGTACCAATGACAAAGGTCTTAACGACCATATGAGAGGAAATCATGCAAAGGATCATTGCCGATTTGCACGTACAGAACCCGGCAGACAAGGAGACTCAGCTGACCCTAGCGCTGCGAACCGCTATCAAAGCAGCAACAGCTGAAAAAACCTGCGGAGTGCTCGTTACACGCCATAATCACGCCAAATTCACCGTCGCCCTATCTCCGACGGTGCCATATGGGCAGACGCATGAACTCGACCTGACCCCCAGTTACCGGTGAGCAACCGGCATCTAGCAACCTAAGAGGAGGGCAAGAAATTTGGGACTGCCCGCTTTTGATTAGGGTCTTAGGCCGCTTTGAGCGCGGTCCGATTGATTGTTTTACATTCGATTGGCGTGAGTTTTCCCAGCCCACCTCAAGGAAGAACTCTTTTACCGTGTCCGGTTCCTCAACACCGAGGCCCTGGCAACGGCGCTGAACAAGTACGTCCGCTGGTACAACAACGAAAGAATCTCCGCAGCTTAAGGGTCTGAGCCCGGTGCAATACCGGGCCCAAACCCTCGCAGCCTAGAATCCCATTTAGCCAGTCCAACTATCGGGGCCCAGTTCATCAGGGAACGACAGCGGGAAGGCATCGCCCTGGCCCTGTCTTGTGTCGTTCGCCATCATCAAGCCGCGTAACCAGGCAACTGTCGCGACGGTGTCGGCCGGAGTGATCCTTTTGATCAATTCCCGCCTGTGGCTGCAGATGCCGGTGGTGGACCCGATGTCCTTGGCCCTTGTTGCCTGGACCGCTGCCGCAGGAGGCGTCGGATCGGCCGTCCACTCACAGAGGGGATACGTTCAAGCTCCGGAAGGCCAGACACAGGGTGCCGCCGCGACCCGGCGTGCCATCGAACACCGCACTGCTCTGATGCCAACGTTGCTGCTTCGCTACCTGGCGCCGGTGCGTGCTTTCAGCGTTTCCAGGAAGGCGTTCAAAGCTTTGCGTCCCTCAGGTATGGGAAACAAAATGTGAACATGGGGCATCCCCGGATCTTCGAGGTACTGATGGGGCACTTCTTCTTCTGCAAGACGCGTCCGCAGACGGCGGTTTTGGTGAACGAGCAGATCGTCGTCGCCAACGGTGATCCAGGTAAAGGGGAGGTCGGCAAGGCGTCCGTGCAACGGGCTGACGCGGGGATCGTCAAGAGCCAGCGCACCGGCGTAGGCTTTCGCGGACTGTCGGAGCCTATGGAGGTCCAGCATGGGATCTTCAGCGGTCTCTTCGCGCCAGTCGGACATTGTCAGGTCAACCCAAGGCGCGAACATGCCGAGCATCGCGGGCATCGGCAGGCCTGACGCGGCGGCCGCTTGCACCGTTGCCAGGGCAAGCCCGCCACCGGCTGAATCGCCGGACACGGTCACGGCTGCAGGGGCCCAGACGGAAATCAGTTTTTCGTACATGGCATGCCCAACAGCCACTGTTGTTTCGGCCGTTTGCCGGGGCGCCAACCGGTAGGCGGGTATCCACACCTCGGCATCGGCGTCCTTGACCATTCGGGCGCCGAGTGTCCAAGTGCCTACCGATGTGTCTTCAATGTAGCCGCCGCCGTGAAAATACAGAACGGCCCTTCTCGGCTCCCTTCGTTTGGGCCTCAAGCGGAAAACGACTGTGTCTGCAATCATCATCCGTGTTACTGCCAGGCCTGATAGAGCCGAGCGGGTGGGGGTTGGGTCAGGTCTGCCATCAACTTCCTCCGCTTGATATTTAGCGACGGTAGCAGCGATGTCGCTGGTGTTCTTGGTGCGGAGCAGGATGGAGCGCATCAGGCGACTGTGCAGGGAAGGCCGGGGTGAGGTAAGTGTTTTCATGTGCTACTCCGTAAAGGTGTGGTTTCCGTGCCCGACCGTGTACCGCGTCCCGGAGGGCATGACGACCTGGGCGGTGCAGCCGGCAGGAACTCTCACGTCCAGAGTGAACGTACTGTTCTGGATGTGCCATGAGCTGGTGATCGTTCCGCGCGCGGTGCGCATGGTGGCCCGCGCCCACCTCAGTCCGTGTCCGGGCTTGGGCTCGATGCTGAATTGCTCGTACCCGGGGTAGTTTTCGTCGGGACGGATACCCGCGATGTATTCGTGCAGGAACGTGATTACCGCTCCTTTGGAGTAGTGATTCAGCGACTCATGTGGGATCCCGTCCTCGCTGATTCCTTCCCATGATTCCCAGATCGTGGTTGCTCCCCTGTTGAGCATGGTCATCCAACTGGGAGCCGTGTCCTGGAAGAGGAGCTCGTATGCCGTATCTGTTCTGCCGTGATCTGCCAGTACTGGCAGGAGGAAAGGTGTCGAGAGGAAGCCTGTGGACAGGTGGGTGTCCTTTTTCCGGATGAGTTCGACGAGGCGATTGACGGCGTTGGTCTCAAGCTTTGCTGGGATCAGACCGAAAGCGAATCCGCGCACATAGTTCGCCTGTGACTCCACCGTGAGGTGGCCCTCCGCAGTGAGGTACTCGGTCCGCCAGGCGTTAACAGCATTGGTGTGAAGTTCCCGGTAGTGGTGGGCGAGGTCGTTTCGGCCGAGGACGGCGGCGGCTCTAGAGACAATGTCGGAGGAGCGGGCCATGTATGCGGTGGCCACGATGCCTTTGTCCCCGGCAAAGTCGAAGGCTCCTCCCGGCTCGGCCCATTCTCCCCAGTGGAAGCCTGAGTCCCAGAGGAAGCGTTCATGGGGTGCCGGGTTGGGCCTGATTTCCTGGCGGGATTGGTGGCGTTGGGTTGCGGCGATCCGGGCGGCGTAGTTCACCCATCGGGTCATCATGTCGAAGTTCTCTTTGAGGACGCGGGCATCGCCGTAGGTTACGTAGAGCTGCCAGGGCACGATGGTGGCTGCGTCGCCCCAGCCAGCGGACCCGTCAAAGGAAAGCGGGATTTCTGGGTTGTCGACCACTCCCGTGTTGGGGGCGACGTTGGTGATGCAGCCGTTGTCGAGCTGGTCATCGGCCAGCGATTTCAGCCACTTTCTGGAGAACCCGTAAACATCGTCGAGGAAGGCAGCGCTGCGGACGAAAATTTGGTAGTCGCCGGTATATCCCCAGCGTTCCCGCTGGGGGCAGTCAGTGGGCACATCGCAGGCGTTGGCGCGCCAGCTGGCTTTTGCGATGCGGTGAAGCTGGTTGAGGAGTTCGTCGCTGCAATCGAAGGTGCCGGTAGGGGCCAGGTCAGTGTGCACGAGGATCGCAGCGATATCGGTTGAGTTGAGGTCCTCGGGAAGTCCGTCGACGGCAACATAGCGGAAACCGTGGGTGGTGTGGCGTGGTTCGAACACGTCACGGGAATTCCCGCGGGAGATGACAGTGTCGGTCTGGCCGGTGGGCAGCGGGTTGGGGTCCGGGTATTGGGTGTAGGCCAGGTGTGCGGTAGTGAGGTCACCGGTGCGGTCGAGGGCTTCACCATGGGTAAGAGTGATCCTTGTTCCAGCCGGGCCGAGTGCGGACAACCTGACCCAGCCGTTAAGGTTTTGTCCGAAATCCACAATCTGGCGGCCGCCGGGCAGCTTGGTGATCGCCGTGGGCGCGTACTCCTGAACACGCCGAACGGGTGGCGCCGGCGAAAACGATAGCCGGGACCGGTCCAGGGTCAACGAATCACGTGCGATCCTGACAGGCTGCCATGCAATATTTCCGGCTCTCGTGAAGTCCACGGTCTGCCCGTCCATGAGGTCTGCCGCGGTGATGGGGCCGGTGCCGTATTCCCAGTCAGGTCCTGTAGCGATCCTGATGACGTCGGCTGACGTTTGAACTTCAAGCTGTGCGATAAGAGCGGTACGCGTCCCGAAGTTATCGGGAACCCGGCTGGGTCCGCACCTTCCACGGAACCAGCCATCACTCAGCACCAGGCGCAGTTCGTTCAGGCCCGTGCTCAGCAGACCTGTGACTTCGTGGTCCTGAACGTAGAGCGTTTTGGCGTAACTGCTCAGACCTGGTGACAGCTCCTCATCGCCAACACGAAACCCGTTGATAAAGGCTTCGTAGATCCCGTGCGCCGTTACCGCCAGGCTGGCATGCCATGGCACCTCGTCAAGTGTGAATTTTGTGCGGAACTCGTAAGCCGGGCGTGCGCCCGCTGGAGGGATAGTGTCTTCAGCGGCCTGGATCCAGGCGGCCTTCGCAAGGAGGTCCTGGACGGTGGTATTAGTCTTGGCAGTCAAGGAAGTCTTTCTGCAGTCTGTGGAGTCATGGGTGAATTCAGGAATTGGCCCCGTCTCAATGGCATACGACCTGGCCGCGGCCAAACAACGGTTGAGCCATTTTTTCGGGTAGTGGAGAAGTTGGCGACGACCGTCGCGCCGTCCTCGACGGGGAGCGGGGCGGCACTCCTGGATCCACCCCGCTCCTAAGGGTCGCTCTTTTGGGATGGGTGTCGCAGTCGTTCACTTTAGCCCGCGACTACCTGCGCATTCTGAATGGTCTTTTCAGCGCGAACGTCATCGCTGGCGAAGCCCACCATGACAGTCAGGTCCCCGGCTTCGAGCATTCGATGGTCTTCCGAGATGCTGTAGGCGAGCCGGGTGAGAGGGACTGCGAATTTGAGGGTCTGTTGTTCTCCGGCGGCCAGGGATACCCTCTGGAAGGCGACGAGCTGTCGTACCGGCCGGACGATGACTGCGGCCTCGTCGCGGGCATAGACCTGCAAGACGGTGTCTCCGCTGGTGGCGCCGGTGTTGTGTACCGTGGCACGGACCGTAAGTTCATCAGCTCTTGCCGTTACTTCTTCGAGTGTTGTCTCGAAAGTGGTGTAGCTCAGTCCGTGGCCGAAAGCGAACAGTGGTGAGTTCTCGGGCAGATCCGTGTACCCGTGGCGGGTGCCGGTGGGGTGGTCGTAGCCGCTGCCGTACTTGTGTCCGTGATAGAGGGGTAACTGGCCGAGGTGCCGGGGGAAGCTGGAGGGCAGCTTTCCGCTGGGGTTGGTGTTGCCGAATACGACGTCGGCCAGGGCTGGCCCTGCATGTTCACCGAGCAGTGGGGCGATGATGGTCGCGGCTGACGAGGTGACGACGGCTTCGAGGAGCAGCGGCCTGCCAGTGATGACTATAGTGACGACTTTTTTGCCGAGCCGGGAGAGGGCCTGGATCAGCTGTTCTTGGTTGCCCGGCAGGGAAACCAGGGCGCTGGTGCGTCCCTCCCCTGCTGTGTGGTTGCCGACCCATCCGGTGCGCTCACCGACCACTGCGACCACGGTATCCACATCCTCGAGGCTGAGGGCAAGCTCATCCTCGTTGATGGGCGCGGCGTCCTGGTGAACACTGCCGACCGGGTGGTAGCCCGCTCCCGGGGACGCCTTCCGGATAGCGTCGATAATCGTGGGCGTTTCAGGGTGGATTTCGCGGGCGCGTGCCTCGAATACCGGCTCGATGCCAGGCAGGCGGGTTTGGAAGAGATCGGTGAAGATGGCGTTTGCGGGGTCGATTCCGCGGACTTTGCCGGACATGATCTGCATGATGCCCAAGGGTTGCTCTTCGTTGGCGACCGCCGTGTAAGCCCCGAAGTTGATGCGGATTTCATCGGCCAGTTCACCGACGACAGCGATCCGGCGTGCCGGGTTAAGCGGGAGTGTTCCGTCGTTGTCCAGCAACACGATGCTCTTGTCGGCGATCGTGCGTGTCAGGGCCGCGGCGTCCTTGGGCTGAGGGTCCCGGGCTGGCTGGAGTTTGGGCCGTGGTGTCATATCCGGGATCAGCCCGAGTCGGGCTTTGAGTGTCAGGACACGTTCGACGGCGGTGTCCAGGACGTGTTCGGCCAGACGGCCACTGGCGATTTCATCGCGCAGGGACCCGAATGTTTCGTTGCCTGGGAGTTCGACGTCGAGCCCGGCTGTCAATGCCTGAGCTGCCGCTTGGCCGGCGGTTGCGGCGGTGTGGTACGTCTTCAATAGCATGCTGACGGCATCGTAGTCGCTCACGACAAGGCCGCTGAAGCCGAGCTGTCCGCGGAGGAAGTCGGTGAGCAGCCATGAATCGGCAACGGAGGGGGTCCCGTCAATCTCGTTGTAGGAGTTCATGACCAATGAGAGGCCTGCCTCAGTGATGGCGCGGCGGAAGGGCTCCGCGTAGACATCTGCGATGGTCCGCCGGCCCAAGGATGCCATTGCCTGATTAAGGGCGCCTTCGGATGCTCCGTAACCCACAAAATGCTTGGCGGCACAGAGCACACCGGAGTCGTTATGTTGTCCTTGTACCCCCCGGATGTAGGCGGTCCCGATCTGTGCAATGAGTTCAGGGTCTTCGCCGTAAGTTTCGTGAACGCGGCCCCAGCGGGGGTCCCTTGCGACGTCCAGGACGGGAGCGAATGCCAGATGGACCCCGGCAGCGCGCATTTGCCCTCCCACCATGGAGCCGACTTGACCAACAAGCTCAGGTTCCCAGGTGGTTGCCTGCGCCCATGCCGTGGGGAATTGGAAGCCTTGGGCGTGCAGGAATCCGTTCACGCCTTCTCCGTGGATCAAGGCGCCTATCCCAAAGGGGCTGGTTTGCCTGGCGTGTTCCTGAAGCTCCGCTAGGTCCTGTTTGAGACCCCCAAAGGAGGGGTTCAGCAGCCAAGTGAGGGATACATGGCCGACACCGTGAGGGCGAAGTTGGGTGATCCTGGACAGATCAAAGCGGGTCATGGTGGTAGCCGCTTCTGCGTTGGGGTTTGTGTCTAAGAGATCGAAAATGGTGATGCCGTGGAGCTGGGCGATTTTCTCTTCCAGGTCGAGGCGCTGGACCAGTGCGGGAATATCAGTCATAGAGATGTCCTAATTGGAGGCTGTGATGCGTCAGCGAGGTTGTCATAGAGGGAAAGCGATGCACGCCGACGGTGGCGCCTGCGGGTAGTTGGACGCTAAGAATGCCGGATCCCGGGTTCAGCTTCCGGTGGTGATTTGGTCGAAGGGGTATCAATGGTTACTGAAGCGGGGGTGAGCCCGGCTCGGGGGACGGGCGATTTTGCTCAGCGGCAGCCCGGCCGGCCGGGCTAAGTCCGCGGATTCCTGAGATGAACCATTCGACCACCGCGCCGAGTGGCGGGTTCGGATCAGAGGAGGAAGCACCTCGAGCTCATAGCTGATTTGGCGGTCCCGTCGGGACCGGGGCCCTCCAACTGCAGTCGGGACATGGTTAGCGGTATCAGTCGGATGGTTCAGCCTGTCGACCCTCAGCCCGTGTCAGGCGAGTGTCCCCGGCGCCTGCAACGGATGGGAGTTCGTCACGCGCCGGCCGCTCCCGGCAGAGATCACCTCTGGCGCGATGTCTGTAAGTGGGCATGCAAGACTCCGATGTCGTCCGGACCGCGGGTACGCGGTTTTCCTGTGCTCGGAAGACTAGCACGCGCTAGCCAAGACGTAAAGAGTGTGTGTTCTGCCGACCAGCGGCAGAACGCATGAAGCTTTCTCGGCCGGGGACATAGCCCATGATGTCAGTCTCATGGCATCCCGCAGGCGATGGGCGAGTGCCGGACGCGCCAGGCGGAAGAGATGTCAGTGCGCCGTGAGCGGGTTGTCGGTCGATGACTCCCGCGGTCAGGTGGATTCGCGTCGAACGAGGGTGGCAATGGGTGTGGGGTCCTCGGCGGGTGTGACCCGTCCGTCGACGGCAGCCAGGGCATTCATGGCGATTTGACGGCCCAACCCTTCTATGTCGAACCTTATGCTGGAGAGGCTAGGGACGAAGAGCTCGGCCCAGGGATTGTCATCATGGCCGACGACGGCCAGATCGCCCGGCACGGCGACGTTCTCCCGGATGGCGGCGGCGACGACGGCTGCGGCAGTTTCGTCGTTATAGGCAACCACGCCGGTAATGCCGGCTGCCAGCCACTCTTTGAGGGCCAGCTGCGCCGATGAATCATGCAAACTGATGTAGCGGTGGCCCGGTGCTGTCAGGCCCAGCTTTGCCGCGCAGTCCTTGACTACCGCGAACCGGGCTTCGATGATGCGTGCCAGGCGGGCATCATCCGGGGCCGCGAAGGCGACCCTGCGATGCCCCAAACCGGCAAGGTGCTGCACTTGAAGCTCGGGCCCCGCGATGATACTCGGCCCCGTTTCCCACGATGCCGGCTCGGACGACGGGTCGGGAATGATCGCGGAGATACCGCTGGCCCGCATCGAGGTGAGATCGCGTTCGGAAAACGGGAGCAGGCCCATCACCACGTCGGGGTCAAGGACTTCCCAGAGAGGCCTGACTGTTTCGCTCTCGTGCAGCGTATACGTCACCAGGGAATAGCCGGCCTCCTCCAGGACTCTGGAAGCTTCTGCAATATGCTGGCCCAAAGTGTGCTCGACCGGCCAGTCGGGCAGCGCCAGCAGGATAATTTTGCTGCGCCCCCGCGCGAGGGCCTGGGCCGCACTATGCGGCCGGTAGCCAAGGCGCTCCGCCTCAGCAAAGACCCGCTGCCGCGTTCCCTCAGAGATTGTCTGGCCCCGCGTGTTGTTGAGGACAAAGCCCACCGTCGCCCTGGAAATGCCCAACGACCTCGCCACATCCGCCGCTGTCACTCGCCGATTCTTAGCCTCTACGCCCATATCGCCAATACTACCTTGCGCGCGCTAGTTTGCTCGGGTACCATCGATCGAGCTAGCCCGCGCTAGCGATACGCATCACCTTCTTCGCATCGACAACGGAGTCACATAATGAATTCTCCAATAGGCAACACCGCGCATTCCGACGCACCTTTGCCTCACCCTCTCCCCCAGCTGGATGTCTTCCCGGAGTCCCCTGAGGCTGCAGCGACACCATCGGCAGAGCGGTTAACTCCCGTTGGCAAGAAATACATCTGGTTGATGGTGCTCGCCCAGTTCGGCGTGTTCGTCGCCTTCATCACGCCATTGGCCATTTCCCTGGCCATCCGGCTGAGCCAGCTGGCACCGGGACGGGAGGAATACCTCGGCTACATCACCGGTGCAGGTGCTTTCGCCGTCATGCTCACCGCCCCATTCTTGGGGGTAGCAAGTGACCGGACCCGTACCCGGCTCGGCCGCCGCCGCCCCTTCATGATCGGCGGCACGATCCTCGGAGTCATCTCCCTGGTTGTCATGGCCGTTGCCCCCAACGTACTTGTATTGGGAGCAGGATGGATCCTCGCCCAGCTTGGCTGGGGCCAGGTACTGAGCAACCTGCAGATTTCCACTGCTGACCGCCTGCCGGAGAGCCAACGCGGCAAGGTTGCCGGCCTTACCGGCTTTGCCACCCAGGTGGCACCCGTCGTCGGCGTGGTCCTCGCCGGCAGCTTCACCACCAACAACCTGCTGCTCTTCCTTGTTCCCGGAGCCATCGGCGTACTCTTGACCCTCCTGTTCGTTCTCCTGGTGCACGAAAAGGACAGCCGGGGCAACACCTTCGAGGAAAAGCTCAACCTGGGCGGTTTGCTCCGGAAATATCTTTACAACCCGAAGCAGTACCCCGACTTCTCCTGGAACTGGCTGGGGCGCTTCCTGTTCTACTTTGGCCTGACCCTGAACACCACGTTCACCGCGTTCTTCTTCGCTTCACGCCTCGGGGTCAGCGTCACCGAGGTGGCGGGCATCATCGCCATTCTCTCCATGGCCGGGATCCTCGCCACGACCGCCGGTGCCATCGGCGGCGGCTTCATCTCGGACAAACTGCGGCGCAGGCGCGCCTTTATCTTCGGTTCCGGCATCATCTTTGGCGCCGGCGCGATTGTCATGGCGTTCGCCACCGACATGCCAATGCTCGTGGTCGGCTCCCTCCTTGGATCCCTTGGAATCGGCGCGTTCTCCGCAGTGGACCAGGCCCTTCTCCTGGACGTCCTTCCCGAACGGGATACGGACGCGGGACGATTCATGGGCATCACAGGGTTTGCCACCTCCATCCCCCAGTCGATCGCGCCGCTTATCGCCCCGCTGTTCCTCGCTGTCGGGGTGAGCGCCTCAGGGGAAAAGAACTACCTCCTGCTGTACGTCATAGCCGCCGCGTGCACGATCCTAGGCGGCCTGGTCGTCCTCCGTATCCGCTCCGTCCGCTAAACCATCCACGTCTTATTTGAGGAATCCGTTATGCCCCGCAACTGGACCGGCCAGTTCATCACCCCCACCACCTGCCACGGCCAGGAGAACGACCCAGCCGTCTACTTCCGCCGCGAATTCGACGTTCCCGAACTCCCTGTACGCGCCACCCTGCACATCACCGCACTGGGACTTGTCGAACCCCACCTGAACGGGGCAGCAGTGGGCGATGAAGTCCTCGCTCCCGGCTGGACCTCATACAAGCACCGCCTGGCCGTCAGCACCCACGACGTCACAGAAGTGATCACCCTGGGAGCGAACGCCCTCGGCGCCATTGTGGGTCAGGGATGGGCTATGGGCCGGCTGGGCTGGGAGGACAAGCGGCACCACTACACTGATCGCCCGGCGCTCTTCCTGGAATTGGTCCTGGAGTATGCCCACCGGACTGAAACAGTCACGAGCGACGGCTCCTTCCGGGCAGGCACCGGGGGCGTTCGGGCCAACAGTCTTTACGACGGGGAAGACTTCGACGCCCGGCTCGAATCCGACGGCTGGGACCAGCCCGGGTTCGACGACTCGACCTGGAATCCAGTTGAGGTCTTTGACTGGCCCCTTGAGGCGCTGTTCGAAGCCACGGCCGATCCGATCCGCCGGATCGAGGAAATCGCCCCGGTGGAGATCCTCACCACCCCCAGCGGCAAGACCGTAGTGGACTTCGGACAGATCATCTCCGGCTGGGTGCGCCTGACGGTCCAGGGCGCGACCGGTACCGTGGTCACGCTCCGGCACGCCGAAGTGATGACCCACGGCGAGATCGATGTCGAAACCCTGCGCACCGCAAAGGCGACCGACAGGTACACGCTCCGCGGAGGGAAGCCCGAAACCTGGGAGCCGAAGTTCACCTTCCACGGCTTCCGTTACGTCGAGATCGACGGCTGGCCCGGCACCCCCGACAATGATTCGCTGCGGGCGATCGTGGTGCACTCGGACATGCGCCGCGCCGGCTGGCTGGAAACCTCAAACCCGCTGCTGAACCAGCTGCACGCCAACGCGGTCTGGTCCATGCGGGACAACTTCGTCGGCGTTCCCACGGACTGCCCGCAGCGCGACGAACGCCTGGGCTGGACCGGTGACCTGAACGCCTTCGCCCCCACAGCAGCGTTCCTCTACGACGTACGCGCCGTACTGGGATCCTGGCTGGAGGACCTCGCCGCGGAACAGGCGGAAAAGGGCTTCGTGCCGTGGGTGGTTCCCGACGTCCTGTCCACCCCGTCCTCCCCCACAGCACTGTGGAGCGATGTCGCGGTCAGCCTGCCCTGGGCCCTCTACCGCGAATACGGTGACGAGACCATCCTCGCCAACGCCTATGACTCCATGACAGCCTTCATCCGCCAGGTCGCAGGCCTGCTGGACGAGAACGGATTGTGGAGCAGCGGCTTCCAATATGGTGACTGGCTGGACCCGGACGCCCCCATGGACAACCCGGCAGGCGGGAAAACCGACAGGCACCTCGTCGCCTCGGCCTACCTGTGCCGCACCACCCGCGAAATGGCCGATACCGCCAGGATCCTAGGCCGGGCAGCGGACGCCGAAGAATTTACGGCCCTCGCGGCACGTGTCAGGGAGGCGTTCCTCAACGAATACGTCACCAGGAACGGACGCTTGGTCGACCAAACCGCCACCGCATATGCCCTGGCGATCACATTCGGAATCCTTGACACCGAACAGCAGAAGGTCGCAGGAAAAGTCCTCGCCGCCACCGTGGCCAAATCCGGCTACCGGATCTCCACCGGGTTCGCCGGCACTCCCCTGGTCACCGACGCGCTCTCCATGACCGGCCACCTCGACGAGGCCTACCTCCTCCTGCTCGAAACCGGCTGCCCGTCGTTCCTGTATCCCATCACCATGGGAGCGACGACCATCTGGGAACGCTGGGACTCCATCCGGCCCGACGGGACCATCAACCCGTCAGGAATGACCTCCCTGAACCACTACGCCCTCGGCGCAGTCGTGGACTGGATGCACCGCACCATCGGCGGGCTCAGCGCGCTCGAGCCCGGCTACCGGCACATGCGCATCGCACCCCAACCCGGCGGCGGACTGACCCGCGCGACGCTGCGCCACGACACCGTCCACGGCGAAGTACGTATCTCCTGGTCCATCACGGACCGAACCGTGTCCCTCGAAGCCACCATCCCGGCCGGAACCACCGCAGAGGTCACGCTCCCGCTGCACCCTGACTCCCAGACAGTCCACATCAGCGGCGGCACCCACGAATGGTCCTACGACCTGGGAGAAGACGCAGCCGCCGATACTGTCTTCACCCTGGATTCAACCCTTGGCCAGATCGCCGGCAACGCCCGGGCCTGGCGCGCTTTCACCGACGCCTTCGCCAGCCACTTCCCGGGAGTGCCCCTGGACGGCCGCGCACCTGAGGCGGCCGTCATGTCCGTCCGCACGATGCTGGACTACGTCCCCGGCGCCTCCGACGAGCTCAAAAACGACCTCACTTCCGCACTCACCTCCGCTTCCCAAGGAACCCACGTATGACCGCCGACATTTCCTTGCTGACTCTCAAACAGAAGGCGTCCCTGCTGTCCGGAAAAGACTTCTGGACGACCAAGAGCATCGATGAGGCCGGCATACCGTCGATCGTCCTGACCGACGGCCCCCACGGGATCCGCCGGCAGGACGCCGAGTCCGACCACCTGGGCATCAACGACAGCCTGCCGTCCACCTGCTTTCCGCCCGCCGTTGCAGTGGGCTCGAGCTGGGATTCGGGCGTGGCCGCCAAGGTGGGTGCCGCCGTCGGCCGTGAAGCCCTCGCTTTCGGCGTGTCCGTCGTCCTGGGGCCGGGCGTGAACATCAAGCGGTCCCCGCTGTGCGGGCGGAACTTCGAGTACTACTCCGAGGACCCCCTGCTCTCCGGCGTGCTCGGATCCGCCCACGTCACCGCCCTCCAGGAAACCGGCCCCGGTGCCTCCCTCAAGCATTTTGCAGCCAACAACCAGGAAACGGAACGGATGCGTATCAGCGCAGACGTGGATGAACGCACCCTGCGCGAAATCTACTTCCCCGCCTTCGAACGCATCGTCACCGAAGCCCGACCCGCCACCGTTATGTGCTCCTACAACAAGGTCAACGGCGTCTACGCCTCCCACAACAAGTGGCTGCTGACCGATGTCCTGCGCGATGACTGGGGCTTCGACGGCGCCGTCGTGTCCGACTGGGGCGCGGTCAGTGACCGCGTCGCAGGCGTCGCCGCCGGGATGGACCTCGAAATGCCAGGCAGCGGCGGAGGCACCGACCAGCAGATCGTCGACGCCGTCCGCGACGGCCGGCTCACCGAAGACCAAGTCGACGACGCCGTACGCCGCGTCCTCGCACTGACCAACCTTCCCGGCGGGGAAGCCACGAACAAGGTGCCAGTTGACCAGCACCACACCCTGGCCCGCGAAGTCGCAGCAGAATCGATCGTGCTGCTGAAAAACCAGGCAGTCCTGCCGCTGGGCGGAGGACAACGCATCGCCGTCATCGGCCCCTTCGCCGTGTCCCCCCGCTTCCAGGGCGGCGGAAGTTCCCACATCAACGCCACCCGGACTGACTCGGCACTAAATGAACTCACGGCCCTCGCAATGGACCACAACGGGACAATCGATTTCGCACCCGGTTTCTCCCTTGAAGAACCGGACGCCGCGATCCTGCAGGATGAAGCTGTAGACCTTGCCCGGACTGCCGACGTCGCCGTGATCTTCGCCGGGCTCAGCGAACGTGAAGAGTCCGAGGGCTTCGACCGGACCGGTCTTGAACTGCCAGCCAACCAGGTCGAACTGATCCGGGCCGTTGCCGCGGCAGCACCGAAAACTGTGGTCGTGCTGTCCAACGGAGGCGTCGTCTCCCTCGAAGGATGGCACGATGACGTCGACGCCATCGTTGAGGGCTGGCTGCTGGGGCAAGCCAGCGGCGGGGCACTCGCCGACGTCCTCTTCGGTATCGTCAACCCCTCCGGGCGGCTTGCCGAAACCATCCCGCTGCGCCTGGAAGACAACCCAAGCTGGCTGAACTTCCCCGGAGAACAGGGACACGTCCGCTACAGCGAAGGAGTCTTCGTCGGCTACCGCTACTACACCACCGCCGGCGTAAAAGTCCGCTACCCGTTCGGGCACGGACTCTCCTACACGACCTTCGACACCTCCGGCTTGGACGTCGAGACGCTTTCCGACGACAGTGTCACCGTCCACGTGACCGTCACCAACACCGGGGACCGGCCCGGCAAGCACGTCGTCCAGGTCTACGTCGCCACAACGGCCGGCCCGGTCCGTCGGCCCCTCCGGGAACTGCGTGCCTTCACCAAAATCAGCCTTGCACCAGGTGAAAGCAAGCAGGTCGCACTGACCCTGGACCGCCGGGCTTTCGCCTACTGGGACATCGAACTGGGCCGCTGGGTGGTACCGGCAGGAACGTACACCGTACAGCTCTGCTCCGACGCCTCCACCGTTGTGGCCGAACAGGACATCACCCTTGCAGGGGACAGCATTATCCGAGAACTGACCCTAGACTCCACCGTCGGGGACTGGTTCGCCCACCCCACCGTCGGCCCGGCACTCATGGCCGGCCTCAGCGCGTCTATGACCGAAGAGCAAGCCCAACAGGCCCAAGAGAACCCAGCCCAACTCAAAATGGTTGAGTCCATGCCCATGCAGCAGTTCCTGGCCTTCACCAACGGAGCCTTCCCACCGGAAGCCCTGCAGTCATTGATGGAGCTCAGCCGGAAGGAACCCGCAGCCTGATGACCACCGCCGCAAACGGAGCCGCCACCAGGACGGCTGCCCGGACCCGTGTTTTCCTCACCGGTGCAACGGGCAACTGGGGACGCGCCACGCTCCGGGAATTCAGGGAACGCGGGGACCGGTTCAGTGTGACTGCGCTCGTGCTGCCCACTAAACGTGACCGGGCCGCGCTGGAGCAATTCAGCGACATGGAAAACCTGGACGTGGTCTGGGGAGACCTCACCGACCCGGCAGCCGTAGAGCGTTGCGTCGCTGATGCCGACATCATCCTGCACGTCGGAGCCGTGGTCTCCCCCCTGGCTGACCAGCACCCCGAACTGGCCCGCAAGGTCAACATCGGCAGCATGCGCAACATCATCCGGGCCGTCAAAAACCAGCCCGATCCGTCCCGGATCAAAGTGGTCGGAGTCGGATCGGTGGCCGAAACCGGGAACCGCGCTGTTCCCCACCACTGGGGCCGCATTGGTGACCCGATCCGCGTCTCAACCTTCGATGAATACGGGCAAACCAAAGTCATCGCAGAGCGGGAACTGGTCGACTCCGGGCTCCCCCGCTGGGCCTGGCTCCGGCAAACCGGGATCTTCCACCCGGACATGCTCACCATCCGCGACCCCATCATGACGCACTCCACCCTGGACGGGGTTATCGAATGGGTATCGGTAGAAGACTCCGCCCGGCTGCTGGCCAACATCTGCGAACCCGCGGTCCCCGAGGAATTCTGGGGCGGGATCTACAACATTGGCGGCGGAGACCCGTGGCGGCTCACCAACTGGGAACTTCAGACCGCCATCGCCGACGCGCTGGGAGTACAGGACATCCGGCGCTGGTACGACCGCAACTGGTTCGCCACCGGAAACTTCCACGGCCACTGGTACACCGACAGCGACCGCCTGCAAGCGCTCGTACCCTTCCGCCAGGACACCTTCCCCGAAGCCCTGTCACGGGCCGTCGCCACCCTGCCCCCTGCCGTAAAGTCCGCCGGGAAAGTCCCCGGCTGGCTCATCAAACACCTGGTCATGAAACCCCTAACCCGACAGCCACGCGGCACCATGCAGGCCATCAGATCGGGCAACCCCACGGAAATCAACGCCCACTTCGGATCCCTCGCCAACTGGCAGTCCATCGGAGACTGGTCCACGTTCCAGCCCCCGATGCCTGACCGGACACCAGTCCTGCTGGATCACGGGTACGACGAAGCCAAAAGACCATCCGAATGGACCGAAACCGACTACAGATCCGCCGCCGAATTCAGAGGCGGCCAACTGCTGACCCATGACATCGCCCCGGGACAATTCACCAGGACCATCCAGTGGAGGTGCGCATTCGGCCACGTCTTCGATGCCAGCCCCCGGCTGGTCCTGACAGCCGGTCACTGGTGCCCCACCTGCGTTGCCGACACTGCCACCTACCCGGACCAAGCCGCGCGGAACCCTTTCCTCGCCCAACTTGTCCAAACCACGGAACAACCAGTCCCGACAGCCGCAGCATCGGGCGGTGCAGCCGGTACACCACAGCGAAAGCCCTGACCCCGCTCAGGAACGATCACAACACCCAGACACGGAACCCCCAAAGAAGCAAGAGACAGGAACGCCGTGAACCCCAACGAAATCACAGTGAACGGGCCCCCGACCGGACCCAGCACCGGCACAACACCAAGCCACTGGCAGCCAGAAGACGATTGGAGCACCTTGGCTGGCTCGCCCGTCGAGGTTCACCATCTCGGAAAGCTGGTAGACCTCGGGACAGTCGAATGCGTGACACACGACGGAAGCCTCCTGTGGCTGCAGCAGAACGGGGCGGTACCTCGACGCATCATCGAGAAAGGCCCCGACGTGTACGTCCGCCATGCCTAAGCCGCCCCGCGAAGAAAGGGAACTTGGACGATGGGAACGCCCGATCCAAGAACCGGAACTCAGGGGCATCTTTTGGTCCAAACAGCAAGACGTTGCCGCGCTGCTCCAGACAAGTCCAGGCGTTCTAAATGGTTTGTTCCTGCAGGACGTCATGCCGGAGTACACCCCAACCGGACGTCAGGGGGTCGCTGAAATACCGTCAGGCTAGAGTCCTTCAAGGCATTTCTATACTCCCCTGACCAAGAGTCATAGATTCCAAACTGACAGATGGCCCCCTGAGGTCATATCTGCACCCTGTCCTCTTACGGGCTTGAGGAAAGTTGAACCCGTCCAGGAACTCGATGGTGTCGTGCAAAACGCTCGGCTGGACGACTCCAGCCGAGCGTTTCGCATGATCTACTCTTGGCTACTTAACTCATTCACCAGTGGGTCGTAGCGACCCGTAATATCCACCTTTGGACGGGGCGCTTCCGTGCCGTCCTGCTTTAGGCTTCCACCACCGAGTTAGGTGCGGCTTTTGCCTCGAGTGCCTCGGCGGCGGCGCGGCGCTTCAACAGCAGTGTGAAGTACATTGCGGCCCCGGCACCGATCAGGCCGATCACCGCCGTCACGACAAAGTAGACGCTGTTTGCTCCCCCTACATTCTCGCCGAAGTTCGTGTAGATCGCGCTGCTGATTTGCGGCAGGACAATGTCGGGCAAGTAGCCGAAGAAGGAGATGATCCCGATCGCGATACCTGTCACCGCAACCGGCACACGGCACTCATCGAGAATGGACCAGTACACGCCTCGTACCACGTACATCACCAGACCGGCCGCCACAATCAGCACGTAGATTAGGCCGATCGGTGACCCGCCCGGCAGCACTGCGAGGGCAATCATTAGTGCCGCAGTGAGCGCCATGGCAAGCGTTAGCACTCTGGATCGGCCGAACTTGTCTGCGAGGAATCCACCGCCAAATCCACCGATCGGCCGCATCCAGAGAACGATCACTGTTACGACGCCTGCGCCCACTTGTGATACTCCATGGTTAACGTTCAAGAAGCCCGAGAAGTAGTAGTGCCCCCAGAACAACGTGTACCCGCAGAAGAGGATGACGATCATCACCCACACCTCGCGAATCTTCAGAATCCCCGCAATCGCGGTAAACGTCGACTTGACGTTTACCTTGCTCTGCGCGTCCGCCTTTATCTCCTTATCGCGGCCACCCGGCATGAGGAAGAACAAGCCGACGGCGATCACGATAATCGCAATGCAGTACATGTAGACGACCGCATGGAAGCCAGCACGCGTTGCCGCCCCGTCGGCCCCATCCGGGCCGGCAGCCAGCGAGAACACGATGACCGCGGCGCTTGCCAGGATCGCCTCCACCAGGCCGCGGCCGCCGTCCAGTGCACCAAAATAGCGGCCTTCTTCGTTCGCATCTGCGAGCAAGTTCACTGTCTTCAGAATCGCGCTCCAGAACGTGAAGACCGTCGCGAAACCCCAGATGAGATAGATGTACACCAAAGAGGACTTGTCAGGGACTTGCGCGTACCACAGGCCGGTGCCAGCCGTTAGCAGCAACGAGAAGATGATGAGGAACTTGACCGGGAACCGATCGGCCAACCATCCACTGGGCAGATACCCGATGACGAAAATAATGCCGAGCATCGAATACAGGTTGGCCAGCTCCGCCTGGTTCATGTCGAACGAGATGAGGATGGTCTTTTCGAAGTTCTGGCGCAAATAGACCAACGGATAGATTGATCCCGCGGCGAGGATCAAAAGGACTAGCTCGAAAATCTTCCTTGATTGGGCGAGCTTGGGCATGTCGTCATACTCCTATTGTTCGGACAGAATGTTGTGAGTGCGTTCGAGGATCGCATCGGTCTCCGCAGAGATATCCGAATAGACCGCGCCGAGTTTTCGGTATAGCTGCGCGCGGGCCGCGTCGGGCCTGAACCCGTCGGCTTCGTGCACCATTCGTGATGTGGCCTCATCGATGTCGCGGTAGATGCCGCATGCGACCGCCACACAAATCGCGGCCCCCAACCCGGCCGCATTGCGTACTTCATTGCGCACGACGGGCAGATTGAACATATCGGCGAAGATTTGCATCCCCACATCGCTGTTTGAACCACCACCGGAGATGACGAGCTTTTCGACCTGGATGCCGAGCTCGGCTTCCATGTCCGCTACATTCTGTTTCATCCGGAACGAAATACCCTCCAGAATCGCACGGTACATATGCGCGTATCCGTGGCGTTCATCGAAGCCGATGAACATTCCCTTTTTGTGCGGCTGCGTTGGCGAGGCCAGCCAGTCGAGGACGCACATGAGGCCGTCGCACCCTGCCGGAACTTGAGCGGCAAGGGCATTCAGATGTTGTTCAGGAGACACCCCTGCATCTGACGCTGCCTGCGCGATCTCGGTGCCGACCAGGTTTCGCAGCCACGTCACGGTCCACATTCCGCGGCGGATGCCTGCACTCTCGTAAATGTAGCGCTTCGGCTCCGATGCGAAGTTTGTGAAATAGCTCTGTGGCTCCGCCACGAAGTCTTCGCCGACGACCATGCCGGCGATGTACGTGCCGAGCGAGATGAGCGCGGTGCTCCCGTCGCGCAGACCCGCGCCGAGCGCCTCGGTTGCCTTGTCGTTTGCGGTGTGCACGACAGGAAGGCCAGCGGGAATGCCGGTCTCGGCAGCGAACGCATCTGTAAGGTATCCGCCGATCTCCCCCGGCATCTGCAGCTTGTAGAGCATGTTGTGTGGCACGTTGAATGAATCGAAGGTTTCCTGGTCGGCGAACCAGTTCCATGTGTTCACGTCCATGGGCCACGGGCCGATGTAGTTAGCCGCGGTGTCCGTGCGGTTTCCTGTCAGCCGTCCCATCAGATACCCCGACGTGGTTGTCACATAGGCGACTTCGTCGTTCGTGTGCTCGTACGGGCGTGACAGACGATGGTCCATCCAACTCTGCACCGGCTCGGCGAGGGTGCCGTCTGCGCGCACCAAGGCGCGGCAGCACCGAATCGTGCAGAGCCCCACCCCGACGATGTCAGCTACGTCGCCGGTGAAGGCGGTGAGTGCTCGGCGCGCCGCAGCCACGATAGTGTCATACAGGTCATCGTCAGGGTGTTCGGCTATGCCGGGCTTGGGGGTGTGCATCGGCGCCAAAGCTTCAGCGGCCTCGCTTACGATCCGGCCCTCTGTGTCGAAAATGAGCACCTTCGAGCTCTGCGAGCCGCCGTCTATGCCCACGATGTACTTCTTTGTCATCTGTTAGTCGCTATCCTCCGGCGCTCAGCGCACCAGGTATCCGCCGTCGACGCTCAAAATATGACCGTTGACGTAGTCCGAGGCGCGGCTGGCCAAGAACGCCGTTGCACCCATGAGGTCCTGCGTTTGCCCCCAGCGTCCCGCCGGGACGTGATCCATTACGCGCTGGTTGGCTTGGACGTTTGCCCGGGTCTCAGTGGTCAGTGCGGTGGCGTAGTATCCGGGTGCGATTCCGTTGACTTGGATGCCGAACGGAGCGAGCTCGTCGCAATAAGCCTTCGTCAGCCCGGCAATGCCGTGTTTGGTCGCCGCGTAGGCCGGCGACCACTGGCCGCCCAGGAACGAGAAAACCGAGCAGATATTGATGATTTTGCCGCTGCGCTGGGGCACCATATGCTGCGCTACTGCGTGTGACATCTCAAAGGCTGCGGTGAGGTTAAGGGCCACCATCGGATCCCACTGCGCGCGGGTAAATTTCAACACGTCGGGCTCGTTGATGCCCCGGCCCGCGCAATTAATAAGTATGTCGACGCTGCCGAAATCATCGATGCACGCATCTACCACGCGCTTCGGGTTTCCCTCGGCAGTGATATCGGAGCGAAGGTAGGAGTAACGGGACCCTGCATCTTCCACGAGTGTGGCGGTGGTGCCGTCATCGGGCATAATGCTGGCCGCGAGGACGTTCGCACCCATTTTCGCCAGCGCCAGGGTGAAGGCCTGACCGAGCCCTGTATTGCCGCCGGTGACGATCGCGTTTTTCCCTTTTAGGGAAAAAAAGTCCGCGCCAAAATCGGCGATGTTCATGTCGTTCATGAGTGCCTGTCAATTAGTTGGAATAGGGAGCTGTTTTGAGGGAGTGTGGCCGGGGCCACCTGGGTCCCGGCACTATACCCGTAGGGTTCTCGCTACTTCTGAAGTGGGAAAATTGTCCCGCGGTTCATGATTCCGTTGGGGTCGAACGCCGACTTGAGCGTCTCGAGCATGTACAGCGATGAACCGTACTCCTCCGCGAGGAAGTGGGTGCGGTGCTTGCCGACGCCGTGGTGGTGACACATCGAGCCGCCGAGCTTCAGCGTCTCCTCGACAATGATGTTCTGGATCGGGTCGTGGTACGTTGTCCGCTCTTCGGTGGGGTCAACGTCGACCTTGTAGTAGTACACAAAGTACATATTCGTGCCGTTGAGGTAGCTGTGGCTGGAGTGCCCGCCCAGCATCGTGAACTGCGCGGGGATCTCCGCGCGAATGCGCGTGAGCGCGTTTTCGTAGATGTCGCCGATGACGCTCCAGTTGCCTGAGATCTCGGTCGTGAACCCGTTGACGAGCGTTTCCCGGATCTCGATGCGCTCTTCCTCGAGCTTGGATACGTCCCAGTTAAGATGGTTGAACCAGTCCTCGATCAGGGCTCCATCGACCCGTTCAGCGCCCTCGAACGAGGCGACGATCTCTTCGATCGCTGTGCCGGTCGCCTGGGCGATGCGTTCAGGGCCTTCTGCCACAAAAATCAGCACGCACCGGCCGTCGGAGAAGTGCTTGAAGTGGTACAGGCCATCTTCCTTGTCATACAGACGCGCGACCGACGGGCGGTACCCCTGGGTAACAACCTCTCGGAGGATCTGGAGGCCGGTCTTGATGTCGTTGAGCAGGTATCCGTAGAACTTGTTGTTCTCGGGGTAGTACCGGAAAATCTTGACGGTCACTTCGGTGATGTAATTCAGCGCCCCTTCATTCCCGATAACGAGGTGGCGGATGTCCGGTCCGGCGGCGCGGCGGGGGACGTTCTTGATACGGCAAATCTCCCCGTTGGGAAACACCGTTTCGACACCCACGACCATATCTTCGATGCCCCCGTAAAGGGTCGAGAACTGCCCGATTGATCGGGTCGCGACGAGTCCACCGAATTGGGCCAGCGGCTTGGACTGCGGCGAGTGCCCGGTGGTATATCCCATCTCCCGGAGTTCGTTTTCGAGCTGCTCCAGGCCGACCCCGCATTGCACTGTCGCGAGCATGTCTTCAGTGTTGATATCGATGATCCGGTCCATCGTGGAGCCGTCGACCACGATCGAGTTCTCAATGACGGTCTCCAGGCCGCCCTCGGTTGCGCTACCGCCGGTCTTCGGAACGACGTTAATCAGGTGCTCATTCGCGAACGACAGGATCTTCGCCACGTCCTCAGTGCTCGCCGGCTTAAGGACCGCGGCCGGCAGGGGGAGCGAGTAGACGCCGAAAATGTTCTCGACCTTGTAGTAGCGGTCGACGCTATTCTCTTTCAGTACCTGTTCATCAGTAATGACACGGTCAGAGCCGAGCATCTCAGTGTAGGCAGCGACGATCTCTTCGCGTGTGATCTGGTCAGTAAGGGTGGGAGACAAGGAGTCGGGTTCCTTTTCATAGGGAGATCGGACAGAGACGACCTCAAATGGGAGATGAGACAAAAAAAGAACAGCAACCTCCCAAGGAAAAGGAGGTTGCTGTTCTCTAGTCTCTAGCAACCATTCCGCATGATCGCGAAATGTGTATGAAGTTTGTCGTTACTGTAGCACGCGTCACAAGGCTCGTCTAGCGATCGGTACTGAACCGATAGCTAAACTTCTTGTTGCTGCTCAGCGGGGACGTTTGGGACCGCCCCCGGGAGGAACCCTTCACTGATCCGGCCCGTGCGTTCTCCCGCGGGTCCTGCCTTTGGTTTGCCCACGCTACAATCACTCAATAACTCGGAAAGAGGCCATCGGTGACCACTACGCGCGCGGGCAAAGGTGGGCTGGACAACAAAGCCCACCCCATAGAGAAAATTCTGCTGCTGCATCCGGTAATCGCGAGCATCAAAGACGAGGACGGGTTGCGGGCAGTGATGCGGACGCACTGCCCTGTGGTGTTCGTACTTTTCGGCTCAGTACTGACCATCACGGACATCGTAAAAACTTTGAAGGATGATGGGCGGATCGTGTTCGTAGATGTGGACTTGGTCGACGGGTTCTCGACCAAGCCTGTCGTCATCGATTTCTTGACGCAGCACACGGAGGCCGATGGCGTGCTCAGCTCGAAATCCACGATGATCAAGCACGCGAAATCGGTAGGGCTCCTCGCCATACATCGGCTCTTCCTCGTAGATTCATTTAGCTATAACAATGTGCCGAAGCAAGTCGCCATTTCTGGCGCAGACGCCATCGAGATACTGCCTGGCTGCATGCCCCGCGTCATTTCATGGGTGCGCGAGGACACCGACCTGCCGCTCATCGCCGGAGGTCTGGTATGTGACAAGCAGGATGTCATCAGCGCATTGGGCGCCGGTGCGGTCGCCATCGCATCATCCAATCGCGACGTATGGCAGATGTGATCCGGATAAGGGGTCTGTTCGAACCCGAAAGAACGAATCTGTACACCGGCGTTCTTTATCGAGGACGGCTGGTTCAGGCTGGTTCAGTCCAGTCCAAGGCTGCGGTGATTGATTCGGCATCGGGCAGCTCTTGCCTTACGTCGGGCGGAAGTGCGTCGTAAGTGTAGGAGGCAACGGCCATGGGCGAGGTGGTTCGGCCAAGGCTGTAGCGGACTATGTGGTCATTTTTGCTCCCGCAGATCAGTATGCCTACGGTTTCAGCATGGGCTTCTCGCCGTAGGCGGTCATCTACGAGAGCGATGTAGAAGTTGAGCTTGCCAGCGTACTCGGGCTTGAATTTCCCGGTCTTAAGTTCAACGACGATGTAGCGGAGTTGCTCAACGTGGAAAAAGAGCAGGTCGATGTAAAAGTCCTCACCGCCAACGTCGAAGTGCACCTGGCGGCCCACGAAGGCGAATCCGGGCCCGAGTTCGCGGAGGGTCTCGGTAATCCGGTCCATCAGCTTCTGTTCGAGATCCCGCTCTGCTACTTCCCCGGAAAGGCCGAGAAATTCGAAGCTGTATGGGTCTTTGGCGATTTGCTGGGCGAGTTCGGAATCCTGCGCAACAAGCTGTTGCGCAAAGTTGGATGGGGCGGCGCCGGAGCGTTCCAGTGTCTTGTTCATGATCATGTTCAGAAGTACGTTGCGCGACCATCCGAACTCAACAGCAGACGATGCGTACCAATTCCTGGTGGCAGGGTCGAGCTGTTTATCGAGAAGAACGGTGATATGGCCCCAGGGCAATTGCGCAACAGCCTGTTGCGCAATTGGCCCCTCGTCCCAAGCCTTCGCGAAAGTGGTCATGTACTGGATGTTTCGGGCGGACAATCCCTTCATATCCGGGAACTCTCTCCGAAGGTCCTCAGACAATTGCCTGATGACCGCACTCCCCCAGCCCTGAGCTTCCTGTGTTTTGCGGACGTACTGACCAATAGTCCAGTAAAGCTCCACGAGCTGGGTATTGACTATGCGCAGGGTGGCCGTACGGGCTGAACGCACGCGCATCTTCAGTTCATCAAGCAGGTCCGCATAGCCGGAAGGAAAGTCCGGTTCGAGCTGGGTCATGGTCCCACAGTATCCGGAGGCTCTGACGGCCTTTGCCGCGGCCCCAATGTCCGGTCAGACCAGACGCTGCCCCGCTACCGGCTGAGGCCGTTCTTCGCCCGCTCAGCCCCTACTGCTGCACCCGCGCGCGTCTTCCTCGCCTTTGTTGCTTTTCCCACCGTGACCGCGGCGCTGGGGTGCGTGCCCTCGCTGCGGGCTGCTGCAAGGCGGCCGCGGATCTGCGTGTCCTTAGCGCCGGTGTTCTCCAGGGACTCGGCGAACCTTTCATGATGTTCGGCTGAGCCATAGCCGGCGACTGATGCGGTCTCTTCTTTGAGGCCCTGATCATTGGGGCGGGTGCTGTCGTTCCCGGTGACGCGGTCTTCGATCTCTCGGCCAACACCTTCGAGGCGGGCGAAAAGTTCCTTTTCAGCCCGTTCGTACCGCTGCTCGATGGACGCCCACTGCGAACCTTCAAAGCCGCCCTCGGCAAGGAGCTTTGCTTCGTGCAGCTCTTTGGCCGCTTTGACGAACTCGGGGTCCTGGAAGTGGGGTTCGCCGGCACCGTTGAGGTTCGCGGTGGTTTCTTTGCGCAGCTGCTCAATGTCAGGGCCGTTGATTCCGTCCTTGCCGATGAGGAACAGCCGCTCTTTGATGTCAGCGTCTGCAGCCGCAGCAGCTTTGGGCGTTTTCGCGTTATGGGCGCGCTGCAGGGCCTGTGCCAGTTCAGGGTTTGCCAGGTACTCCACGGGTACCTGGTGGCGCTCCATTTCAGGTGCCAGCTTTGTCGCCTGGGCTCGAAGTTCTTCTGCTTGCGCAGCCGCGATCAGCTGCATTGCTTTCTCGTGTTCGGCAGCGGCTTTCCGTGTTTCTTCCTGGCTGCGCGTCAGCTCGTCCAGCCGGGCCGTCTCTGTTGCGATAGTCGTGATCCCAGATTCAAGGTAGGGGGTGTCCGTGCCGATGTCGTGTGTGTCGATACCGTATCGGGCGAGGACTTCTTCGCGGATCTTCGCGGAGGCTTCAAGGGCGGTGGGGTCGTGGTCTTTCCAGCCCTCAGCGACGGCGTGTGCCGGGGCGATGTCAGACGGCTGTGCCTTGTCCCACCACTCATCCTTCTGTACGGGCGCGAGGACGGCGAGGGCTGAGCTGCGTTCAGCCGTAAGGCGCGCTTGGGCTTCATGCGCAGCCTGGGAGTCCAGGTGTTCCTGCTGTCGCTGGGCTTCCTGCCGGCGGCGCGCCAGCGTCTCGGCGATGCGCGAGGCGATCATCAGGGATTGCCGCATCCCGTTGTCGAAAAAGTCGTCGATGCCGTCTGATTCACTCATGGTGTTCCCCTTGCACTAGTGGTGTGATTCTTATCGGTCGAGTCCCGGCCCGGAGTCACGGCGGCTGGGCTGATAGGTCTTTGCTGGTGTCGCCGGTGTAGGTGTCGTGGGAACCACCGAACCCGGGCAGATCGGTGCCATGCCGCGGCGTGCAATATCGACTGCCCTCGGTCGCACCGCAGTCTCTTCGGCCGGCTGTTGTATGGCTCCTACGGGAACGGCCTTGGGCATCGTCGCAGTGAACGGGGCCAGCTGGTTTTCGACCACCGATCGGATGCGTTGGGCTTCCCGGGCTCGGCCGGACTGGGCGTGCATCTCGTACACCGCGAACGCGGTGTTGATCAGCTGCAGCATGAGCGCTGTTTGCGCGGCCGTCTTGTTCTTACTCGACGCTGCCATGAACAACATGGCCGTGCCTGCAATTGATGGCAGCGCGACGGGCTTGCCGTGCTGCCGGGGAGCCCGAAGCTGGGCCGTGCGGGACAGTTCGGCAGCTGTGGCGGCCAGAGGACCGGGCGTATGTTCCAGCCGGTACGACCATGCTGCAAAGGCACCGGATACCTCACGCGCTGCTTTCGCCCAGGTCGCGTGATCGTCACGCGGAATGGTGCGCAGCTGGTCAGCCAGTGCTGCGGCGTTTCGGGTGTATTCCACCCATACATCCGCTGAAGGGGTGGCGTGCTCGGGACCGGCCTTGGAGACCTTGCGCTTGTTGCGAGCGGCGGCGTTCCATTCCGCCGCGGCCTCGGTAGCCAGGTGCGGTGAGTCCATCCATTCCTCACGCAACGCACCAAGCTTCAAGTCGGAAGCAAGCGTGCCACCCCCGAACCAGATAGGGCGCTCCCCCGGCTTGGGACGCTCCGCGACGGAGTACCCGACTATGACGTCTGTGGTGTTCTTGGCATACCGCGGGCGGACCAGCAGTCCGGTGTCCCGGGCGCGGCGGACGAACTCAGCTTCGGTAGCTGAGGCGCTGGCGCTGGCACGTACCTTGCGGGCCAGGGAAGCACGGTGCATTTCGCGGTCGTCCCGGACCGCGGTGGCCTTTTCGGCCCGGTCATAGCCGCGGGTGGCGTGCACGCTGGAGAGCTCTTCGAGGCCGTACTTGGTTTCCAGTTCGCGGCAGGTCTTTTGTGCGCGTTTGTAGTCGCCATGGGTGGAGGCTTTGGTGCCGTCTTCGCGGACCAGGGACACCGCGATGTGGATGTGGTGGTTCCCGTTCTCACTCGTTCCGTGGTTGATCGCCACCCACCGGCACTGGGCTTTTCCGCTTGCCTCGGTGAAGCCCATGGCGTCGACGAAGTCGTGCGCGATGTCGCCCCACTGCTGGTCGGTCAGGGCGCCTTCTTCGGCACGGAGGCTCAGGGAGCAGTGCCACACGTCGGCCTGCTTGTGGCCGTTCGGTACCCGTTCCTTTTTGACCGGGTCCCAGCGGAAATCCTTCTGCAGCACCTCGACGCCGAAGGCCTCGCGGGGCTGGTCCAGATGCTTCGCGATCGCCACCGCGTCGTCCCTGTCCAGGACGCCGTCGTCGTACCACGCCATGATGGCCGCGTCCCCGGCAACCAGGTGGGGATCGGTGTGGGCGTTCTTCGTCTTATCAGTGTCCGTGGAGGCCAGGTAAAGCAGCAGCCCGGACATGCGGGAGCCGCGGGTGATGTTCGGAATCATCTCCCTACATCAGCCCCTCAATCGTCCGGTCAATCCGCATCGCAACCTCTCGCACATACGCAAGTGTCGCCTGGGCATCCTGGGGGAATTCATCGCCCGCGTTGGCATGCCGGGCAATCTGGTTCACGTTGTTCGACACCCGCGCCAACAACGTATGGATTGCCATCAGTTCAGCCATCGCCGCCTTACGCTCCGTCGGCGTCTCCGACGACCCCGACAAAGCAGCGGTAAGCAGCAGGTTCGGGACCGTGACCTTCTCCCGCGCAGCCCTCGCAACCAGAGCCGCTTCCTCCTCCGCTGTCACCCAGACATCACGGCGCTTCTTCGTCCCCGCCGGGGAATTCGCGCGGCGCCGCTTCGAAAGGCGGGAACGCGGCACACTCTCTTCAGACACGCACTCCCCCAATTCCCTCAAAACGGCCCAGCGCAGCAACCCCGAAACCCGGGGGCCACACGACCAGTGTGTCAAGCAAACAACCACAGGAGCATGAGCGACACGCCATTTACACCCGTGTAAATGTATAGCTTGCTGCGCCTCAAACGGCTCCCACGCTTCTCCTCCCTTTGTGGTGCTCCGCTCCCGGAAGTGGCACGCCGCTGCGCGTCGCTGCCCGAAAAACCGCTGCCCCTGTGGTTACCGTGGGTGCATGCCAACCATCGACATCGAACAGACCCGCAACCAGGCCCGCGCCCTCCTGGACTCACGCATCGAATCCGTCACGAACCTGGTCAAGACCAGGCAGCGGATCACTGACCTGCGCGAACAGCTCGCCGACGCAGAACGTGAAGACAAGCGCGCCTACGTGCGCGCCACCAAAGACGGCTGGAGCCCCGAGGAGCTGAAAAAACTCGGGCTTGAATCCGGCGCCGCAGCGCGACGCCGGAAGCCGGCCACCACCCGGACCACGGACGAGGGTTCCCCGTCCTCAGACTGCGGGGCTACCGAGGCTGAGTAAGCTTGCCCTCGCCCACATGGGCACGGCAAAAGCTAACTCCTTCGGGCTTTTCCCGCACACATGTGGACGACGGGACCCAAGTGACCGGCTGCACACAAGCGCCAGGACACCCCCGAGGGAACGTCACCATCGGTTACCGGCGCATGTGCACAGCCTCGACAGTGCCAGCACACCGACGGATAAGTTCCCCATGGTCCAAGACTTGCGCTGCCGACATGCCCGGAGGAGCGCTCGGGTTTTCTTCGGCAGGGACGACACAGGACCACACAGCGGCACACGCGGCACCACTACCAGGGGGTGGCTTCTATGGCACAGGGGGCTTCCCGGGCTGGTACGGGGCGGGGACAAACACAAGTAGCAGGGCGGCGACCTAATCAGCACGAGGCGTTCGAAGAGCCACGTGCCGAAGCGATGTCAATTTTCATGGGCGAACGCAACATCGTTCAGTTGAAATGGGCGCGCCAAGTCGTCATCCGTCAGGTGACGCGAACCAAACGTCACTGCTTCTTGTCAATCCATACCTCCACCTCGGCGAGCATCACCAAACGGGAGGCTTCGTCGACTACCTCCCCCGTATTCGGATCGTCGACCTGCGATCCCAGGTAACGGTTGAGCAACGTAAGGGATACCTGCTTGTACGCATTGGAAGCCCACAAAGTCTTTGGGTCAGGCACCTTGAGGTCCTGGCGGTTTTGTAGCTCATTTTGCGGCAGCGTACGCAGCGAGGTACTGCGGGTGACTTCTTGCTCCCCTTCACCGAGACGGACCTCCACAGTACGGGCACGGTCTGCCCGTATGTAGGAATTCCAATCACTGGCGTTGCCATTAACGACACACATCAGAGCGATCCGCTGAGGACTTGTGAAAGTCAGGACCATCCGGTCTTTGGAGGCTTCAGCCGAGGCTGCCGCGGCGGCATCGTCTCGGGGGGACACAGTCTCTGGCACCCATCCGGAGCCAGGACGACCGTCGAAGGCATTAATTGCTCTTTGGCTTTTCTCCCCGGACTCGGACGACACTTCGACCTTCGCGTCACCCTTTGCTTGCATCGCTGCAATGTCTAGTAACTCCAGTCCCCGAGGGTCCCCGCAGGTGGGCACGACGTACTGCCACCGACTCAATGCTTCGTCGAAAAGGGGAAGAACCGGTGTGACCCCGATGGCGAGCCCGATGGCGAACAACGAGCCCAGAAACGTCACCAGGAGTTGCCGCCCCATTTCGGGCAAATGCCTTTTCCACGACTTTGGCCGGTCCTCAGGTGTGGGTGTGCCCATGGCTGATCGTGTACTCTCCGGGGCGGCAAGTCAAGGTTGACCGCACACACAGACGCCAGCTCACCACGAGCACGAACCTCTCCGCCGAAACCGCGAATGCAGCACAGTCTCGAACGCCAGCACGCACCAGCGGCAGCTTTCCCCATGGTCCAAGACCGACACTGCCGACGCACCCGAAGGGGCGGCAGGTTTTCTTCAGCAGGGACGACACAGGACCGCGGAGGGGGGTATCCCTGAGTGCACACGGAACCACTCGCGGGGGCTGGCTTCTAAGGCACAGGGGGGCTTCCCGGGCCGGTACAGGGCGGTGACAACCACAAGCTGCAGGGCGGCGCTAATCACCACCGACTTCCGCAGCCCCGCGTGATCCGAACAATGGCACCAGCCGCAGCAAGAGGCTTCACAAGAAGCGAGCCTGGTCAGAAAGAGAGGAAGGCCGGCACCCGTCATTGCGTGCCGCCCTTCCCTGTCTCAAACGCTCGCGGTTTAGTTGTCCGCGGGGGTCTCGCCCTCGGGCACCTGGCCGGACGCGATCCGTTCCGCTGTCTTCTCGTAAGCGGCATCAATGTACGCTGCCAGGTCGTCTTCCCGGACCCGCCAGATGCCCCTGGGCCCGAACTGCGCTCCCCTCAGCTCGCCGCTTCGCAGGAGCGCGTAGACCATCGGTTTTCCAAGGTTCAGAATTTCCTGGACCTCGGCCATCGTCAGCATCTTCGGGAACGGCAGAGACGTCCGGACGCCGGTCTTGTTCACTTCGTCAGTCCACTGGCCCATCGTTACGTTTCCTCGTTTCGGTGCTGCATTTCATCCATCGTCCTCTGCCCTCGCCGCAGCTCGCCGGCCTGCACGGGAGGCCACGGCTTGCCGCCGTTGTACTTGCGCTGCAGACGCTTCACTTCACGCATCGTCGCACGGACGATGAAATCCGAGACGCTGGCATCGCCCTCCTGCAGGCCGGCCGCCTTGAACGCGGCACGGACCTGCCCGGCCTGGTCTTCGGTGTAGTACGGGGTGAATGCCGGAACCTTCTTTGGTTTCGCCATCAAGAATCTCTGCTTTCAGGCGCCCGGTGCACTCGGGCAGGTCCCCAGATTGCTGATCATGAGTCCCCCTCTGTTTTGTATCCCTGCCCGGCGATGGCGTTCTGCGCCTCGGCCAAATGTTCGCCGAGCTGTGCAGCCAAGCCAGCGGCAGCACGCATATGCTCAGCGGCCACGGCGGCAGACTGAGCCGGATCCCGGCCGTCATCCTCGTAGACGTTGTATTCGGTAACTGACCTCTCCAGGCCGGCGGCGAGTTGCTGAAGGGCCTGGGCCAACATGTGCCCCGTGGCTCCTTTCAGATTTCCCAGCACCTTGTACACCATGGGCGCCGGGTGAGTTTCGCTCATGTGGCAGATCGCGCGTACCGCGTCATAGATGGCATCGGCTTCCTGGACAACGGCGGGCGTTTCATCACTCATGGAGGGCTCCTTGCTTCTAGGGGACGCGCCGTTTCAGCTACGCGTCCCTGGTGTTCTCTGACCGGGATTCGGACAGTCGTGCGTCGGGGTCAGCGTATCGGCTGCCCCCGACGCTTGGGCTGTTTTAGAAGGGGGGTTCAGAGTCGGGTCCGTTGCCCCATCCCCCGGCGGCGTTGCTGTTGGCCGGCACGGCCCAGGGATCATCCTGCGGGCCGGACTGTGGCTGGTTGTTGCCGTTGCCTTGGAGGCCGTTCCCCTGGCCGCCCTGGTTGCCGCGCTGCGTGCGGTTGACCTTGGCGTTGGCGGAGCGGAGTGAGGGACCGATCTCGTCCACTTCGAGCTCGATCACGGTGCGCTTCTCGCCTTCCTTGGTTTCATAGGATCGGGACTTCAACCGGCCCGTGACGATGACGCGCATGCCTTTGGTCAGGGACTCGGCTACGTTCTCAGCAGCTTCCCGCCACACGCTGGCACGGAGGAAAAGCGTCTCCCCGTCCTTCCACTCGTTGGACTGACGGTCGAAGGTCCTGGACGTTGAAGCGATGGTGAAGTTCGCTACGGCCGACCCACTCGGAGTGAATCTCAGCTCTGGATCTGATGTCAGGTTTCCAATGACAGTAATCGTGGTTTCGCCGGCCATGATGGTTCCTTTTCCTCGTGTGCTGGTGATGTTCTCGGTGTGTGTTGTGGGTTCGTTCTGAGGTTCGGTCCCACCCGGTTCTTCGTGGGTGAGGTCGTTGGGTTGGTACTGGTTCGCGGTGTGCTCGTCCCAGAGCCCGCCTTCCCCGAGCGGGGCTCGGCTGATCGCCTCAAGGTACCGGTCATCCCCTCCCTTGTCCGGGACGGCGTAAAAGCCCTCGCACAGGTCCTCCATGAGGGGTTCCACAATGGCGGGCTCTACAACGTCGGGTTCCACAACGTCGGGGTAGATCCTGCCGCTGGGGTTGACCTGCCGGAACAGGTCCACCTCCAACGGGATCCGCGGGCTGAGTTTGAACCCGACGACCGGGCGAAAGTTCGTCACGGTCCTCACGCCGCCTTGTGACTCATGGCCGCGTGGACAAGCTTGTCACGGCGCAGGCCGGACCAGTGGTCCTGGTCATCGGAGTTGTTCACGACCACGGGTGCCTGGGAGTAGCCGAGTTCGGCGGTGATGTACTCCAGCGCTGCCGGGACTTCGGTGATGTCCACGGTCGTATAGGTGATGCCCTTGGAGTCGAAGTAGTCCTTCGTCTTTTCGCAGTTCGGGCAATCGGGCTTGGTGTAAACCGTGTAAGCGGCCGGTGTTGCAGTCATTTTCAGCACCTGGTTTCGTATCAAATAAGTTTCGTTCGTCTGGGTGACTTGCTACCTCAATTTTAGCAATCATTCAACTGAATGAATAGGGGTTTTAGCCCGTATTTCCAAGGGTTTTTATTGGTACTTGTGCTGCCAAGGGTATGCAGCTCTATCTCACTGCGCTACAAGAAGATTGTCGATTTCAGAAGCTGACTGCACGGATGTCAGAAGTCATCTGCACAGCCCGCTCACGGTTCATCCACTAGGCTCGCTTTTGGTCCGTTGTGGGCCTTGACTCGGCTACGCCGGACCTATTTGGGGGCACATTGATGGCGGGAACTGGCAGTACATCAAAGACGACGATGGGCCTGCCCCTAGTCCGGCCAGCGCTGGTTGTTGTGCTGTCGCTGGGACTGGCAGGGTGCACTTACGAGGGTGCTCCAAGCCAGGCGCAACCGGCCGTCGTCAAGACGACCCCCGTTGCAGTTGCGTCTTCCACCGCGAAGCCGGCCCTGAGTGGAGAAACTGTACAGGACTCGTTTGGCAACGCCGACTTCTACACCACCGTTCCTGGAGACACCCTCTCGGCCGTCGCGGCGGCGTACAAGCTATCCGAGGCGAAGGTCGCCGGGTTCAACGGACTCCAGCCCGGAGCTCCCCTCACTCCGGGCACACGGCTGCGGCTGATCCCGGACGGTCCCATGCCGGGTGCCATGGGCGCTGCCACGGTTGACGCAAACGGCGTTCCAACGAGTTACACAATTGAGCCCGAAGACAGCCTGGCGGGGATCACCTACCGGTTCAACCTGACCGATGAGCAGTTGGCGGAAGCGAACAAGGTGGCGTTCACGTACGAGAAGGGGAACGTCTTCTTTGTCCGGGCCGGCAACCACATCCAGCTCCAGAAAAACCCCGTCGATAGCAGATCCGGCCAAGGAAAGAGCGTTAAAAATTCTTTCGGCCAAGCCATTTACTACACCACCGTCGACGGTGACTCTTTCGACAGCATCGGCTACCAATTCCGGTGCACCACAGACCAGTTGCTCCGGTGGAACACAACCCTTGCAGCAGACCGGCCCATCCCGGCGGGAACCAAGGTAAGACTCATGCCCGGCGAAGTCACGATCGACGGTGCACAGGGCACCTTCACCACCGACGCCGACGGGATTCCTCTGACTTACACCACGGCACCCGGGGACACCCAGCGCCAGGTCGCCTTCCGCTTCGGGATCCCCGAGATCGCAGATCTGTCAGCGGCGAACCGCCCACTCACCGGCACAGACCGCGTCTGGTACGACTTCACTGATCTGTCCGCCGACGAACTGGCCCCGGGCCAGACCATCAGCCTCAACCTGACCAAACCTATCCACCAATAACCCGGTGGAACCACTGACCATGCCGCTGGGCGCTCCAGGCGCTGCTATCGCCGCCGCCAAAGAGCGCTTCTGCATGTGCTTGAAGGAGCGCCGCCCGTATGAGCTATGACCAGCAGTATTCCCACCAGCAGCCATGGCTTTCGAAGCCAGAACCCGAGGTAGAAATCCTCTCCCCGCTGGACGCTGAGAAGTCCCGGCGGTGGCGGCTCGTCCTGGGGTGCAGTTCCGTGTTCCTGGGCCTCATGTCGGGCTTCTACGCTTATACCGACATCTCCGTGGTCATCCGCGCAATGAATACGGCCGCGACGTCCGGCGGCTACATCCCCGGCGATGCCATGAGCCACGTCATAACGATCATCGCGGTCTTCTGCGTACTAGCCCTGGCCTACATCGGAGTAGGGACCTGGAACATCATTGCCCGTCACTCCACGTCCAGGCCACCTTTGGTCGGCGCTATTATCCTGACGGCCGCTGCATCCATCCTGATCGTCCTCTATATGATGACAAAGTCACCTGGCGGAGTCGAGTTCAGCGCGCTCGGCCTGAACGCGCTCATCATCTCCCGATGCGTTATCGTCATGCGGATGAAAAAGGCCCCTGTTTATCCCTCAGCTGCAGGATGGACGAACTGAAATGTGGCCGGAGCACTCCCGCGGGGTGCCGGGCTGAGGTTCAAGACTCATTGAGGTCGCTGATTTGTGAACAGGTGTGCAGGGCAGGCGGACACTTGTGCACAGGAGTAGCGGGCAGTCACTAATCACAACCCGTGTGCACAAACCGCGGGATTCAGCGGGCAGCTGTGCAGTCAGCTTCTGAAATCGACAGTGACGCCGCCGGCGACTGTGGCCATCCCCGTAGGTTCCCCCGGCGGCAGCCCCCATGCGCCTGAGATGGCTACGGACGCCCGGCTGACGTTCGCGCGAGTGCTTGGCGGGCAGCCTGAATAGGTGTCGTCCCTGCTGGTGATCATTGACCCCCGCGGCCGGTGCGTCGGCAGCGCAGGGTATGGACCATGGGGAACGTGTCCGAGGTGCTTCTACAGGCAGCTGCCTTGGAGTTGCTTGATGGCGGCGCGCTCGACCAGGGCGGGTACCATCGTCCGCACCGGACCCGAATTGAAGGTTGAATACTCTTCGCAGACCGCGTCCTCGATGTCGGTCCTGGCGCGGCCCGGAAACCTGCCGGCCAGGTTGTTGATTACCGACACCACAGCGTGCTGTTCGTCATTGCACTCCATCGTTCCCCTCATCGTTGAGTCTGTGCCGCAGCTTGAATGATAAGCATGCTTGCTATTATTGTTTGGAGTCAAGCTTCTTCGCCTGGCCCCCATCAGGCGAAGTGGTTTCGAGGAAAGCCCTGCAGCTCCCAGCGTTGCGGGGCTTTTCGCTACCCGCGTTGCAGCGGGTGTCAGCATCCGATCGGCAGAGGGAGTGTGCAGTGGCTCAGGGCGATATCGAGACGTACTACGAAGACGGTTCATGGAAGAACAAGCGCGAGGGCACTGGCCGCGCGTTCGGTGCCGGCTACGGCACCAAAGACGAAGCGGTAACTGCGGGCCGCGCAGCGGCCCAGGTTGACAAGGTGGAGCACGTCATCAAGAACCAGGACGGCCAGATCAGTTCCAAGAACAGCTACGGCAACGATCCCCGGAACGTACCGGGCTGATTGCTGAGCCGCGCCTTTGCGGTGCGGCCTGTCTGGAGACACAAGAAAGGCCGGCGGTTTTGAACTGCCGGCCTTTCTGCGTTCTCCTCGGCAAAGGAAACTTATGGATTTAGCTTAGCTGAAGGGTTCTCATCGTGTGCTGCGGCGTGGGAGCGTCGTTGTTCCCTGGGGCGCGGCACTTGCTGGGCGAGGACGTGCGGTGCGTTAATCGGCGGTCCGCCGCTGGTGAGTGGTTGCTGTGGTTCGCCCTGGGCGGCGGACCGCCCGACTTCTGGAAGGTTCCGTCCCCGCCTGTGGCGTTTGGCTGGGGCCTTGCCGGGCGGTGGGGGGGCCGCCCGGCAAGGGGTCTTTATGCCGCTGGTTCGTCCTCGACCGGCTTGCCGCTGTCGATGATGATCTGCTCGACCTCGCTTGCCGTGTATCCCCAGAGGACCAGCTGGTTCAGGTAGTCCCGGTGGGTTTGGCTGGGTGAGCGCCACGAGTCTTTTTGGATGGTCTTTTCGTACCCGGCGCAGACCAGAGCAATCAGGCCGAATTCCGGGCGTGCCGTCGTTTTGGCGACGTGATCCCTGAGCGGGTTCCACGCCCACTGGTTGGATTCCTCGACCTTGGCTCCGACCATTTCGGCGGCCACCTTGCCCTCGTAGCCGCTGGCGGTTTCGGGGTGGTGGGTGATCGCGTGGAGGGTGAAGTACTGCCAGCCCTTGGGGGCCTGCTTCTTGGCCAGCAGGTTTTTGACCCATTCGCGGCGGACGGTGGTCGCTGACTGCATCAGCTTGTTGTTCTCGATCAGGGTTTTCCGTTCGGCTTTCTGCTCGTCGGTCATGGGGCCTTTCGGGGCCGAGGACGTGCCGTAGCCGCTGTAGTAGCGGAGGGTGAAGCCCAGGTCTTTCCAGCCGGTGACGACGGCGACGGCGGAGTGCTGGCCGCGATAGTCCGTCTCGATGTAGACGGCGTTTCCGTCCTCGTCGTTGGCCGGTTCCCCGTCGGCCCTTTTCAGGGACGTAACGCGGAGGGTTTCGCTGTCCTCCCCGTACCCGCATTCGGGGACAACGATGGTTCCTGCTGCTTCCAGTTCGGCGGTGAGTGCTGCCAGCGCGGCGGCGCGGTCGCGCTTGTCGCGCAGCTGCTGGGTGACGTGCAGGAGCATGTCAGGTTCGTCCATGATGACCGATTCAAGCTCGGCCGTGGCTTCCTCGTCCGCTTCAAATTCGGCCAGAATGAGGGCTTCTTCGATGGTGTACCCCTTGCCCAGGGCGGCGGCTCCTGTCTCGGTGGACTTTGCTTTGAGGGCGGACTCGACGGTGGTCTTGGTCCGTCCGGTCTTCTTGGCGATTGCGGCGGCCGAGACGCCGATCAGGGACAGCTGGTGGTAGGCGTCGGCCTCGTCGGCTTCGGTGAGTTCGGCGCGTTGGATGTTCTCCACTACCTGCGTGACGATGCGTTCGGCTTCCTCGGGGGACTCGATGATCATGACGGGGATCAGGGGCCGTCCGGCTTCGACGGCGGCACGGGTGCGGCGCTGGCCCATCAGGACGTGGACGGTTCCGTCGTCCTTGCGGTGGGCGATCACGGGTTCCATGACGCCGTGTTCCTTGATGCTGGCGATGAAATCTGTGGTCAGGGCGGCGTCTTTGCGGACGTTGATATCGACGGTCAGCGTTGCCGGGTCAAGCATTTCCAGCGTGGGTGCTGCGTTCATTGGTGTTGCTCCTTCTTGCCGAGAAGTTGGGTGGGTGGGGCGGCTTAGGTGACCGGCCAGCTCCCCTCTCCCCCCGTTGTTTTTGGCTGCTGGCGAAGCTTGCGGAGCTGTGCCCGTGCAGGCCCGTCTACCCGCAGGGCAAGACCCGGGAAATCTTCGGAGGAAATAAGCGACGAAGGAGCGCCGGAGAAGACTTTCCCGGGCCGCAGGCCCCGGAGGAACGGAGGGGCTAGAGGGGCCGGAACGGGCACTTACAATCCGAAGGACAGCAGCCAAAAACGTCGTAGACACACAGGGCCAGGGGGTCCGGAGCTCTGCGACGGTGGGCCCTGGACCCAACAGCCGGCCGCGCCAGCGGACGCCCATCAACTGGTTGGAGCGCAGCGGAAACCAGGGCGAGCCCAGCGAGCCTGCCTCTCCCCCAGGGCCCCGGGACAACCCAACGCCACCATCATCTCTGGCTTGCCGCCGGCGGCCGCCAGCCATGCACCTGTTACTGCGGGATTGGCGGTCCGCCGCCGGCGACCACCACCAAAGCCGGCCACAGGCGGCGGACCGCCCGCGGTGACCGGCCCCGAAAGACCGGCCACCCTTGGGGGGTTAGCTAGCAAGCAGTTCGGTCAGCTCGGCCGCGTCGGTGACCAGTGCCGCGCCGCCTTCTTTCAGGAGCCGGTGGCATCCTGCGGAGTTGGCGCTGTGGACGCTGCCGGGGACGGCGGCGACGTGCCGGGCGATGGTTTCGGCGTGGTGCGCGGTGTTCAGTGCGCCGGAGCGCCAGCGGGCTTCGACAACACAGGTCACTCCGGCCAGCGCGGCGATGATGCGGTTCCTCTGCAGAAAGCGGTACCGGGTGGGTGCCGATCCTGGGGGCAGTTCGGAGAGGGTCAGGCCGTTGGCCCGGATCGCGGCCGCGAGGTCGGCGTTTCCGGACGGGTAGTCACGGTCCAGTCCCCCGGCCAGAACGGCGATGGTGGCCGGGCCTTCTCCGGTGCTTCCGGCCAGTGCGGCGCGGTGTGCGTGGGCATCGATGCCGTAGGCGAGCCCGGCGATGACGCAGATTCCGCGTTGGGCCAGGCTGTAGGCGAGGTCACCGGTTACGGCGGCGCCGTAGCTGGTGCAGTCACGTGAGCCTGCCAGCGCGGCGCAGTTGGATGGCTCGGGGATCCCGTTCCCGATGTTGCCCCGGTACCAAAGTCCCAGGGGCGCATCCGGGAGGTCGTCCAGGCCGGTGGGCCAGTGCTCGTCGCCGGGGATCAGGAAACCACCGCCCAGGCGTTCCATGGTGGCCAGGTCCTTTTCCGGGTCCAGGTCCGGAACTCGGGGTGCCCAGCGCTTCAGCGCGGCCGCCAGTTCCTCGGGCGTCACGTCCGGAAGGGTGTGGGCGGGTTGGGTGCCGGTGGCGAGCCGCAGGGCGGCGTACGCGCCGAGCCTACCCACAAGGGCCCGCCCAACCGTGTCGTTCGGTTCGAACAGTCGGGTCAGGGCTGCGCGTGCAATGCGGTCGTTCATGGTGTTGCTCCTTCTTGCCGAGAAGTTGGGTGGGGCGGCTTAGGTGACCGGCCAGCTCCCCTCTCCCCCCCGTTGTTTTTGGCTGCTGGCGAAGCTTGCGGAGCTGTGCCCGTGCAGGCCCGTCTACCCGTGAGGGCAAGACCCGGGAAATCTTCGGAGGAAATAAGCGACGAAGGAGCGCCGGAGAAGACTTTCCCGGGCCGCAGGCCCCGGAGGAACGGAGGGGCTAGAGGGGCCGGAACGGGCACGTACAATCCGAAGGACAGCGGCCAAAAACGTCGTAGACACACAGGGCCAGGGGGTCCGGAGCTCTGCGACGGTGCGCCCTGGACCCAACAGCCGGCCGCGCCAGCGGACGCCCATCAACTGGTTGAAGCGCAGCGGAAACCAGGGCGAGCCCAGCGAGCCTGCACTACTCCCTGAGTAGGGTTAGGACATGAGCGATCCAGCTCCACGCCCTGGCCACAGCAGTGAAGCCAGGGCCGCAAGCGCATGGCTGTCTCCGAGGACCTGCTGGGTCCTGGGCGTGGTGTTCACCGTTGCTGCGCTCGGATCGGTGGTGCTGGTGGTCGTGGATCTGGTGGTCGGCCGGCCTGCTGCCGGTGACCTCTTTATCGTCTTCCTCAACGGCCTCGCGGCCGTGATCCTGTGGGTGCTTGCACGGCGAACATGACGAAGGGCCGGCACGTTGATGTGCCGGCCCTTCGTGGTTTTCCTCGGCAAAAGGAAATCTATGGGTGCAGCGTCGGTGCTGCTTGCGTTTACAGCTCGTAGTGTCGGTGGTCTTTCCTGGGCCGGTCCACGGGGCCGGTGGCTGGGCCTGCGGTGAGCAGGCTCAGTTCCAGGATGTCTTCAAGGGGGCTTGCGTCCGGAGAAACGGTATCGTCCTCGGTCATGCGGAATTGATCGGCCACGCTCGGGACTCCTTGGCTGTGCGGGGATGAGGCTCCCTTTCACAGTATCGGCAGTTCCTGCGCGCGGGCTGGAAGTGGCTCCGCCCGCGCAGCGTTTACGCGGCCGGCGGAGCGAAGCGGGGGAGGCCGCCGCGCACCTGGGGACGCTTTACGATGAGGGCCGGACCCCTCTTTGCAGTGGAGTCCGGCCCGGTGTCGAGGCTAGCGCTTCAGGCGGCGGTCATAGGCCTTTTTGGGATCCCGCGTGCAGTCCGCGATGAGGCCACGATTGACCAGTTCGCCCAGCAGCTCCGCCAGCCGGAATCCGGCCACGTCCTCCAGCGCGAGCTTGAAGTACCGGGCGGCGAAGCTGGACCGTCCTTTGAGCCATTCCAACCAGCCGATCAGGCACAGCATCGGGGCCCGCTGCCCTTCCGGGGTGGCTTTCATCAGTTCAAAGGCGACTTCCTGGGCAGTGTCCACGCGGGCCCAGTCCGGGCGGCTCAGGAAAACACCCAGCATGACGGAGGTGAACTGCTCCGGGGCGTGAGGGACGATGTCACTCATCATGTAGTCACGGATAGTGGGGTGCTGCAGCGCTCCTGACAGCTGGTGCGCGGTGTGGGTCGTCAGGCTCTTCGGGTCGTCCAGTACCTTTGCCCACGCGGCACGGCTTGCTTCGAGGTCTTCGGGCCAGCCGTCAGGCTTGTGCGCAGCGATAGTCTCGCGTGCCGTGTCGTCGCCTACGAAGGGTGCGGGCGCGGTAAATCCGGTGACCGCGCTCCCCCGGTAGATCAGGGCGGCGTTGCCGTTGCTCGTGGTGATGGTGTCCAGAGACTGGGCAGGGCAGCAGCTGCTGTCGGTGCAGTGGTAGTTCCGCCACAGTTCGGAGGTCACCAGCCATGCGTCCTGCAGCGGCATTCCAGCGGTTTCCAGCTCGGTGCGCAATGCCTCCACGTGCCCGCAGTAGGGACGGCTGCCGTCGCTGGTCTGCTCGTCGGTGTAGATGACCAGCAGGCTGCCGGTGGCGGCCTCGTCCGCGGTCAGGTAGCTGACCATCGTTTGGGCGTAACCAATCGGGGCCTGCCCGAACGGGGCATCCACGCGCAGAGTTGCGCCGAGCTTGCTGCCTTGCACCGTCATGGCGACGAAGGACTCTGTCGGGGTCTCGCCCAGCGTGTGCGGGATGAAGGCCAGGATGTCGGCGGGACCGGTGAATTTGATGAAGTCGTTCATTGGTGTTGCTCCTTCTTGCCGAGAAGTTGGGTGGGGCGGCTTAGGTGACCGGCCAGCTTCCCTCTCCCCCCGTTGTTTTTTGGCTGCTGGCGAAGCTTGCGGAGCTGTGCCCGTGCAGGCCCGTCTACCCGTGAGGGCAAGACCCGGGAAATCTTCGGAGGAAATAAGCGACGAAGGAGCGCCGGAGAAGACTTCCCGGGCCGCAGGCCCCGGAGGAACGGAGGGGCTAGAGGGGCCGGAACGGGCACGTACAATCCGAAGGACAGCAGCCAAAAAACGTCGTAGACACACAGGGCCAGGGGGTCCGGAGCTCTGCGACGGTGCGCCCTGGACCCAACAGCCGGCCGCGCCAGCGGACGCCCATCAACTGGTTGAAGCGCAGCGGAAACCAGGGCGAGCCCAGCGAGCCTGCCTCTCCCCCAGGGCCCCGGGACAACCCAACGCCACCACCAGCTCTGGCTTGCCGCCGGCGGCCGCCAGCCATGCACCTGTTACTGCGGGATTGGCGGTCCGCCGCCGGCGACCACCACCAAAGCCGGCCACAGGCGGCGGACCGCCCGCGGTGACCGGCCCCGAAAGACCGGCCACCCCCGGCCCTATTCGCGGCGGTCGTGCAGCGGGACGGCTCCGTAGTGTCCGGCTGCACTTCGGAACCTTGAGTCACTGCTGAAGATGAACGTGCCGCCGAACATGTAACAGGGTGCGGGTTCACCTTCCGGGGTCATTGGCACGGCGTGGATCACGGTTTCGCGGTGGAAGTGCTCGTTTTTGACGAGTCGAACGGCGGGCCGTTCCTCGGTGGCCTCGAAAACGGGGTCGATGCCCTCGCCAATGACAGTTACTTCCATGACGCGGGCGGAGATTCCCCGGTTTGAGAAGTCCGTGCCCAGGGCGTCGCGGTAAATCAGGGCGGTGATGCCTTTAGGGGCGGTGGTGTCGTTGTTCATGGCTTGCTCCTTCGAAAGATGGTGGGGCGCTGTACTGCCCGGCTCCGGCCGGGCAGTACAGCGGTTGTCAGTGCTGGTTACGCGGCGTCCCGCACGACGTAGGGCATCCGGTACCGGCTGGGCAGTTCGGCGGCGGCCTCGGGCAGGTCCGCCGGGCCTTGGGCCTGCCCGTTCTTCCAGCTGGAGAACGCCTGTTCGGTGATCGCGTCCCACAGCCGGGCCTTGGTCCGGTAGTAGGTGCAGGTCACGTCACCCTCGCAATAGGTGGCGATGCCGAACAGGTTGCCGATGTTGTCAGCGGTGCGGGTCACGGCGACCATGACGTAGGGGCCACTGGCCCAGGTCCCAGCCGTCACAGCCCCAGCTGGAGAGCACGGCCCAGCCGTGCTCTTCGATCAGTTCCATCCAGTCGTAGCCGCCGTTCATGTGGTAATCACCCAGCACGGTAACGCCGTCGATGGTTTCCTCGGTGTCCGCGAGGGTCACGGTTTTTTTGCTTACTGCATTCATTGTTGTTGCTCCTTCTTGCCGAGAAGTTGGGTGGGGCGGCTTAGGTGACCGGCCAGCTTCCCTCTCCCCCCGTTGTTTTTTGGCTGCTGGCGAAGCTTGCGGAGCTGTGCCCGTGCAGGCCCGTCTACCCGCAGGGCAAGACCCGGGAAATCTTCGAAAGGAAATAAGCGACGAAGGAGCGCCGGAGAAGACTTTTCCGGGGCGCAGGCCCCGGAGGGACGGAGGGGCTAGAGGGGCCGGAACGGGCACGTACAATCCGAAGGACAGCAGCCAAAAACGTCGTAGACACACAGGGCCAGGGGGTCCGGAGCTCTGCGACGGCACGCCCTGGACCCAACAGCCGGCCGCGCCAGCGGACGCCCATCAACTGGTTGGAGCGCAGCGCAAACCAGGGCGAGCCCTGCGAGCCTGCCCTTCACCACCAGTCCCGTTCCCACCTCCGGTGTCGGTCTCTCTGGTACCTTGCGGGGCATGGACTTGAAGTCGTGCGGGTATTGCAAGGAAGTGGTCGATCTTAGCGCTGGGTCTCACATCCATGACCCTAAGAAGTGCAAACGGTGCGGGGAGATGCTGCCGGCAGAGGCCTTCGACCGGTGGCCATCCAGCGCTGACGGCCGCCGGCACGTTTGCAGCGAGTGCGTATCCGGTGAATCCGGGAAAGCCAGGGTCCAGCGGGTGGTCGCAAAGGACAAGCAGTTCCGGGACGATAAGGAAAAGCTGAAAGAGCGTGGTTACCGTTGGGTGCGGCGGGTCGTTCAGCCCGGCCCGGATCCCGTCTTTCGTTGGGCGTTGCTGGATCCTCAGGGGCAAGAGGTATCAAAGGAAAAAGCCCTGGGGGATATTGAGCTTGCGGAAAACCCTGTGCCGGACGACTTCGACTACCCGATTTACTAAGAGGAGATATGGCTTTTCGATTGCGAGACTTTCTTGGCCGGCGCCGGACACCAACTGCAGCAGCAGTTGGGCCCTTCCCTGTGGCATCGGCCCTGGAGACGGAACGCCCGTCCCTGACGCCGGCCCAGGTGGCGGACCTGAAAGCGGCTTGGTCCGAGCTTCGACAGGCCGTCCAGGAAGCCGGCGTCATCTCATTTCACGGTTGCACGCGTGATGGGAGCCGCTGGCAGGACAACCCGGAATCGGTGCGGGCCATGACGCGCACGATCAAGGGCACGCAGGAGTACACAGCCGATCGCCCGCAGGACGCATAGCGACTGAAAGCGTGCTCGCGCGGTGGCGGCCCGTAGACGCTCGGCGGGCGCCAGAAGAGCAGACGAAGGCTTATCAACCTCTGGCCCGCCTCTCCAGTGGTCAATCCATTGACTTGACCTTGGCCTCGATAAAGTCGATTTCGTCAGCGTCGAGCCCGTACTTGGAGTACAGCTGCTGGTCGATTTCCGGGATGGGCTTGGACCAGTCGATGTCTGATCCCGACGTGAAGTCCTGCAGGGGAACGTACTTCCAGACCTTCGCCGGGTTGTCCTGGGTGGCTTTCAGGACGCCGACGAGTACACGGGCGAACTTGGACTTCACATACTTGAGACAGGCCTCGGAGGGGGCCTTGTCCTCGAACGCCCCGATGGTAATGAAAGACTGCGTTACAGCAACCCCAGGTTCGCCGATCAGAGGTGCCCCGACGACCAGGGCAGGATCGTTGCCAAGTGTTCCGAGGTGCCCGCGCGCCTTCGGAACGATGACCTTGAACTTGTCGAACCCCTTCGGACCCGTTAGGTAGTCGCGGCGAATCCAACGGTAGACACGGCTCTTACCGTCGAGCCCGTACACGCGGGCATATTCCTGGTTTCCCGCAGGGGCTTCGGAATGATAAAGGAAGGAGAGTTGCTGGAAAGTCTTGGTATTGATCTTGAACTGTTCACCGCTCGACATTATGGATAACGCTTGCGGGTGGTCCTTATGCATCTCGGCTGTATACCGATATGAGCGCGAACTAGTGATTTGGGGGGCGATTGACTCCTCGTGCGCCTCGGCAACCTTGTGGAGGATTGTGTTGAGTTCCGGGTACGTCGTGAAGGTTCCGATCGGCTCGCCGTCGTAGTCCTCGTCGCGGTAGGTGACTGCGATCCCGCCGTTGATGTTCGTTCCGGGGAAGAGCTCGTCGCTGTTGGGCACATAGTGCGGGACGCTCAGGTGCGGGTCTGCCCAGCATCTTCTCGTTCCACGCTTTCGGTGTGTACCCAGCGTTGAACAGGAAACGTGCCGGGGTGATGAGCACGACTTTCTCTCCGACCTCGTAGGCCGCGTCCATGAACAAGTGGTAGACGGGCTTGCTGTGAGTCGCAGTGCCGTTGGCCTCCTCCTGATATGGCGGGTTACCGATGACAACATCGAATTTCTTGCTCATGTCAGTTACCTTCTGTCAGCATGTCATCCACAATCTTCTGCCGTTGCGCCTGGCTCATCTGGGCAAGGTTTCCGACCAGGAAGTGACCGGAGCCTTCGATCCATGCCTTGCGCTCGGGTACACCGCCGGAGACCGCCTCGATGGTGATTCGGTGGAGAATCTCGTTGTGGCTCATCTCGAAGACCTGGGAGGTCAAGATGTGCCGCAGTCTCTCCTCCTGGTCCGGGAACACTTCAGTGAGGCCGGTGTCGAGACGTCGCACTAGTTCCATCAAGAACAACCCCGCAGTCGAGAACAGGTCGGCGAAGGTCCTGTCCGGGTCGGTGAAGATTCCCGGATCTTCCTCTGCCAGGGTGTCGATCATGGTCTTGACCACGGGCTGAGGGGTGAACACCAAGGACGTTTTCTGCTGCGGGATGTACGCGAAAATGTTCTCGGTCTGGGAGTCGTCGAAGTAATCGGCGAGAGCTTCCTTCTTGTCCAGGAACTCCTGAATGGCTTGGTCGAAGACCGTCTCGTCGAAAAGGCCAGGGATCATCGTCACGTTGCCGTTTTCCTCGGCGACTTCTTGGCCGTCGCGCAGCAGACGGAACTCAGCCTCGCTGATGCCCGTGATCTCCTCGAACACGGGGTCGGGCGTGTAGTCGTCGAAGTTCGATAGCCGGATGCCTCGATCCCCGTATGCCATGAGGAACATGGGGATCGTGCGGGCGAATCCGCGAAGGTGGGAGCGAGCGTCGTCCATTGTCTGGTCTGCGCGCCCCTGCTCCTTTTTGGTCTCCGCGCGAGTGACCACCTCGGGTACGATCTCGGCCATCGTCTTGTCTACGATGGCCAGGACGTTGGCCTTGAACGCTTCGTCTTGCTCTGCCTTCTTGGCCTCAACAGCCTGGGCATCGGCCTCCGTGGCTGCATTCTTTAGCTCGTCCTCGATATGCTTGCTGGCGATGTTGTGCTCGGTGTATGCGCGCTCGATCTGATCCTTCACAGCCTGCTCGGTGCGCTTGATGTCACGCTGGGCCTGCGCCGCGGTGAGCCCGTATGCCTTCGTCAACTCTTCGCGTTTGGAGCGCGTTTGCTCGGTAACCGCCTTGGCGATGGCTGTCGCCGTCGTGGACGCCGGGGCGTCGGGCTCGGGCGTTGGGATCTCCTCGAGGCTGTAGACCGGTTTGCCGAGCTCAGCGACTTTGGGGTTGATAACTGTCTCCACGTCGACCTGAACTTTGCCGTCGGGGTCAGTGATGGGCGGCGGCTGTGGAAACTCGATGGACTCCCCAGTGTTGACCTTGCCCTGCTTCGCGGTGGGCAGCTTGTCCAGGATCTCCTTGAAGTGCTCCGAGTACCGGAATATGCCGGCGACATTCGCGAACAACAGGTTTGACAGGAAGCCGCGGCGCACGACCTCGCGAGCCTTGAACATCTGCGGGAACGTCAGGATCTGAGAGGCATTGAGCTCTATCATCCGACCCTCAGCGTCTTCACCCAGGACCGGGAAGAAGTTCAGCAGCCGGCGGATGTTTTCCTGTCGTGCCCGCTGGTCGCCCGGAGGGTATGGGTGCAGGTTGTTTGCGAAGGCGTCGAATATGGTCAGTGTGCGCTCGGGTGCGAAATCGAAGATGTACGCGTTCTGCTTCTGGAACACGCGCCCCGCGCGCTCGAACGTGCAGGGATTCTGTGCCCGGAACGCCGCCTGCATGTACTGGGCCGGTGAGGACAGGTTCGACAGCATGATGACCGCAGTCCACTCCGGCACGGTGACGCCTGTGGTTAGCTGCCCGACAGACAGCGTTATGGTCCTGCCGTCCGACTTCTCGGCCTCGGCAATAGCCATGCGCACCTTGTCGAGGGACTTGCCCACTGCCACCGGATCGGTCTCGTCCGAGCGTCCGTCGCCGGCCGCCAGAATGATGGTGTAGTCCTTGAAGACGTCGTGCTTCTTAAGGAGCTTCTCCAGTGCCTTGGCCGAGGCGACGCGGTTGAGCAGCCAGAAGGAGTGCCGAATCTCATCGCGCAGCTCGGTCGTGGAGAACGGGTACTTATCGTTGGCTGCGAGGCAGTCGAGGAACTTGTTGACCTCGGTCTCATGTTCGAAGAACCCGTTGTCTTTAGTCGCGAAGAACTCGTTGAGGTCGAACGTGTAGTCGATGTTCTCCTCATCCTCTTCGATGGCGACACCCTCGGCCAGACGGTCTGTGATCATCCGCGAGATCTGGTAGGTCAGCAGGTTCAGTGTCGGCAGCTCCGCGTACGGGTTCTCCTGGCCGTTGTCCTCCCATTGCTGGCGGGCGGTCTGCTCGTCCTCGTAGGTCCAGTTGAAGATCTGGTCCTGGTCGAACTTTCCGTCCGCCAATGCCTTAAACGGTGTGCCCGACAGGTGCAGTGTCCACTGGCGCTTGATCTGTTCGAAGGCGACGCCGGTCTTGGTGGTGTCGATTCCCTCGTGGGCCTCGTCGATCACCAGCAGATCCCATTCAAACCGTGTGATGTGCTTGAGCTTGTCGTATGAACCGCCGAAGTACTGCGACCCCTTGAGGTCCTGCAGCGACAGGAACTCCACGATCCGAGGGTCTTCATCCTGATGATCGCACGAGAAGGACCGCCACTGCTCTCGAGTCATAGGTGCAGGGCCGGCCAGCGAAGGCGACTCCGAGACGAACTTGAACGTCGTTTGGTGGCCGATGAAGCGGACGAAGTCATCGTGCCAGGAGTTCGCGACTGCGGGGCGGTTGGTGACAATCAGGACGCGCCGGACGTCGAGGGTCCGCATCAGGTCGTATGTCGTCAGTGTCTTGCCGAACCGCGGCTTGGCATTCCAAAGGACCTCGCTCTGCCTTGACTGGAAAGCAGCCACTGCCTGGTCGACGGCCGCCTGCTGCTCGGGGCGTAGGACGTAGTCCTCCTCCACCTCGGTGCTCTGTACATCAGAGAAGTCTTGACCAGCGAAGTCGTTGAAGTAATCTAGTGACCTCTTCGGAGCAACCTTAAAGTGGTGCCATTCCGTGCGCTTGGGCTGGGTCTCGCGATCTACCCCTTGCTGTTGAAGGTAGGCATGGAAGTCCTTGTCGGTAAAACGCCCGCCGGTTTCAGAAGTGAACAAGGCTCGGCGTGCCCACAGTTTCTTCTTCTCGACGGACAGCTGGGATGCCTGCTGTGCAATACGGGCGTCGGCGGTCTGCTGTTCCGTGTACCCGATCTTCTCCCAGCCGTCGTACTTGGGGATGTCGGGCGTCGTCCATGAGTAGATCAGCGGAGTGATTTCGCGGAACGTGCTGATCTTCGGACTAGGCACCTGCCCTCACCTTCTTGTGGACCTTGTCAATCTTGCACACCTGATAGCTGTCGTAGAAGGTGAAATCGAAGCCGCCGTCGTCGCGTAACGAGGCCAGTGTGAACGGCTCACGCTGCACCATGCCTGGGGCTCCTTCAATCCGGTTCCACCACGAGAACTGGATGTCCTGACCCTCCGGGTCCTGGCCGGTTAGGGTGTTACCGCGGGCGATGTTCGTATTGATGAGAAACACTGCCGCCCGGCGCAGGTCGGTGTTCGGACCGCAGGGAGTGCCATGGGCCTGGTGGAAGCCCAGGAACGCCGCCGCTTTCCCTCTCCCCCACAACCACGGACCGGGAGGTAGCAGCACAGTGGTTCGAGGACCTGCCAGCAACAGGAATTGAAGGGCTGGTCATCAAAGGCACGAACGAGCCGTACACCCCCGGGGCCCGTTCCTGGATGAAGCTCAAACACAGGGAAACTCTGGACATCATCTGCGGGGCAGTGATCGGGCCAATAACCCAACCCTCAGAAGTCGTTGCCGGCCTCGTCCTGGATGGGAAGCTGCGGATCGTGGGCCGATCCACGCCACTGAAGACGAGGGAAAGCCGGGAACTGGCGCGCTGGCTACAGACCCCAGTGGGTGAGCACCCCTGGCCCATCGTTGTGAAAGGTACGGCCCTGGACAGGTTCAACCGGGACAAAGAACCTGTGGTGCTGACACTCGTGGAACCCCTGGTTGTCGAGGTTTCGGCCGACACGGCTTGGTCCGGTCGGTCCTTCCGGCACCCTTACGGCTGCTCCGGGCCAGGCCGGAGCTATCCCCCGCTGATGTTGTACTGCCGGACCGGCTTCACGCCGGTTAGCGATCCGTGCGGATCACTATGAGGTTTTGGCCCTCTTCCAGAAGCGCGTAGAGGTTTTCCCGCGCTTCTTCATAGGTGTCGCCTTCGGCCTCGATGTGGCTGTAACTGCCGTCCGGGTTAGTGATGGTGCCGGTAAGTATCACCGCATGAGCCTATGTGGCTGCCGGCTCGGCGGGCTCGATGAGCTCGGGACCGTTGTTGCGCACGCTGTTGACACGTGGGCTGACAATCCGAGGTGTCAGCGTCGGTTCCGGCAGGGAGTCCAGCAAGTGCTGAATGTCGTCCTTGTCGGTCAGGTCCGGGTCGAGCCATTCAGCGAAGCGGTCCTGCGGGATGATCACCGGCGAACGGTCATGGACGTGGCCCAGGGCGTCCTGGGTGGTGGTGGTGAGCACCGTGCAGCTGAGCAGCCACCGTTCCGGATCATCCTCCGGCAGAGTCGGGTCCGCCCACCATTCGTACAGGCCGGCGAAGCCCAGCAAGGGCTCATTCTCCGAGTACAGGTAGTTGGGGATCTTTTTCCCGTCCTCGGTCTTCTGCCACTCGTAATATCCCTCGGCTGGGACGATGGCCCGGCGCTTCATTGCCGCCTTCCGGAACGACGGCTTCTCAAGAATCGACTCACTGCGGGCGTTGATCAACTTGGAGCCGATCTTGATGTCCTTTGCCCAGGACGGGACCAGACCCCAGCGGGCAACCAGCAAATGCCGATCAATAGTCCCCTCATCCAAACGTTCGGCAACGATCGGCACGCTCTGGGTTGGCGCCACGTTCCAGCTGGGCGGTGGCGGGCTTCCTTCGACTTCTTTGGCCTCAAAGTGGTTTAGAAGATCTCCGGTCGCTTTGGACATCACATATCTGCCGCACATGAAGCCCATTCTGCCTTGCATCAATCATCAAGCGCTTCGTCGCTGCTAGGAGGGCTGCTGAGGTCAGCGTAATCTCAGGTGGTGTCCACAAATCCATTGTTCCGCCCTCAGACAAGCGAAGAACAAGCGGTGGCCCGCGGAGATTTACTGGAGTGCTTTGTCGACATCGCCCGCTTACAGGAAGTGGTGCGCGATGCGCTGCCCGTAGCGGAACGTTCCGTTCTTTGGTTGGACGACCAATTAACGCGTCCCTACCAAACCTCGCACGCCGTCAATTACTTAATCCTGACGGCTGTGGACCACCTTCACTGCCTGAAGACCGTGATGCAAGAGGCGGAGTCTCAGCACATCTTTGCTCCTTTCACACTGATCCGCTCAGCAATTGAGACGGCTAGCACCGCTCTCTGGCTTCTAAACCCGACGGACCGAAAGACCCGCATTACTCGGTCATTGAGGCTGGAGGCCAACAACATAACGATGCTTGGCAGAGCCTACGACACCATGGGGGTGGATACGGCTGAAACGACGACCATGCGTTTGCAGCTACTTCACGCGGCCATTGAAAAGTCCAAGGTGGACAAGGATGTAGTCATGGGCGGATACCCAGCTGTCCAGACCATCATCAAGGCAGCAACCAAGGAGGCCGGCCTGTCACGCTGGATCTTCGCTGCCTGGCAGTTGAGTTCCGGATCCGCCCACGGCAAGACTTGGGCTGGGGCGCACACATCAACTTTCACTGAGAATGAGACCTCCAGCAGCGACGTCCTCAGCGGCGTCCTTACCTCGGATGAAATCAGTATTTCCAGGGTCCTGTTTGCAGCATTGGCCGTGGTCAACCGAGCCTTAGTACTCCAAGCACGGCGCGCCAGACGTCCAGTGGCAGGCCGCAGTTTTATACCACCAGAGCCGTGCAACACCCCTTAGGCAGGCGTTCGCGAACCGGGCTCAGCCCCTGAGATTTAGCTATGGGAACAGCATCGAAAGTGTTATCAGGCTGTCGGCATCCCAAAAAAGGCTCCCACAGCCTGCAAAACGCCCTCGGCAGCGAGATTGGAAGACACACCGCCAGCCAAGGAATAACCGCCAGCGCGGAGTTTAGACACGAAATTGTTGGTCTTTTCGGCTGGGCTGGAACCATCCGCCAGAACAGCGGATCGCAGGTCCTCTGCTGCTTCGCGCTGCAATCCAAGCTCCACAGCTGCTTTGACCAGCGAATCGATATCACCCTTTTTTACCACCGCCTTTTGTTGGATATCTGATCCAGCGGCGATGTTGTTGCCGTCACCGTTGATGGTGAAATGGAAGTTATTTGTCACTTGTTTTACCTCGGGATCATCAGTCGTCGGTCCACCTGGTTCGCCAGCTGTAGGAGCAACTTGCTCCAGTTCCAAAGCGAACTGGAGAGCAGTAGTACGAACAGCGTCGATGATGCCAACGATTGCGTTTTGGGGAATGGCTTGTGTCGCGCCGATGAGCTCCATCATGTAGAAACCCGCTCCGCCCTTCTTCTCCGCCACGTGCCGGTTGTATTCATTCACCATGAAGGGGTCCCAGCTCATACTGGGATTCTTGTCGCTGGCTCCAAGCAATTCGAGGTCCGCAACGGGTTGACGAATCGTGGCCCTAAACCAGCCGTTAATGAAGTCTTCCGGGAGGCCGACATAAGAAACAACATTGGTCGCGCGGCTGCCGACGGGTCCTGACCACACGCCAGTGACCGGCGTCGGGAAGGGACCCCTATATCCGGGCACTGGATCAGTGCTTTTGTATCCAAACAACTCTCGTTGTGACCAGGCACCCAGTTCCTCTGCCCTGAGACGAAAGGCAACCGTCTGAACCTTCCTAAGCAGGTTTGCGGTAGTAAAGGTCCCATCACTAGCAGCATCGATAATCTCGGTCAGCTTGGTCATGTGGCCAATTCTCTCCTGCGCAAGGTGCAGATCGCCCTACTGGGTTACTAGCGCGTGCTGTCGCGTTGCTCTGCGCTCTTCGCGAGGTTGTTGTCGCGGCATCGCAGCGGTCCCATTTCCTTGGAACTGGGACACTGGAACGGACTAGGCCAGCCTAGGATCAGGACTATCTGCCGCCTTGGCGCCACCTTGGCGCCACCTTGGCGCCGACTTCTGCGGGACGGGAACCTTTTCGGATCCTGCGGACACTACAAGGCATGAGGCTAATGGGGGAAACCGACGAAGACCTGTGGCGCGAGTGCATCGCAGGCGACGCTGACGCATTCGGGGTCCTGTTCGACAGGCACTCCGATGCAATCTTCCGGTACTGCCTGTCCCGCTGTGGTTCCTGGCATGACGCGGAGGAACTCGTCTCAATCACGTTCTTGGAGGCGTGGCGACAACGGAACAGGCTCAAACCGGAGAGGGACACTCTGCTGCCGTGGCTGCTTGGCGTGGCAACGAATGCGAACCGCAACCGTGCCAGGGGATCGCGGAGGCATGCCGAGTTCCTGGCCAGGCTCCCGCACTCCGATCCCCGCCACGGACGCAATGAAGCGGACCATGCAGAATCGGTTGCATCGAGGCTTGATGCAGAACGTGCCGTCCGCGAGTTACTGGACACGACCGCTGGCCTAAACGACGGGGAACGGGACGTCGTTGTCCTCTGCCTGATGAACGGAATCGGTCAGGAAGAGGCAGCTAAAACCCTCGGCGTCCGAATCGGAACAGTCAAATCGAGACTCTATCGCGCCCGCACCAAACTGGCGGCGATGAATCAAACACAAATGCCCGCCCAACAACTCGACACGACGATCGTTGAAGCGAGGATGTCATGAACCTGCCTGAAGTGACTTACCCGAAAGACACGAAAAATCGTGTTCAGAACCTCCTCGTCCAGGAGGCCCGCCGGAACGCCAAAACAGCGCCGCGGTGGCGCAAACCGGCAGTACTCACCTTCGCTGGCCTGGCACTGGCCGGAACAACGGCCGCCGGCGTTTACGTGGCCTTGGCGCCGGTGGAAGACAAACGGGACATCCGGTGCTACTACCGGGCCGACCTTACGACCCCAGTGCAAGGCGCTCCCGGCGACACAAGGCCGCCGTACATCACCACCGGGATCTTCATCACCGGATTCGACGCAAGGAACAACCCCAACCCGGACGACAAAAACGCCGGCATGCAACAGGTCAACGACCCCATCAACCAGTGCAGCCGCGTATGGGACATGGGAAACATGAACCCATATGGAATCAACAACGACATCATCCCTGACGGCTTTCTGTCTCCTCCAGATGGCCCACCGGGTGATCGCCCACTCCGTGAGGGGGCTGACAAAGACCAGAACGGCAAGCCCCTCTGGCCAGGGCCGGTCAGCATGGCCCTCGGCAACTATGTCCCGTTCCTGACCGCATGCGTCGTAGATAACACCGTCGCCGTCATTCCCGGCCCCGCTGAGGTCTGCGCCCAACTCGGTATTCCAACACTCGCCGAAACGCTGAACGAGAAGTAATCAAGAATCACGAGATGAGTATCGCCCGACTGGCCTATGGGGATGCCTGCTCGGCCTGGGCACCTGTGATTGGCCTTGATTCCCTTATAGCAGTCCAATCATCGTCAAAACCGGTGGGGGTGCATGTTTTTGTCAGTGCAGGTGGCTAGGGTGAATCAAATGCCTGCGGGCTGCAAAAAAGGGGGACCCATGCCGCTGGTGGCGTTTCTTGACGGGGAACGAATTGAATCCTACCTAGCCACGGAGGAGCGCTGGGATCAGGTTAGGAGCGTGTACAAGAGTAGGTCCCTGCTCATGCGCTGCGGGGTTCCTGGAATCCCTCGCACGTCCAGACGCGGCCTCAGACACTTTGCCCACAAGGCCGGCGTGCAATGCGGCCTCGTCGATTGCTGGAACGAGTCACCTCAGCATCGCATGCTCAAAACGCTGATCGCCCAGGCGGCCCGGGATGCAGGCTGGCATGTAAACGTCGAGTGGAGCACAGAGGGACGGGCGTGGACAGCGGACGTCTTGGCAGAGCGCGATGGCAGGCGCCTGGCGTTGGAGGTTCAATGGTCGCGCCAGGACGCCGGAGACTTCAGGCGCAGGCAGGATCGTTATGCCGCTGACGGCGTGGAGTGCTTCTGGTACGTTCACCGGCGAAACAAGGATGAGGCCAGGCGCTCCGGCGTGCCCCACGTCGTCTTCGAGGGCGACGATGCTCCATTTGATGTCCTGGCGGAAAAAGCGTTCCAGCCAGCAGCATCGACGAGTCTGCACGCCCATGTCACGGCTCTCCTGCTGGGGCTGTACCTCGACCGGATCCAGGCGCGGATCACCTCGGTGACGATTCATTACCTGAGCGAGAACTGCTGGGCCTGCAAACGGCCATCCACAATTTGGAGGATCAGTGCAGCGTCCCTCCAGTCCCGCTGCCAGGAGACGACCGACGCCGCCCGGACAGACTATCCTTTGTGGCCAACCGAACGCATCGAGGCTCTCGTCGCTGGCGACGTCGCAGCGGTTCTGGGCAAAGGCAGCCGTCCGCCGCTGGCTCCATTGCGGATGCACCATTCAAAGAAGGCAGACAAGACTTACCTGGCTTACGGGTGTGCGCATTGCAGGGCAGGCTTTTTCGGGGACGGCTTCCTGGAGCTGGAGACCCGCTGGCAGTCAGCGACCATCCCGGTGACGGCCCGAATTCCCCTGGCTGATGGAATCCTCACGCAGGTCCATCTGTGTGCGGACAAGGGCTTCGGACCATGCGGCCAGGAGCCGTCAGGGGGCCAACAAGCAACCTTTGACGGCTACATATCCAGTCAACACCAGCGCCGGCATTCACCACGCACACGCGCAGCAGACGTTGCGCTGGTGGGAACGGATATCTCCGCAAGAGACGCTGTGGCCCTCATGACCGGTCACCGGTATCCGGACCACGGGGAATCAGCCTCCAGTTCTTGGTCCTCGTCCCGGAGGAAGGAAAAGCCACAACCAACCGGCACCAACTCCTGCGACTGGTGCGGCAGACAGCCCCACCCTCAATACGAGTGCCTTTGGCGCCAGCTCAGGGCGAAAGCAAACGTAGGCCCTGGCTACCGGCATTATTCGGATAAATTTTATGAGGGCATCTCCAGGGGAAGGACCCCTGAAGATGAGGGCACGGCGATAATGAAGCGACTGCTTGATCGGTGCGTGCCGATTCCACGCAGCCAGACCGATGGCGGCAGATAGGGAACGGCAGGCAGCGTGAAAGACAGATCCACCGTCATATGGAACAAGCATGCCTACAACGCAGGAACCTTACTTAGCCGGCATCACCTCCCCCACGTCCTTCAGCACCGGCAGGAGACAAGATACGAAGGCGTTGTTGGCCCACTGAACAGGTGGGTTGACCACATCCGGGTTTCCACACAGGAAAGCGTCCCTTATTTCGATCCGCGGGCGGCGACGGAGGGAGCCGACGTACTGGTTCTATTGCAGGACCCGTCCGGGGAAGCGCAACTGGGTTCGGGATTCATCAGCCGGGACAACAATGACCCAACGGCACATAACTCCACACTCGCCGCTGAAGCCGGCGGCCTCCCCTATTCCAGGTCGCTGCACTGGAACGTCGTCCCTTGGTGGGTCGCAAACCCGTCCTTTGCACCACGGAGTTTGGCTGCCGAAGCGCGCAGGGCTGCTCCACTGCTGGCTGAGTTGATGGACTTGTTGGAGACCCGCCCGAAGGTGGTTCTCCTTCTAGGCAAGCAAGCACAGGAGGCCTGGTCCCAGCTGCTGCTCGGGGCTTCTCCTGATCTCAAGGGGCTCCCGATTATTGAGGCGCCGCACCCGAGTCCGCTCGCTTATAACAAGACCGATGCGCGCACAGGCAAACCCAACAGAGTACTGCTACAGGAAGCCTTCGCTCAGGCGACAGCGGTATCCCAAACGAACGCTGTGTGAGACCGGGGGCTAAATCCCCACCGCGGTCAGTTCCCGCTGAAGATCAGCTGTTCTACCTGCTCGGGTTCAATGCTGAGATCTTGTGCCCATTCGGTCATACAAGCCGTGTACTGGCGGTAGCTGCCGGCGCTGTACCAGGTAAGCCACAGGGGCCCGATCTCTTTGCAGTGGTTCCTGAACCATCCCGCGACGATGCTGTCCATGATTGGGGTGGTTACTACCAGGTCTGAAGCCTTAGTAGCGAAGCTGATGTACTTTGTCGCGAAGGCGGGTCCCCACTGAGCGAAGAACCTTCGATCGGCTCGTCGTTTGTCTACGACATACTCAAACGCAGCAGCCCCACCATCGGCCATCGCGATCCGGGCGAGGGTATGTAACTCGACGGCGAAATCCTTTCCGTTCTCCAGGTCCGTGTTCAAGCGGATGACTCGCTCCGCCCGGTACGGTCCAAAGCCGGCCTTGGCGTAACCCCAGAGGTAGCTGGCGACGTAGGCGTCGAGAGCCGAATCGGGGCCATCCACTTGCTTGAACGCCTCCAGAACGCCAGCGCGGTCAATGGGATTTGGAAGTGATTCCAAGATGCTCTTGTCGCCGAGGTACCTTTGCCAGTTCCGCTTCTCCCACTCGAAGGCCTCCTGCGGTGGACGGCCCTTCCCGTCCCAGTTCTGGAATCTTCTTCGCAGGTCATCAGGTACAGCCGGCATAATCTATCTCCCCCAGGTAGATGGTTCACTTACTTTCGCATATGGAACCCCGGGGTCAGTGGATGTGACTGGTTTCCAGTACAAGCACGTAATAGCCTCATCGGCTCTTGTCGGACTCTTGGGCGTCGCATGCCTGGTAGTCGGAATATTGACCCTCTAGATCCCTGCGCGGGCGCCCGTAAGCCGTCACCAAGCGCGCAGCCAGGCACGATTCTTCTCTCGGCGCCCGTTGCTAGCCTCCATACGCACGTTTTCCGCCATGCCTTTCGGTACCTGCGGCCACGCCCGGAACTCGCGCCGGAGAGGGTGCCGCTGCCGGGCCGGTGAACCCTTGCCCGACAGCAGCAGTCCCCCGTTAGTGCCAGGGGAAACCCGGGAACCCGTTACGGAGCAGCACAACTACCAGCCGTACGGCGTTGACGATGAAGCTGAATAGCGCCCATGGGGGCTGATTCTTAGAGGTTTTGGACAAAGCGGCCGTCCTTTCAATGACGAGGGGAGAGCCGCTTCCCGGTGTAGGACTGGCTGCCATGGGGCAGCAGGACATAACCTAAGTGTGTATTCCTCAATACAACGCCTGGTGTCAACGGCTCGATCCGACTGACTCAGGACCCGTGAAGCCCGTTGGCGCGGGCTTCACGCATTTAAGTCAGCAGCCTGTCGGGGACCTTCATAAGGCGTCCCTTCTCGGCACACCTCAATTCTGCCGTATCAGTTATCCACAGCCACATTTTCCCGGAGTTTCTGAGGCCTTTTGGGGCTAATGTTGCCGGGCTTGGCTAGTCGCGCTCGGCGCGAATGATGATCAGCTTCTGCCCCTCTTGCAGAAGCATGTCCAGCCTGGCGCGGGCTTCCTCATACGTGGAACCCTCGGCGCTGCTGTAGTCGTAAGCGTTATCTGGAGTGGAGACGGTGCCGGTGAGTATCACCGCACGATTCGAAGCGCAGCCCCTATTTCTAGGCGTTTTCTAGGGGACGAGACCGATTTCAGCCAGCCGGCAACGAGTGTCAACCAGGGGGCTTCACCAGAAGAATTTTTGAGGGACATGAGTAGACAGGGTCAGCGGCCCTGGCATGGGGAACCCACCCGGCCCCACACTTGCCGCTCGCGTGCAGGATGGTCATGACCACCTCGACGGTTGCCTCGTCCACGGAGTTGTCCACGACTTCGAAGACCAGGTGGTGGAGCATCACGCGAACATGGCGGGCCGGGTGAAAAAAGAGCGATCTAACGATGAGGCATAAAGGGCACTAAGAGAGAAACGACCACCGGGACCAAGATGCCCAAGCCGGCACCTATCAACGCCGCTCTCTTATGCGCGTCACGTGCAATCTTTTCCGCCTGACTGATTCCGTCTTGAGTCACCTTTGAGAACGCAGCCAGCAAGCGTTTCCTTGCCTCAGGAGAGGACCGCATAATCTCCTCCGGCGAAGGTGTCGATTCCCCCCTGGATTCATCTTTCGCCAGCACTCTTTCAATTTCCCCGCTCTCCTTCCGGCGGATCCTGCGGAGCACGACTATGTAGATGACCAGGGCCACGACGAACAGTGTGATTCCGATGAGTATCGGGACCCCAGTTTCCGGCTTCAAGAGTCCAAAGATGGTGGCGTAGAGCAGACCTGGGACAGCCAAGATGACGAGGCTCAGAACACCGGCGATAGTGCGAGCTGCAACCTCGCGCCAAAATGTGCGCTCGGTTGCCCACTCGGCGGGCCAATTCCAAGCGCTCGGATTCTCTGGTGGCCGCTGGTCGGTGCTTGTCATGTGAACGAGCGTAACGGGGACAGTACACACGTCCGTAAATAGCTCCCCCGGTTCGGCTGACAATCCCACTTCCTTAGAAGTGGGACGCTCCCAGCGGGACACCAGAAGCATGCACCCAGTCCTGCACTCAGCTGGGACCCCTGCGCGGGCTCTCCCCTGAGGTTAACGAGAGGCCACGTATCAGAAGCCACGGGCCGTACGCGGTCGGGAACTACGAAAAGGTTACGTTCCCTTCATCATCGACCTCGACCCACCGGGTGTCGCCCTTGATCTTGACACCGAGGGCGCGTTCCAGCTTGGGAAGCCAATTCGCGGCGGTCTGATTGATATATCGCTTGCCGTCTATCACTTCCACCGCACGGATGCTGCCAGGTCGTGAACTCCAACCGTTCACGGCACGACCGTTCCTGTATCCAGCCTTAAGGGCAAATCGACGGATTTCTTCGGCGCCGGCGCCCTCGCCCGTCTCGGCGTAGAACCGACCAATGCTGCCGATATAGACCAGCGAGCACATGTCCTGGAACTTCTGGTCCGCCTCTCGGTCGGGTGTGGCCTTCATCGGGAGCGGGTCGGTCAGCGGGTCGAACAAGATCGGCTCGACTGCCGCGGGTGCCCATGTAACGTCCTCGGACCGGCTAACCGGGTTGAAGTCCTCTTCCTCATCGCCGCGAATCGTAATGAGGAACGCCTCGGCAGCAGCGGCAAGTGCTCGACTGAGGGTATCGGCGGTGTACTCGCTCATAATAGTCCATCCTTCATGGTTGTAGTAGGTGTACTACCACTGTTTAGCTTCGTGTAGGACACGATAGCTCATATGCTACGGCGATACAACAGTGTTCTAGTGACCCTGTAGGACCGAGTAGCACATGCATTCACCAGCTTATATATGGGCTTGCCGCCGGAGGGAGCGCCTAACTGAGCGCGCAGCGGGATCTGGCAGATTGCTCGCCCAAGGACAGGGGCGAACGGCTTGAAGCACGTCCAGCTCTTAGCTGGCCACACTGACGAGACGCCTGTGGACGGGGGCCGTGAGGCGGTCGCCTGATTTTGTCGGTGTGTGGTGCTAGTTTGGCCTCGCTCACATCACATTGGTCGTCGCATTTGCGGCGCAGCGCGCAGAAAAGGACGACTATGCCAATTTCGGAGACGGATGAGTGCTGGTTGCTGGCAGGGATGGCCGGCTTTGTGGCCGAGGCTGTCAGTCCCTGGGCGCAGCTATCAATTCGGGGTCGACGGTGAGTCAGCGAGGGGCCAGTCGCCGTCCACGTCGTGACGAGTGGGAGGGGCAGGCCGACTTATTCTCGATCGAGCCGGAGGGCTACGTCTTGGAGAGGTTGGCGAGCCTCGACTGGCCAGCGGCTGACCAATTTCCCGTCAACCACACGGGCGCGCGAGTGCGGGCAGTGGTGTGGAGCGATCTGGTCTCATCCGATTCACCGCTGGTCGTTGCGGGTTTTTCCTCGATTGCCGAACTAGTTGATCTGGTTGCAGCCTGGGATCGAGAGCCTCATGATGCACCAGCGAAGGCGAGAGTGCTGCTCGGCACGGAGCCGTTCGCATCGACCAGGTCCAGCTTCGCCTCCTCGGAGGTGACGTTCAGCGATGAGGTCCGAAAATTCTGGCTTGAGGAAGAGGGCGTGTCCCTGCGGCTGTCTGCGAAGGTTCTCCGCGTACTCAAAGTATTGGATGAGGGCCGGCTGGATGTTCGGTTTGTTGATGGGTCCACGCGACTGCACGCGAAGATCTATGTTGGATCGGACGCGGCGACCACCGGATCGAGCAATTTCACAAGTGCCGGCCTCAGCAACCAGATCGAGGCGAACACCAGATTTCAGCGGCACGCCGATGCGCACCGCTACCGAAGCCTCATCAAGGTCGCGGAGAACTATTGGAATGTCGGGCAGTCCTGGAATGACCAATTTCGTGAGCTGCTGCGCGCCCTTCTTCGGTTTGTCCCTTGGCAGGAAGCGTTGGCTAGGGCGTGTTCTGACCTGTTGGACGGGGCCTGGGCCAAGCGCTATCTGTCCAGCGACGCCGCAGGCTCTCAGCTTTGGCCGTCACAGGTGTCCGGGATCGCACAGGCCCTTTGGATCGTGGAGAATGTTGGCAGCGTCCTCGTTGCCGATGCCACCGGCTCGGGAAAGACGCGGATGGGGGCCCACCTGGTCCGTGCTGTGCGCGACCGGTTATGGAGCACGGGCAGGGTGAGGCGCGATCTCACAGTGCTAGTGTGTCCGCCGTCGGTGGAGAACACCTGGTATCGCGAGGCGGTCTCATGTGGAGTCTCAATAAACACAGTCTCACACGGACTGCTGAGCCGGCAGTCAGAGGACGGACCACGTGCGCAGGAGCTGGCGGTGAAGAACGCGCAGATTCTCGCCGTCGACGAAGGCCATAACTTCCTAAGCCAGGGCTCAAACCGTACTCGTCAGGTCCGGGAGAGCCTAGCCGAGCACGTCCTGCTGTTCACGGCGACGCCGATCAACCGGGGCTCCGCTGACCTTCTCCAGCTGGTCGGTCTCCTGGGGGCGGACAACTTCGAGGACGACACCCTGGATGTTCTAGAGAAGCTCGAACGACGCCGCAGCCAAAGCCTTGAGATCTCATCGGAGCAACAGGAGTTGCTTCGCCGCGAAATCCAGCGATTCACCGTACGGCGCACTAAGCGAATGCTGAACGCCATGGTCGACGACAATCCCGAAGCATATCGGCACCCCGTGACGCGGCGGGTCTGCCAATACCCGCGACACGAGTCCATACCGTATGCCACAGGAGAGAGCCGCGAGGATGAGGCGGCCGCGGCCAGAGTGCGTAAGGCATCGGCAGAACTGACCGGCATCGCTCTGCTCGGGAACCAGATCGCAGTCCCACTAACACTCGCTCAAGACTTCACGGACGAGCGCTGGCTGGAAAGCCGACTCGCGGCCGCCCGCGGACTCGCCAACCACCATGTCGTGACAGCTATGCGGTCGTCCAAGGCGGCACTCATCGAGCACGTCGCCGGAACCGAGGAAGCGGTCAGACTATGTTCAATCCCCAGCGCGTTCAAGCCAAAGCCGACAGGCAACATGCTTGAATCCATCGCCAGGCTCGCCCGCCAGGGACCTCCCGAGATTGTCCTCACTTGCGAAGTGCCGCCCTGGCTCACGGACATCGATGCATGGCAGGACGCCTGCCAGCAGGAAATCGAGCGCTACAGCACGATCCTCAACGCTGCCGAACAGCTGTCGACGACACGCGAACAGACCAAGGCCGACCTCATTACACAGCTCAGCCGGAAACACGCCCGAGTCATAGCCTTCGACCATCACCTCATTACCCTCTCGTCGATCCAACCGCTCATCGACAAGGGCGGCACACCGGTGATCGTTGCAACCGGTGCCAACACGAGGACCCGCAAGGAGGTGGAGCGCGTCTTCGCGCCGGACAGCCACGCCCCTGGGATAGCGCTCTGCTCCGATGCCATGAACGAGGGACTCAACCTGCAGGGCGCTTCAGCTATGGTCCACTTCGACGTCCCAACGACCCTTCGAGTCGCCGAGCAGCGGGTCGGGCGCGTCGACCGGATGGACAGCCGGCACGATGCGATCGAAGTCTACTGGCCACGCGATGGCGCATTATTCGCCACCCGCGCCAACGAGCTCCTCGCGGCCCGCGCCCAGGAAAGTACCTCACTACTGGGCTCGAACCTCCAGGTCCCGAATCTCACGGAGGGGCAGGAAATCGTCGAGATCGAGCAACACATCGCCACGCTGGAAGCTGGTGGCGACGAGTCCTGGGACGGAATCCGCGACGCACTCGACCCCGTGCGCCGGCTGGTTGAGGGACAGGACGGGCTAATATCTCGCCCCGTGTACGAGGAGCACCGCACCACCACGCATCGCGTGCTCGCCCGTGTCAGCCCTATCAGGTCCACAACGCCCTGGGCATTCTTTGCCGTGGCTGGCGTCGGACACGGCGCCCCGCGCTGGATCCTGCTTGAGGGCACGGACGCTCAACCCATCATCGGTCTGGAGAACATCGTGCAACCTCTCCGCGAGAAACTCAGCCACGACCCGCCCAGCCTTCCCTTCGATCCAAGCTGCGAGGAGTGGCTGAACCGATATCTCACAGCCGCCACGCGCTTCGAACGGCTACTCCTTCCACGGCGCCTACTGAGGGCACTCGATCAAATGACTCAAGTCACCGAACATTGGGCAATCAACGCCGCACGAAGGGGAGACCATGAGTCCAGCGAGCGGTGGAGGAAAGTCCGCACACTGGCCGCACCCAGTGACGAGACACACCCTGACCCCTATTTGATAGCGGAGCGATGGCTAGAACTCGTCCAACCGTTACTCAACGAAGCCCGCAGCGCACGCAAGGGCTCTCGCTACCTTCGCCTCAAACACATCACGCCGAAACTCCGCGCAGAGCCGCTTGACATCGAACTCGTTGAGGCAATGTTCACAGGCCTCCCGCTCGGGGCACCACTGGCAAAGCGTGTTACAGCCTGCATCCTGGGTGTCCCCGATGCCACTCCGACAAATGCAGGCGCTTAATTCCGCGGAATCGTGGGAGTCCCGGAACCAGGACGACTTTGGCGGGTTCTTAGAGTTAAGGGTCATGGATCGGAGTGTTCCATTTCCTTGAAACCGGGGACACCCATCGCTGGACCGTAAGCATTCTGTGCCGCTATGCCTAGTCAATGTCAGGGGCTCCTGAGAGACTGGCTGTCAGGAACTCCTGACAGGAAAGGTCGGACAGTGGGCTGGATTTCAAACGACAACGAACACGAGGGGTGGGCTGCCTGTGTAGCGCCTGATGGACGGTTATCTTCCTCGTCTTCAGGTGAAGGAAGGCTCGTCAAGGGTGTATCCGGGCGGTACAAGCGGGACAAGCTGATGACTGACTACGAAGTAGTTCCCGATGCAGAGATGATGGGCTGGCGTGGAGCCTGCGATTGCGGCTGGCAAGGCGAGATGTGGAAAAGAGTTGCTTCGCCGGCCGATGCTGACTTCGGTGAGCGTCGGGACTACGTTGCGCTGGAGGATTTCGCTGACGCCTCTCGAGAGGTTGAAGACGCCATCCACGATGAGTGGAAGGCCCACATCGCCCCATCGGAAGCGATCCTAAGTGTTGCAGCAGCTGCGTGTGAGCACAGCCAGGCCGGCCAGAGGTTGGATAAGACCGTTGCCGCGGCGAAGGCGGCGGGAGCCTCCTGGGCGGACATCGGCCGTGCAGTCGGGATCAGCCGACAGTCCGCCCACGAACGTTGGGCCGATAAGCAGTAACGCGGGGAAACTCGCTACACGAAGAGCTATCACTCACTCCCCCGCGGCTACCTTCCCGCCGTATACCGGCTTGTCCGTAACCTGAGCGTCCCAGAAGCTATCTCAAAAGTAGAGCTGCGTTACGCCGCTGCGGTTGCGACTTCTGGGACGTCATTCCGGCTAAGGGCCCGGGTCAGTGAGGAGACACTGACGCTGAGTATCTGGGCAGTCTCCTTCAAAGTTTTTCCTTGACTGCGCAGCTGCCGGGCGGCCTCGGTTTTAGACGGAGTCATCGTTCGAGGCCGGCCACCAAGCCGCCCACGTGCTTTCGCCGCCGCCAGGCCGGCCTTTGTCCGTTCAGACAGCCGAGACCGTTCGTACTCTGCAAGGGATGCGAACATGTCAAAGATCAGCTTGCCGTGTGCGCTGGCAGTATCCAGCCACGGTTCAGCGAGAGACCGGAACCCTATCCCCCGCTGCCCCAGCACCGTCACAATGTCAGCCAGATCTGCGGTACTCCGGCCCAGTCTGGTCAGGTCAGCAACTGTCAGAACATTGCCTGGCTGCAGGTAGCCCAGGCATTCCTTCCACCGCGCCCTCGCCTGAGTGGCGCCGGAAGCGTACTCCTGAAATACACGCACGGCCCCTGCCGCAACGAGCGCATCCACTTGAGAATCCAATGACTGTCCCCGGGTGCTGACCCTCGCGTAACCAATTACGTTGCCAGACACGTCAAAAAGCCTCCACTGTGGGTTTTGACCAGTTTTCATTTCGGAAACCAGTTCTGACCAACGATATGAGTGCTTTTGCGACATTTTTCGGAGGCTTGCCGGATGCAGGTCAGAAACGATCGATATCTTTAGTCGCGCGCGTTCGACGCTGTGATTACGGGGCGCTTCCGCTCTGGACAATGTCCAGGACGTGCACCCGGGGAGTCTTTGGTCCTCGAAGTCCGTCCGAAAATCGTGATTCACTCGAGATGGTGTCGCCCACGGATCGGTCAACCTAGATGACGTGGGTTCCTTCGATGAGAAGTGGAAGCAATTCCGCGAGACTTTGGATTGTCCCCTTACCTCTGGTGCCCTCCCGGTTGAGATGGATGGCTTGTAGTCCCGCGTTCCGGGCTCCTTCGATATCAACTCGGTAGTTGTCCCCGACGTACAGGGTCTGGGCAGGCGATAATTGCATGCTTTTGCAGGGCTCTGCGAACGCTTCTGGGGCCGGTTTGGCGTGGTTGGTAAGTTCCGAGCTAAAGATCCGGTCTATCAGCGGTTCGAGGCCTATCCTGTTGATTTTCGAGGTCTGCTGGTCGTGGTTCCCGTTGGTGACGACGCCCACGGGCATGCCGGCGGCCCGTAGATCCAGCAGGGCGGGTGCCGCGTCCGGAAACGCTGTCCACGCTTCCTCGTATTTCCTGAGATAGACGGCGAAGAGATCGTCGAGCTGGGTATCCGTTTTGGGAACGGCAAGCCCGGTTTGAGGGAGGAAGTCGCGGAGCCGCTCACGGCGCTGTTCGTGGAATGAGAGTTCCTTGGTGAGGAACCGGTCGTAGTTGACTTGCTCGATCTCAAACCACGAACGCGTCAGTTCGTCGGACTGCTCCGTTCCGAGATGTCGGAGGAACGCATCCACTCCGGCGCGGACAGACGTCGGATGATCGAACAGGGTGTTGTCCAGATCGAATAGGACGGCTCGAATTTCCACTCGCCAAGCGTAGCGGGCCCATCGTGCACCACCGCTCAGGCTCTGGAAGGTCAGTTGTACATCTTTGTGCCGGACGACGTTCGCCCCCGTCACGCTTCCTCAGTGCCCGCTGAGTTCCGACGCCTTGCGTGTCCCAATGCGAGGGCCAGTTGGTGTCTGAGGCGTTCAATTTCTGCGGTTAGCTCGCGGTTCCGTTCAAGAGATGCGGTGAGGCGGGCCCGAACGGAGCCGGTGCTTGCGCTGCTTCGGCTTGCTCTGGGTTGGCGTGGACGGTCGTCGCGCAGTCCGATGATGTCCGCGCGCAGGTCGGCTTGGGTGTAGAGCCAGGAGCGGGATACTCCTGCGGCCGCGGCTACGGCTTCGAACGTGACGGCGCCGCCTTGGTTTTCTAGTTCACGCAGTGCCGCTACGGCTTTGGAGCGGGTGAGCTCGTGCCGGCGTTCCGCGGCCTGCCGGATGTGGCGGCTGTTATCTGCCCGCACGGTTGTTTTCCTCGTGCAGATGGTCAGGGTTGGCGTGCGTTTCGTTGTCGAGAGTTTGGATGATCCGGTCCAGGTTGCCGAGCACCCGGGCGTTCATTTCGGCCAGTCGCTGTTGGCCGCGGGCTTCGGCGGCGGAGATGATCTGGACGACCTGGGTCCGGTGTTCGCGGTGTTGCGGGAGGAAGTCGGCGGTGGTGATGAACATGGGACAGGTTAGACAGGCGTTGGCGTGCGGGCAGGTTTTTTGCACCGGGAGGCTGCAGTAGCCGTTGGGCAGTGCCTGGGTCGCCCTGCCGAGGCGCTGTTTGGACCAGGCGGCCTCGGCTAGGGGCCCGTCGGGATCGAGTTCGACGACGCTGCCGGATGCGTTGACCTTCCGTGCAGCCTCCCAGTGCCGCCGGATGGTGGTGTCGCTGAGTCTGGCGTAGTGGGCGGTCATCTGGTGGGAGTCGTGGTCCAGGATTCGGCGTACGACCTCCTGCGGGACGTCGAGGTTGATCAGTCTGGTACCCAGCGTGTGGCGGAAGCGGTGCGGGCTGACCACCGCAGGGGTGCCATTTTCATCGGTGACGTTACACTCCCTGACCCATGACCGAAGAGCGTTAGTGTATGAGCTTGCGCTGATGTGTCCGGCGCCGTAAACGTCCACCCGGTCATGGGCGAAAAGAAGTCGCGTCCCGGAGTTGCCCGTGCCGTTGACGTAGCTGATCTGCTCCGCGATGGCCCGTTCGAGTTCCTCATCGATGGGGACGAGCGCCTCGCGTTTCATCTTGTGGTTCAGATACCGCAGATACGGGGCACCGTCCTTGTCCCGAGTGATGCAGTTCTGGGTCAGGGCCACGGCGTCGCTGATCCGCAGCCCGCACCGGATCAGAATCACGGTGATCAGTCGGTGATGTGGGCTGGCCATTTTGGCGAGATTTTCAGGGTTTTCCAGCTGGGCCATGACGTGTTCACTCAGGGCCCGGGGTTGCCGGACCGTCTCTTTGGGATAGTCCTCGGTGTAGATCTGTGCCGTACTGGGCAGATCGGTCACCCAGCCATGGCGGCGCATGGTGAGCAGGAAGGTGTTGAACTGTCCGATCCGGATCCGGTGTGATGGTGCTCCGGCGCTGTGGGTGTGCAGGTAAGCCAGAAACCCTTCGATCACCTCCCGGTCTATGTCGGCGGTGCCGGTGACCGGGATCCTCGTTGAATCCAGAAAGGCGTTGAAGCTCTCCACGGCTTTGGTTCCCAGCACCGCGGATTCAACCGTCAACCCGGTCGTCAGCCGCCAGCGGGCCCATCGTTTGGCTAGCTGCTTCAGCCAGGGCCGGGTGATGTTATCGAAGTGGACAGTGACCTGGCTGCGGGCGGCGATACCGAGGGCCCTGGCATGCCAGACGTCCTTGGGGAACTCGGTCTCCCACGGCGCGGCGCCCAGGGAGGGCCCCGTCCGGACCGGCAGTGGGACGTTTCGTGAGGGCACGGGATGCAGAGTGGTCATATCGTCACCGTCCTGGAGGCGAACCAGCCCGCATCGGCCAGTGCGCGGCGGGCATCATCGCTGGAGATATGCGCATAGGTTTTGACTGTTGTCGTCAGGCTCGCATGGCCCAATAGTTTAGAGACCACCTCGACCGGGACGTTCTCCCGAAGCATCCGAGTGGCATAGGTGTGCCGGAACCAGTGCGGGTCGAACGCGATGCCCGTCTGCCGCCGGAGCCGCCGCACCAGGTCATGGACGGCGGCATATGTCATTGCTTGCCCGTAGGGCCGGCCCCACAGGTTGACGAAGACGTAGTCGGAATCCAGGTCACCGTATTCGACGTCGAGGTAGCCGGCATACAGCCGGATCAGTTCGGCGGCGACGGGGACGGTTCGCGAATGCGGCGACTTCGCACGCGCACCATTGGTGTTATCGCGCCGACGGACAGTGATTTCCCGTTCGGCCACGGCGATGTCCTCATGCCGGAGCCCCAGGGCCTCACCGATTCGGATACCCGCGTCATGGAGCAGCGCGAACAGCAACCGGTCCCGGCGGTGCTCGCACGAATCCAGAATGCTTTGGACCTCCTCGGGGGCCAGCAGACGGGGAATCCTTGCCGTCACGGGAAGCTTCACCACCCGGCGCTGTTTCGCCGCCCCCTTGCTGATGTGGTGCAGGAAGGGTTTCCAGCCACCCTGTCGGGCGGAAGGGTCCCAGCACGTGATCAGCTCGCCGAGGTCAAGGCCATGTCGGGCGGCATGTTGATAGAAGATCGAGACGGTGGAAAGTTTGCGGTTCACCGTCGCCTCGCCGCAATGGTGCCCGATCGTCGGAAGCACCGAAACGACCTGGCCACGCATGTCCGGCGGACGTCGCAGCCACCGGATGAACGCCCCCACGTCTTCCAGCTTCACCGACTGCCAGTCGAGCCCGTATTCGTGCAGGAAAACGAACCAGTCCTTCAAATCGTGGGCGTGGGCCTTGATCGTGTTCGGTGACCGCTCGGTTTCGGCCAAATACCGGAGGTAACGCTCCGCCGGTTCCACAACACCGGCCACGCCGACCACTGTGTACGACACCGCATTGCTTGCCGGATCCAACACCTTCGATACCCGCATCGCCGCTCCCGTCAGCTGCCTCGTGGACGGACAAGACGCTAACCCATCCACAACGAAGCAACCAGAGCCTCAAACCCCCGTGAACTACATGACGGACAGCCTGAAGACGACTCAAGATATCGGTCGTTATTGACGTGTCCCCGTGATATCGCGTCCCATCTCCACCCTTCCACCGCTGCACTTCAATCCACCTCCAGAACGTTCGTCATCGAACAAGCCGTATTCAACGTTCAAACAGTCCGAGAACGCGGGACCAAATTAGCCCCCTGAGCGGCAACCGAAGACTTCGCCCACAAACTCCTGCTGATCGAGGGCGAGACGAACGCCAATACCGTTATCGGCGAGACTTTGACGAAGGCAACGCGGCAAGCCTTCGCGCCATCCCCCATGCATGCATGCATGAACGCAACCATGCATGCGGGCTAGCGTGCTGTCAGGACAGCAGGCAGGCAGGCAAGCCGTTCGGCGCGCATGCTTTCGCGCGTGCCAGCATGCTCGCAAGCGCTCCGGCCCCGTTCCTCCCCCACCAGCATGGACGACACCGGAGGTCACGAGACGATGATCGCGAGGCTGCAATTCGCCAGGGGCGGGGCCCGAGCGCGGGTCGGGCCGGGCTGACGGCAGCAAGGGTGAGTGGATTCCCGAGCCAGACAGCAAGCCTTCCTTCATGAATGCATGCACTTCCGCCTTCCTTCAGAAATACAAGCTCCGCCCGGGCATGACGACTTCCGATGTACCATTCCTTCTTTCATGCATGAATGAAAGAAAGACAGAAAGCGCCGGTCCGTCACTGGGAACGGGCATTCATTCATGCCAAAAGATTGACGAAGTTTTCGAAGCTGCAACAGGCTGGCTTGCCTGCATTCATGGATGAAGCTTCGGAGCCACGGCAGTTCATGGACCTCCTGGGTTAACTAATTCCCGATCTCGAAGATCTCGCCCGAGCGACGATGGAAGGCGTGCATTCATGCATGAAAGGCCTGCGGGAAATGAAACCCGGGTCCACGCGAGACAGCGTTAACCCAAGCAAAGCTGGTGGCCAGCCAGCTTGAGCGCAAGCGTGCAGCCCCGCATGCCGCCATGCATGCCTGCATGCATGGACGCGGGCATGAACGCCAGCTTGCATGCATCCTCGCATGTTGGCACTGGAGGAAGCATGCAGGGATGTAGTTGGATCCTCGCTACCAACTGGTCCGCTCTGACACCGAGTCCGACCCCCGTCCAGATCATCCTGCTGACATGGCGGTCTTGCATTCGTTCATGCATGACTGCAAGCACGAAGGACGCGCCGCAGGACTGAGGACGCCCGGGCCTGCACGTGAATCGCCCCTGACCCTGGTGGGGGAGGGGAGTGGTCTGCGTGCCCTTGGCGCCGACAACGACCGGCAGGAGAAGAATGCTGCATCCATGCGTGCATAATTCCATTCATGCATGAATGAAAGAAACCTGTCATGCCAGTTTGATCAAAGCGGGGGCGTGGTCGGCGTGGCTCCTTGAAACGCACAAGTCCCCCCGGGAAGCTGGAACCCATGCAAACAATCATGGTTTACAGCGAGTCAGGTGGCGCCACCAAGACGACGTCAGCTGTCTCTCTCGCCGCTGTAACTGCCGCCTCGGGACGCAAAGTGGTCCTCGTTGACCTCGACCCCCGTGCCGCCGCAACCAAGTGGATCGGGGTAGAACCGAAGGAGTCTGGGCTCCACGTCGGTGCCATCCTGGGCGACCCGGACCCAGAGGGTTGGGCTGAAGACCTAGCCGTGGAGTCCAGCTGGTTCCCCAACCTCCGCGTCGTTCCGTCTGCCCGCAGCGTCTCCAACCGTGAAGCAGACCGGGCCGATCACGCAGAGCTCCGCCTGAAGACATCCCTGATGGGTATCGATGCCGACGTCGTCATCATCGACTGCCCGAACCGTCAGGGTGGGCCGCTTACTCTCTCCGCGCTCAACGCAGCAGACACCATCGTGTACGCCGCCGGCGCAACGGTGGACGGTGTCGATGGGGTAGCGGGTGCCCGCCGCAGCGTTGAACAGTTCCGCACCTCACGCAAGCGCATCGGTGCGCCCGACAACCTCCATGAAGCCGGCATCATCGTCGGCGCCGTTGCCTCCACCGTCATGTCCAGAATCGCGGTCGCCAGCATCGAGGAGCTGCGGGAGACCGGGATGCTGCTCACCCCGCTGGTTCCGCACCGTACCATCGTCCAAGAGATGCGCATGACCCAGGAGTGGTACGGGGAGTACCGCAAAGGCCTGCCGGTAGTGGAGGCCTACACCGAGCTGATGAAAGAGATCATCCGATGACCGAGGCAAGCGTAATCAAAGACCGACCCGCACAACTGCGCCGCCGGCCCCGGCCCGCTCCGGATGAGACGGTGGACCCTGTCGACTACAACCCGGCAACGCATTCCCCGGCAGCTCCCTCCGCAGCCCCGGTCCAGGCTGAGGCCACCCTCGTTAGTGGGGGAGGAGAGAAGGATCCGACCGAAGAAGCAGCGCCGGCTGCGGTTCATGCTCCCGCAGCTGAGCCCGTCTCAGCGCCAGAACCAGAGGCTGCAGTGGAGACGTCGGTCCAGGCAGTACCTGCCCAGGCTGCCCCTGCAGAGGCCGCGGTTCCCTTCGAGTCGCTGGCACCAGCTCCTGCCCGCCAGGCCTCCAGAGGGTCAAAGGTCAAGGCGACTACGAACAAGAAGTCCCAGCGCCGCGAGGTCACCTTCCCGCTGAGCACGCGCGTGTCCCAGGAGATCCTGGATCTGCTCTACGACGCCCAGGAAAACGAGGGCGTCACCCTGCGAGACGCGATCGAGCAGGGTGTCCGAATGCGCTGGGGCTCCAACCGCTAACCCCGCATTTCGCCGGCCATGCTTTCGTGCATTCATTCATGCATGAAAGCATGGCTTTCCTTTGCCCTTGGGGGGGAGGGTCAGGCCGATTGTCTGAAGGCCATGTCGGACAGTGACCACTCATCGGGCGGTCCCTCGAACATCTGCCACGGGTAGTCCTCACCGGGGGAGAGGAGCTCGGCGACGGTGGTGACGTTCTTGGCCAGCCACTCCCGCCAGATGATCCGGTCTGTCCGATACCTCTGCACCTGCGCCGCCACTGCCTCCAGGACTCCGAACTGTTCAGCGAGCTGACTCAAAGATGTCGTGGTGACGACAGACCAAGCCTTGCCGACGTCGCGGGCGACCAGGTTCCATGCCGTAAGAACTTCGAGGGCTTCGTGCACCGCGGACCTGGAGAGCCGCGTGGCACGGACAATTTCCGATGTCGGCATGGCGGGGGAGTGTTCCAGGGCTTCGTAGACGAAGGCGGCCGGCAGCCCCAGTTCCCGGAATACCGGACGCAGGGCGTGGATCTTCCCTTTCTGCCAGGAGGCGTCTTCGGCTGCTGCCTTCAGCTCTTCGGGAACGGTCAGCATGTAAAGATCGCCCTTAGTTCCACGGGCTTCTTCAACGAGGGTGATTAGAGGATCCTTTTCGCCGCGTAGTTCCCGCAGGTGGAGGCCGACTGTGGTGTGGTCGAGGCCTGTGGCGACCGCGATGGACCGGACGCCGAATTCGATAAACCGGGAAGCTGTCATGTGTGCTGCCTCGCCCAACGCCCTAAGCACCATCCGTCGTGCCATTCCTGTCCTGGACTCCTGGTAGTTCACCTCCCTAATGCGCAGGGCATTTCGCCAGCTCCGGATGAACCGATGCTCCGCATCGGGATTAGAAATTGGAGGGATCCCCTTTACCCCTGCCGCCTGTGTATTTGGCTGGCTTGTGGGGGATCTGCGGACACTGTCATTCGGGTCGGTTTTTGCGGGCTTTTTGCTCAAGTAGCTGAGGGCTTTCATCCAGTCCCGGCGCAGGGCCGGGAGCCGGTGCCGGGTTGGGTACCGGGCGTAGAAGGAGGCCAGTCCAGGCCAGGTTCCCTGGAGCATGCGGCGCTCCACGTCAACGAGCTGGAGGCCGGCGGCCGCGGCGCCGACGATGACTGCCTGGCGCGCGTCCGAGTCTGAGGCGTACCGGCTGGTGTCGTACATGCCGGTTTGGGCGAGTACCTGCATGGCCCGGGACATGCGGCCCACGGGATGGTCCACGACGGGTGCAGACGAGGTTGCCGGGGTGAAGGTCTCTTCCTGGCGGGGTGCCCTGACGGCTTTGATCTCGGCGGAAAGATCCTTGGTCATAGCGGCCCAGACCGCCGCGCTGTTGGGTCGGCGGGCGATGTCGTAGGCCATGGATAGGCTCATCGCCAGTTCCTGGTGGCCGCCTCGCTTGTGCGGTGAGCCGGGGGTTCGCATGCAGCCGTGGAGTAGGTTCTGGTGCGGGGTCTTGTCCAGGGTCCGGTACCGGGTGCCCAGCGCCTCGACAAGATCACGCGCTTCGGAGAAGGTGACCCGCTGCGCCAGCGGGACGTAGACGTGGCGGCCGCCGTTGGGGGAGTAATCCTCAATCCACCGGGCCCCCACCGAATGCAGCCAGGTCTGGACCGCGCGGACGTCCGCCTGGACCCAGTCTGTACCTGCTACCGAGGAATCGAAGTCGAGGAAGATCGCCGCGCAGGTGCCGTCCTTGCCGAAGATCCGAACGGCGGCGGGCAAAGACGGGAGTGTCTCGGTGAGGTTCCGTTCATATCTCTGCGGATAGGTCTTTCCGGAGTCCTTGGAAAGCCGGACCCTTGGCTGTCCTGCGAGAACAGGAGCGAGGGCTGCCCACGCTTCGGCTGGCGAGCATGACGAGGAGAGGTTGCGCGACACGCCACACTCAGATATGGCTGGCGACGCACATGGGTGTCCATGTACGATGAGAACAATCCTTTCGGGGAGAGTTGCTGACAGGCAATGAAAAGGGCCGATCTTGGCGGATCGGTTTTGTTACACAAATGAAGCCCTGTAAAGGACTTCCAAACGATTCGCGGACTGTTCGCCGGCAAGCATCCCAGTTCGTGAATCAGAAGCTTCGAAGGCCCGCCTCGTGCGGGCCTTCAACTTTTAAGAGGCTAAGCGGCCGAGTGGCAGCTCGTCCTGCTGGTGAATTGCGTGAAGCCTGGTGTTGGCAAGGCGCTCCTCAACCACGTCAGACAGCCAGTCGCTGACGTACTGGTACCCCTCCGCTTTTGCAATTTCCTCCATTGCATCGGCCTTAGGAGTAGCGATGCGGAAACCGACGAATTTGCGATCGCCTTTGGAGCGCCTGCCCGTACGAGTAGTTGGAGCCATCATCCCTGTCCTTTGAACTTCGGCAGCCGTGGCTGCCTTTACTTCAATAGAGTGGTCGAGCCAAGTACTCAACGGCCCTAAAGGAGTGAAATGCTGGACCATCCAGCTCCTCTGAAACTGAAACTACCACCGACGACTTCCGCCCTTCGGCATTGAAACAGAAACAGCCTCGGCGTGTTGAAACGGAAACGGCTTCATATTTCAGCCGACTGCAAGAGGTCCGAGCGCATCAGCATGAGCCGGCCGACAAAGGCTCGATGCTGGTGTGCCAGGCGTACATGGCATTAGTGCTTCCCTTCCGTTCGTGACAAGCGACTGTCGTGCCCTCTTGGTAAGGTAGGCCCGATTTGCCGTGGTCTTTGTATGGCCATCAGTAAAACATGTCTGAAACATGTTTCAGACTAGCCTAGTCGATACAACCATGTGAAGGAACTTGTAGTGACGCGAGCTCCGCGTTCCTTGTCAGTAACTCAGTCTGAGCAAGCGTTCCGCGATGCCTTCAAGGCTTTCGAGAGCCTAAATCTTTCGTCTGGTCTTACGCTTGAGCAGATCGTAAGAGCCGTCGAAGAAATCCGTGGCCGTCGGATTCGTATCAAGGCAACCGACAGATTGCTTGGCACCGCCATCTGCGGTCTCTGGGTTCCGGGGAGGAGACAGGAATGGGTGTTTCATCCTCCGACTCCTTGGGAGTTGCAGCGGCAGCAATTCATCCTCCATGAACTCGCTCACATGGTCTTGGGGCATGATGCGAATTCCGCAGCCCGAGTGTTGCTAATAGAAGGTCTGCAGAGCTTGCCACCCGAGCTTGTACGTCGAGCGCTCATGCGAACAGAATTTCGCACAGTGGAGGAGGCCACGGCCGAGTATCTGGCGGATTTGATCGCAGAAGCGCTCAGGGGAACTCCAACAGAGCCAGGAGCTTTCGAGGAGGTCTTCGGATAGTGCAAATCTTCACGGCAGCGCTGATGATCGCCCTCAGCGTGGTTGTCGTAGTGACCCGGCGCCCCGGAAAGGACACAAGCATCCTCTGGGCATCGGTCCTCATCTCGATCTCCTTGATCTTCAACGTCGATTCCGTTTATGTGGTCGTTGATCAGCTCTTGTATGGACGGAACTATGCCGACCTCGGTGCAAATGTGCTGCTTTTGGTTGGTGTCTACTTTCTGGCAAGAGCCATCCACAGGGCTGCCCGTCCCCTTCCTGTACTGGGACATTCGAAGTCGCCTCGTGTGCTGGGCAAATCCGGCGTGATGGTAGCCGCGTCCGCTGCAGCTGCTTTTTTCAGCCTGATCGATGCCCCGATCACTTCCACAGCCTTCATGATGCAGTACGGGGCTCAGCCTGCCGCTGCCCTATATTCGGCGGTCCAATACGTATACATCGGTGCAGTGATGGCCGCGGCAGGTTGGACTTGCCTACGCTTTCGCAAATCTTGGAGCACTGGCAATTACAAGACGGCGTTCGCACTGGTAGGTATGGGTTGCTTGTCAGCTGTCCTACTAGTGGTCGACGTACTAGCGCTTGACACGATGCATGTCTTGGGCGAGTTGCAGGCGATGGCCAAGCTCAGTGGGCTCTATGGGGCACTTAACGCAGCAACTTTTACTCTGCTCTGCACCGGGCTGGCACTCCCGCCAGCACGACGCAAAATTCTCTCCATATACGAGGCTTCACGGATTAATTCCATGCTCGCTGAATTAGACCCAGTTTGGAAGTTGGCCATCGCCGGAAATGCCGGGGTGACATTAGATTTCGCGGTCGTACCCGAACGTCCGCACCGACGCCGGCGGGAGCTGCACCGCATGATTGTGGAGATCCAGGATTCTCTCGTCAGGGATCCTGGATCGAGGAAACGGATCGGTAGAGACGGACTTGACAAGCTGGCTAGGGCAACCCGGTACCTCGAGCGGCAATCGTGGCGCTCGAGATGACTGCTGCTATCGCCACATTAGTGGTTGCTGCAACGTGCGCGACACTGACGACGCTTGCATGGGCGGCACGGAAGGCCGTCTCTCCCACACACAAACCCCGCTATGACATCGTTCCCCTAGCGATAAATGACGATGAAATCGAGCTTCGGGCCACCAATCGCACGCTTGCATCAGGGACCTTTGGACTAAAAATCGCTGGGCAAGATAACCCGGCTGTTTTAGGACCAGTGCTTGCTACCACAAACGGGGCTGTTCGGCGTCGCCTTCTTTATCGGCCCATAGCATTGTCATTGCAGTCGCGTTGCAGGTGGAGCGGCATCGTAGCCGCCACGCCGTCTTCCTCTTTCCTTGAAACTGAGGTGCCCACCAGACTAGGTCCGGCTCCTGCATGGATCGTCGATAAGGGAAACGACCTGTGGGCAATTCACGTACACGGCCAGGGGAGTGATCGCCGCCAGACACTTCGAGGCGTGGAAAGCGCAAGTGCTCTAGGTCTGAACTCACTGATCGTTTCCTACCGCAACGATGGTGAGGGGCCGAGGTCGCAGGATGGCCGCTCTCACTTGGGCGAGTCTGAATGGCACGACCTTGAAGACGCGCTCAAGGTCGTTAAAGAACGGGGAGGAAACAGCTGCATCATATTCGGCTGGTCCCTTGGGGCGACCATTGCTCTCAATGCTCTCCACCGTTCAGAGTTGGCAAATATGATCAAAGGTATCGTGATGGTGTCTCCGGTACTGAACTGGGAGGCAGCCTTCCGTGCGAATGCCCACCGCCAAGGCTGGCCACGGTTCCTCGGTTCCGTGGTTACCTCCTTAATTTCCTCAACTCAATTGTGCCGACTGGCTGGCCTCCACCAGCCACTGGACATCAGGAGAGCGGACGCGAGCAGATTCGGCCGCAGGCCCGACGTTCCAGTGTTGATATTGCACAACAAAAACGACTGGTCCGTCCCCATCGAAGATTCTGTCCGCTTCGCCGCGGCCCACACAGGACAAGTAAAACTGGTCGGTTTCGAGTGTTCAGGCCACACGCAGGAGTGGAATGCAGACCCGGTAGGGTGGGATTTGGCAGTTCGTTGTTGGTTTGGAAATTTTTTCCAACCGGACCGGGCTGAGGCTCAAGCTGCAACGTCAGCTGGTGAACTTTCGGATGGGGTAGGAAATGGCTGGCAGTGATACTGCCCGGGATCGGCTGGCAAAGGCGGAGACTCTTGCTCGCAAGGTGAATCTTCTGCTTGACGTAGTAGTGGCCGAAGGTGGCAAGCCGTACGAATTCTCGGACATACAGGCCGGCGTCCGCCAACACGGATACGAATTGTCCAGGACGCGGTGGTGGCGCATCCGGTCCGGTGAATCGCTCGAGGTTGTTCCCACGGAGGCGCTGGTTGCACTCGCCAAGTTTTTCGAGATTGACCCGGTATACCTAACAGATGAAACCGGCGAACTTCCAGAACGCATTGAAAGGGAGCTTCAGCTTCTGAAGAAGATGCGACGAAACCAGCTGAAGAACATCGCGGCTCGAACTCTTGGCGACATTGACATCAAAACCCTAGACGCCATCAACGCTCTTCTCGACGAAGTCGATGCCCTTGAAAGAATTGATCCGGAACAGCCTGAATAACGTTCGAAACATGTTTCATCCCTGTTAGGGTAGTGACATGGCTGTCAAGAGCAAGGCGTCGGGATCAGCGTCCCTCGATATAGTCGAAGTATGCGCGCGCCAAGTTTCGGACCCTGGCTGGTCGCACCGCATAGGTGACATCGCGGCCTTGGCGCGCACCGCGCGGAGGATCAGTTTCGATCAAACCATCATCTTCAAGAGCTTCCAGATGCCGGTTCAGGCTCGGTCTGCCTATGTCCAGATCAGCCTGGAGTTGCCCGATAGTCGCGGGACCCACAATAGCCAATTGCCTCAAGACTTTCGCTTGGGCCCTGTTGCCCATGAATCTAACTGCGGCTTCGACATCTGGAGGAAGATTCGGACGGATCAGTCGGGGCATGCGTCCATACTGCCCGACTTTTCATTGAATCATCACGGTTATCCATGCCGCACTCTATTGCTAAATAAAAGAGTCCCCGCGACCCTCTTTATGTGGAATCGCCAAGACAGCTGCCCGAAACGTCTTTGCCTCATCTGCGATGTCACTTGTCCTTCCACCACCGGCCTCGTGACGAAGACGGACGCCACGGGCCTCACGTTAGTCGGACCATGCGGGGGTCGGGGCTGATGCGGGGAAGGTCATTTGCGCTGGTTACGCTCACCGCCACCCCGATACTGTTTTTTGGCCTGATACTCAGCATGCTCGTGCTGCTCACCCCTCCGAAATCTACCGCGGCTACTTGTGGCCCGGCCGTTTCTGCCGTCACCGATGTGAACATCAAAGTCCATGGCTACAGCGAGGAGCAGCTGACGAATGCCGCGGCGATCATGGGTGCCGGTAGGGCTCTGAACCTGTCCGTGAAGGGACAGGTGATCAGTGTCATGGTGGCACTGGGGGAGTCGGGGCTGCGTGTTCTCGACCGTGGCGACGCCGCCGGGCCGGATTCACGCGGTTTGTTCCAGCAGCGTGACGGCGCCTGGGGATCGTACGCGGATCGGATGGACCCGACCATCAGTGCGACGAACTTCATCAAGGCGCTGCAGAAGGTGGATGGCTGGGAGCTGCTGGAGCCGACCATTGCCGGCAACACGGTCCAGCGCAACGCGGACCCGTACCACTACCAGAAGTACTGGCCCGAAGCCGTAAAAATCGTCCAAACACTCTCTACCGGCAAGTTCTCGCTGGAAGGGAGCGGCTGCGCTATGCCTGGGCAGTCGGGCGCCGGGGATGACTACCCGTGGAAGAAGTCGCCGACCTGGGTGCAGGCCGGTACGGGCCCAGCGGTGGCGTCGCCGCTGGGCATGTTCTACCGCGAATGCGTGGACTTTGCCCTGTGGCGGGTGAACCAGCAGATGGGCTCCACCGGCGCACCGTTCAAGTTCCTCAACGGCACGTTCCGCCCGGACGGTCAGAAGTTGGGTTCTGCGCTGGCGTGGAAGGCCGGTTGGGATGCCAAGGGTTGGGCCACCGGCAATACTCCCCGGGTTGGCGCGGTCGTTTGGTACGCGCCCGGGGCCGGGGGAGCGGACCCGACCTATGGCCACGTCGCCGTGGTCAAGGCAGTCAAGGACAACGGGACCTACGTCGAAGAGGGCTACAACGGCAACCCGCCGCCGGATGACCACAACTACTACACCCGGACGGTCAGCAACACGGTCCCGTCAGCCTTCCTGTATCTGCCTACCCAAGAGGAGAAGAAGTGAAAAAATCCCTGGCACTGACCGCGGTGGTCCTGCTGTGCACGGCCTGCGCACCGGCAGCGAACACCACGCCGGTCCCGGCGACCAGCACGGCCGCCACGGCCTCTGCACCGGTCTCCCTGAGCGCGGGCAGCGGCCCGCAGGCCCCCGACGGCACCGTGCCGGCCACCATCGGCATCAGCTGGGACCAGGCCAGTAAAGACGCCGCGGTAGACACAGCCCAGAAGGCCATGGCGGACTTCGCCCGCCCGGGCGTGGAGGACAAACAGTGGGCCAACAGCCTCGCCCGTTGGCTCACGCCGCAGGCCACCGCCGACTACTCCGCCGTGGATCCGGCCTATGTCCCCGCCACGCGGGTCACCGGCACTGCCACACTGACGGTCGATGAGGCCAACGGCTATGGCGTCATGGCAGCCGTGCCCACCGATGCCGGAACCTACACCCTGCAGCTGCTTCGCACCGGCCCGGAGGCCCCGTGGAAGGTCAACCGACTCATCCCGCCCACCCCGTAAAGCGCCCGTACTTCACCAGCCCCGTCAACGTAAGGAATCAGGTTTCATGAGCACCACAACCACGGAGGTCCTGGCCTTCCCGAACATCAAGGCCATCATCAGCGACAACGGCACCGCCGAGGTCGTCGTTGCAGGGAACTCCCGCGTCGTCCCGGCAGGGGAGACGCTGCAGGACCTGCGCGACAACGCCCTGGCACTTGTCGTGGCCGAAGCTAAGACGCTGCAGCGTCCCGTCCGGGTCCGCATCGAGGATCCCGAAGGCCACGGCGAACTGATCGTCCACCCGGGCGGCAACGTCGAATCCGTCTCCTACGAGCTTCGGCCCGCCCGCCGCCGCAGCGTCTTAGCACCCGCCGGCACACACGCTGCGGCCGCCGCCGAAGTCACCGACACCGCTCCAGCGCCAACGCCTGCGGTGAAGCCTGAAGCTGTCCAGCCGACGGTGGGACGTCAGTCTTGGCCGCGCCTTGCCGGGGAGACGGCGTTGACCGAGGACGTGGCTCCGGCCGACGATGAGGCACCGCAGCGGGCTGTTGCAGCCGATGCGCGGGTGACTCGACGCAGTTTGAAGGAGACCTCCTTCCTGGTCAGCGCCCCGGTGCTGGAGCCGGCCACGCAGGGCTGGCGGGGTGCGCTTACGCGCCTGGGCTTCCGGATGGACCCCTCGGAGGAGGAACTGTCCGAGCGTGAAGACATCCGTACCGTGAGTCAGCACTGGCCGGGCCCGCGGACCATCGCCGTGGTCAACCGTAAGGGCGGGGCCAACAAGACCCCTACGGCCGTCATGCTTTCGGCGATCCTTGCCCGCTACAGCGGCGCAGCAACCGTGGCCTGGGACAACAACGAATCCCAGGGCACCCTGGGATGGCGGACCGAGAAAGGCGTCCATGACCGCAGCGTCCTGGACCTGATCGATTCCTCCACCGAACTGCTGTCCCCGTCCACGAACGCGGCCGAGATCGCCAAGTTCGTCCACCACCAGACCGCCGACAAGTTCGACGTGCTGCGCTCGGACGAAAACGAAGAAGGCGACCACGAAGTCACCGCAGAGGAAGTGGACATCGCCCACCAGGTCCTCACCCGGTACTACCGGCTGGTCATCATGGACTCCGGCAACACCGCCCGGGCCGCCAACTGGCGGCGGATGATCGACCACACCAACCAGCTCGTCGTCCCCGTCACCGCCATCGAGGACCGTGCAGAAGCCGCCCGGCTGACCCTGCAGACCCTCGAATCCCGTGGCGGCCACGACGCCGAGCTCGCACACAACGCCGTCGTGATCGTCTCCGAATCCACCGACGCCAAACGCAGCATGACCGGGGACGCCCTCAAGCGCGCCAAAGCCGAGGCGCAGCGGATCGCGGACGGCTTCGAGCCGTTCGTGCGCTCCGTCGTCCGCATCCCGTACGACCCCGCCCTGGTCAACGGGCCTATCCGCTACGAAGCCCTCCAGCCCGCCACCCAGCGGGCATGGCTCGCGGCGGCCGCCGCCGTCGCCAAAGGCTTCTAGAACAATCCCCACGGAACTTGAAAGGTGAGAGGAGGAACCATGCAACAGACCCTGAACCCCTGGGTGACCCGCCCCACGGCTGACGAACCGGCGGAGGAAACCCGGGCTGCGGCTGTCCCGCCGGCGGCGGTCATCAGCACACCGCTTCGGGGCATGGTCGAGCCAGACGCGGCCGACCGGCTGGCGTCCCGCAGCATGGCCGGCACAGCCCGTCTCTGGGTCGTTGGTACCCACGGCGGAGCGGGTGAAAGCCGGATCACTGACCTCATCGAATCTGCCCGTGCGACGGATCATTGCTGGCCCGTTCTCCCCAGCGGCGGCAGGCCGCAGGTGCTGCTGGTCTGCCGTGCCGACTTGCGGGGCCTGACAACCGCCAGGAACGCACTCACCCAATGGGTGTCCGGCGCCGCCCCGCAGGTCGACCTGCTCGGCCTCGCCGTCCTGGCAGACGCCCCGGGAAAAACACCCAAAGCACTCCGGGACTTCACCGCCCTCGTAGGCGGCGGAGCGCCACGATTCTGGACTCTGCCCTGGGTGGACGCCTGGCGGCACACCGACACCACAGCACTGCCAGCCGCCCGCGAATACCAGCGCTTCATTACCGACGTGGCCGCCCTGGCCACGTCAACCAACCACTGAAAGGTCTCACCATGAACACGTTCACCGCACTCTCAACCAGCGTTATCCCCAACCCCACCCCCGTCGTCCCGGCACAGGCCGGCGGTCTGCTGACCATCCTGAACTGGGCCTCCGGTATCGGCCTGGTCCTGGGCGTCCTGGGCGTCATCATCGTCGGCATCGGCATGCTCATCGTCTGGAACCGCGGTCAGGGCGGAGAGCACCTGGGAAAGCTTGGCTGGGTCCTCGGCGGCTGCATCATCATCACCGGTGCCGGTGGCATCGTCCGCGCCTTCGTCTAAGCCAGCACCATCAACGGGAGGTTCCGTATGAGCCAGTCAACAGAGAGCACCACCGAAAGCAATCCGTTCACCAAACCCGGCTTCATCATCGCGGCCGCGCTGGTGGTCGCGCTGGTTGCGGCAGGGATCGTCATCTTCCTGCTCCCCAAAGGGCAGAGCAATGCGGAGCCCGCACCGGCCTCATCGTCGGTCGGCGCCTCTCCGGCGTCATCAAAGTCGGCCGATGTGGCTGGAGAAAGCGTCTGCGGGCTGCCCTCAAGCACGGAGACGGCTTTGGGCGCAGCGCCAAAGTCTAAGTGGGAACTTGTCGGCAAAATGGCAGCCCCCACGGACCCTAAGACTTTCGGACCGGGGCTGACGGACGGGAGCGGATTCAGGTCCTGCTTTGCCCACTCGCCAACCGGCGCTGTCTACTCTGCCGTTAACCTGGTGGCCCTGGGCTCGTCCAAGTCACAGCAAATGAATATCGATCTGGCAGACAAGCTCATGGTCCCCGGTGCTGGGCGTGACGCAGCCAAACAGCAAGCAGCGACGTTTGATCCTTCCACCGGCTCCAGTGACACAGTCCAGGTACGAGGGTTCCTACTCAAGTCGTACACGCCCGCAGAGGCCAACGTTGACCTGGCTTTTCAAACTTCCGGCGGGAAATTGTTTCATGCAGTTCTGCCGCTTGAGTGGCTCGACGGGGATTGGAAAGTCAAGGTTTCCGATGCTGGTCAGCTCATAAACGATGTTGCCCCGCTCAGTGACATGAGCGGCTTTATCGCATGGGCCGGGGTCTGACATGGCCGAGTGCGCTCCCTTGGATGTGATCTGTCACGGCGGCAATGCGGTTTCCGGGATGCTCGATGACGCCGTGGGCAATCTGGCGAAGTCGATCATGGAGGGCATGAGCCAGATGGTGACGACTCTGTCTACCTTCTGGGCGTCTATGCCGACGGTGAACCTCACCAGCGAGGAGGGGGCAAAGGCCAGTCCGGTGGTATCCGCTGTGAACAGCGAGTTGATGCCCTGGACGCTGACCTTGGCAGTCCTCGCTGTCATTCTTGGCGGCATCCGAATGATTTGGGAACAACGGGGGGCGCCGCTAAAAGACCTCCTACGATCTCTGGTCACACTGACTCTGGTATCGGGTCTTGGCTTGGGGGTTATCTCGATTTTGGTGATCGCCGCCGATGCCATCGCCAGCGCCCTCATCGAAAAATCGACGGACGGTAAAGGATTTGCCGACGCGTTCCAGAAAATCACCGTTATTCAGGCAGGGGACGCAGTGTTCATCCTCATCGTCCTTGGCTTGATCGGATTGCTTGCATCCTTGCTGCAGATCGTCCTGATGGTCGTCCGCAGCGGCATGCTGGTGATCCTGGCCGGCATCCTGCCCACCACCGCCGCTTTCACGAATACCGAAATGGGCAGGCAGTGGTTCCAGAAGGCAGTGGGCTGGACCATCGCCTTCATCCTTTACAAGCCAGCCGCAGCGATCGTGTACTCGGTCGCATTCCTGTTGATGAGCAAGACCAGCGGGAAGGATGCCCTGATTGGCTCCATCACAGGGTTCACGTTGATGATCGTTGCCCTTTTCGCCCTTCCAGCCCTGATGCGGTTCGTCACGCCGATGGTGGGAGCCGTTGCCGCCGGCAGTGGGGCAGCGGCCGGGGCCGCCGTGGGTGCCCTTGCCACCGGCGCTGTGTCCATGGGCCGGGTTGGCAGTGGACGGGGCAACGCAGCACCGATCCCAGCCAGCACCAGCAGCACAACGAGCACGAACACAGGCAGTTCTCCCAAGGGTAGTTCTGGATCTTCAGACCCCCGCGGTGGTGGAGGGCAGCCCACGCCTGGCACTACGGGCCCGGGCGGAGCAGCCGGTAAAGCCGGCACGGCGGGAGCGTCAGCACCGGCCGGAAGCGCTGCAGCCACGACCGGGGCGGCGGCTACGGGCCCGGCCGGCATGGCCGTAGCCACGGGCGTACAGGTGGCGTCAAGGACATCAGAGGCAATCAAGACGACCGCGCAGGATTCAACCGCGGAGGGCCCCAGTGGCAGCAATTAACACCGAATACAAGGAACCGTCCTACGGCAACTGGCGCGTTCCGCGCTCAGCCGGCCTGGGCAACCTCGGCGCTATCGGCACCGGCATTGTCATGGTCGGACTCCTGCTGGGCATCGTCAGCTTCGCCATCTGGGGCCTGTTCGTCGGCCTCGGCGTCCTTGCCGTCGCCGGCGCCTGCGCGCTGCTGCTGACCGTGAAGGACAAGCACGGCCAGTCCATAGTAGACCGTTTCGGTACCCGTCTGGCTTTCAAGGTGTCCAAGTCCTCCGGCACCAACCTTTACCGTTCCGGCCCCCTTGGTGTGACCGAGTGGGGCATGTACCAGCTGCCCGGGTTGGCGGCGAAGTCCACGCTGTATGAGTTCACCGACTCCTACAAGCGCCCCTTCGCCATGCTGCACGTACCAGCCACCAGCCACTTCACCGTCATCTTCTCCACCGAACCCGACGGGGCCTCCCTCGTTGACCCCGAGCAGGTCGATGCCTGGGTCGCCAACTGGGGCGGCTGGCTCGCCGGGCTCGCCGACGAGGCCGGCCTGGACGCCGCCGCCGTCACCGTTGAGACTGCCCCGGACTCCGGTTACAGGCTACGGAACGAAGTCCTGATGAACATTGACCCGGACGCCCCGCAGTTCGCCAGGGACATGCTCCATGAGGTCGTCGACACCTACCCGGAAGGCTCGGCCACCGTCCGCGCCTGGGTGTCCCTGACCTTCAACGCCTCCCTGCGCGCAGGCTCAAAGAAGCGCACACCGGAAGACGTCGCCCGCGACCTTGCCTCCCGGATCCCCGGGCTGTCGGCACGGCTGCAGTCCACCGGGGCAGGGATCGCCCGGCCCATGTCCGCGCAGGAACTCTGCGAGGTCGTACGGATCGCCTACGACCCGCCCGCAGCATTGATCATCGACGAAGCCCACGCCGCCGGCACCCCGGTATCCCTGACCTGGGCCGAGGCCGGCCCGACCGCCACCCAGGCCAGCTGGGACGACTACCGACACGACTCCGCGTTCTCGGCCTCCTGGACCATGACCGGCGCTCCCCGCGGCTCCGTGAACTCCTCAGTCCTCTCCCGGCTGCTCGCCCCGCACGGCGACATCGACCGCAAGCGCGTCTCCCTGCTGTACCGCCCGATGGACTCCGCCCGCGCCGCAACGGTCGTTGAACGGGACCAGAACAACGCCAACGTCCGCATCACCTCCGGCACCCGTCCCACAGCACGGGCACTGGTGGATGCCCGCTCGGCCGCCCAGACCGCCCAGGAAGAAGCCCAAGGCGCCGGTCTGGTGAACTTCGGCATGGTCGTCACCGCCACAGTGACCGACAAGGAACGCCTGACCGACGCCGTTGCCGCCATCGAGCAGACCTCAGGCACCGCCCGCGTTCTGCTGCGCCGCGCCTACGGCTCCCAGGACACGGCTTTCGCCGCGTCCCTGCCCCTGGGGCTGGTCCTGCCCAAGCACAGCATGGTGCCCACCGAGATAAAGGACGCCCTCTAATGGCCCGCATGAAGCTTTTGACAGCAAAGAAGGCAAAGAAGGCAAAGACAGCAAAAGCCCCGGCCAAGGAAACAGGGCCGGGCTCGCGGGGCTGGACAGGAAGGGGTGGCGGCATGGCCCAGCTCCTCCCGTCCGTCCGGGAATACCGGGGAACAACCGTCCAGGTCTGCGGACTATGGCCGTTCTCCTCCGGCGCGTCCTCACCCATGATCGGGGTCCCGCTCGGCCGGCATGAGGAAACCCAGGCAACGGTCTGCTGTGACCCGATCAGCTGGTTCCAGCGCGCACGCCTCATTTCCAACCCGTCCGCGTTCATCCTCGGCAAACCAGGTCTCGGAAAGTCCACGGTTGTCCGCCGGATGTTCATCGGCCTCTCCGCGCAGGGAGTCCACCCATTGATCCTGGGCGACCTCAAAGGCGAGCACGTCAAAGCCGTCAAAGCCCTCGGGGGCCAAGTCATCAAACTCGGCCGCGGCGTCGGATACATGAACATCCTCGACCCCGGCCAGGCCGTCGAAGCAGCCCAGCTGCTGGAAGACAGCGGGCACCATGAAGACGCAGCCCGAGTCCGCGCCGACGCCCACGGCCGGCGCCTGACCATGGTCGTCTCCCTCATCACCATCAGCCGGAACAACCCGCCCACCGACCAGGAACAGACCATCCTGGACCGGGCCCTGCGTGTCCTCGATGAACGCTTCGACGGCGTCCCCGTGCTGAAAGACCTGCTGGACGTGATCGTCTCCGCCCCGGACGAACTGCGCCAGGTCGCCCTGGACCGCGGAGACATGAACATCTACCTGCAGGAAACCCGGGCACTCGAAGCCACCCTGCTGGGTCTGACCGGTGGCGGAAAGCTCGGCGAAATCTTCTCCCGGCAAACCACCAACCCCATGAAACGTGACCGCGCCGTCGTCTTCGACGTCTCCAGCATCGACGAGACCGAAACCGATCTGCAGGCCGCCGTGCTGCTGGCCTGCTGGTCCTACGGCTTCGGAACCGTGAACGTCGCCAACGCCCTCGCCGACGCAGGCCTGGAACCTCGCAGGAACTACTTCGTCGTCCTGGACGAGCTGTGGCGGGCCCTACGTGCCGGCAAGGGCATGGTCGACCGCGTGGACGCCCTCACCCGGCTCAACCGCTCCGTCGGCGTCGGGCAGATCATGATCTCCCACACCATGTCCGACCTGCTGGCACTGCCGGCAGAAGAGGACCGCATGAAGGCCCGGGGCTTCGTCGAACGCTCGGGCATGGTGATCTGCGGCGGCCTGCCTGCCTCCGAGATGCCGCTGCTGACCTCCGCGATACCACTGTCCCGGCAGGAACAGCAAAAACTCATCTCCTGGCAGGACCCGCCCGCCTGGGACTCCCGGGGCGTCGACGTCGAACCGCCAGGGCGCGGAAAGTTCCTCATCAAGGTCGGCGGACGTCCCGGAATCCCGGTCCAGGTCGGCCTGACCTCCGTGGAGCACGGGCCCGACGGGGTCAACGACACCGACGGGAAATGGCACGGCTCCCCGGAACCGATCCTGAACCCGGCAGCACCCATCCTGCCGATTGAAGGAGGCTCGCTGTGAGCGCACCGAACCGCAAAGGCATGGGCCTTGGCGACGCCATCCTCGTATGGCTAGCCATTGGCTTTATCGTCGTCTTCGGCGGCGGCACGTACGCCGCCGTACACATCGGCTCGTGGATGGCCGGCATCGACGCACCGCCGACCCATCCCATTGACTTGATCGCCGGGCTCATCAAGGGAAAGGTGCCCTGGCCGGCCCAGTCCATCGTCGTCGTTTGCGTCATGGCGGGCCTGGTCCTGGCCCTGGCCGTCGTCGTCCTGGTGGCATGGCGGCAGGGCGCATCCAAGCGTGCCCGCGTGGACAAGGCCGCCCGCTACCTTGGCCGGGGCAAGTCCCTCGCCGCGTTCTCTGACAAGGGAGCGCAGGCTAAGGCGGAACGGCTGGGAATCAAGGACAACCCCGGCATCGTCGTAGGCAAGGTGGTCTCCACCGGCCAGAAATTCGTCCAGTCCTGGGAAGACCTCAGCCTCGACATCTGGGGACCGCGGACCGGTAAATCAACCTCCCGAGTGATGCCCGCGATCCTCGACGCTCCCGGCGCTGTCGTCTCAACCTCGAACAAGCGTGACGTGGTGGACGGCACCCGTGGGGTCCGCGGGGCCGCGGCCCCGGTGTGGGTGTTCGACCCGCAGAAGATCGCCCAGGAAGAACCGGACTGGTGGTGGAACCCCCTCTCCTACGTCACCGACGAAGAGAAGGCGTACAAGCTTACCCAACACTTCGCCGTCGGCTCCCGGGTCCCGGGATCCAAGCCGGACGCCTACTTCGACCCCAAAGCCGAGGACATTCTTTCCTCGTACTTCCTCGCCGCAGCACTGGGCGATCTGCCGATCACGCAGGTCTACCTGTGGGTGACCGAGCAGGTCAGCCAGGAACCCATTGAAATCCTCCGGGAGCATGACTACGAACTGCAGTACAAAGGCCTGGAGTCCACGCTGAAGCTGGCCGACAAGCAGCGCGACGGTATCTTCGGCACCGCCGAGAAGATGATCCAGTGCCTCAAGAGCCGCAACACCCTTCGCTGGGTCGCCCCCACAGGCGGCGCAAGCATCGCAAGCGTCGCAAGTGATGCGCGCCGGCAGTTCAACCCGCACGCCTTCGCCTCCTCCCAGGAGACCATCTACATCCTCTCCAAGGAAGGCGCCGGCTCAGCCGCACCACTCACCACGGCACTGACCGTGGCCATTGCTGAGGCGATGGAAGAGCGCGCGGAACGCAGCGGCGGCCGCCTGCCCAAACCGGCACTATTCGCCCTCGACGAGCTGGCCAACGTCGTCCGCTGGGCCGGCCTGCCGGACCAGTTCAGCCACTACGGCTCCAAGGGCCTGATCGTCATGGGCATCCTGCAGTCCTGGTCCCAGGGCGTCGAGCTCTGGGGAGAGGCGAACATGCGGAAGATTTGGTCCGCCGCGAACGTCAAGGTCTACGGCGGCGGTGTCGCCGAGGAAGGTTTCCTCCGCGCGCTTTCCGACCTGGTCGGGGACTACAGCTACATCAACGTCTCCATCTCATCCGGGAAGTCCGGGTTCAGCCGCTCCCGTCAGGAGTCCAAGGAGCGCATCTTCGACGTCTCCAACCTCGCTGAGCTCGATCGCGGCCGCGCCGTCGTCCTTGCCTCCGGTGCGCCCGCCACGCTGGTGCGCACCATGCCCTGGTACACAGGGCCGCACAAGGACGCGGTGGAAGCGTCCCTCAAGAAGTACAGCCCGCACCCGGAGGAAGAGCCAGTACCGGTGGCAGCGGCGCCGGCCGCAAATCCATGGGTAACCAGGTAGGGGAGGAGGGCATGACGATAGACATCGGCCGCTTCGGTGAAGCTCCCACCTCTGACGTGCAGGAAACAGGCGCTAAGGCCGACGAGCAGCAGAAGCCCCCGCAGCTGGTCTACGGGTCTGCCGAAGAGTTCCTGCACGAGCAGCTGCTCCCCACCTACGTCCGCGATGTCGACGGGCGCGCTGCAAAATGGTGCATCGAATGGTACTTCCACCCCGAAGCTGTCTCCCGGGTGGAAGCCCTCTGGCGGGCATGGGAACACCTCAGACTCGACGGAGCCACCGGCATCAGCGTCTGGTTCAAAGACCACGCAGACCACCACATGAGTGTCCTTCTTGATCCGCGCGGGCCGTTCTACAAATGCGATATGCAAAAGCACCGCGACCCCGAGCATCTGGAGCCCAAAAAGGCCCCGGCTGGGTGGTTCCCTGATGTTCGGACTATTCCTGCCTGACAGGGATGGTTGCAGGATGACTTAGGATCCAAATAAAAATCAGGGCTGGAACCAGTTATAGGTTCCAGCCCTGATTTTGTTTGTTCTGGTTCTAGTGGGCGGCTTCGTACTTCTCTACGACTTCCGCCTGGATACGACCGCGCGTGTTTACCGGGATGCCATTCTCGGCCGCCCAAATCCGTACCGCCTTGGCGTCCGGAACACCCTGCGAGGACTTAGCACGGGCCACAGGACGGCCACGTCCGCGGGATACTTTGCGGCCAGCGTTGGTGAAGCGTGCCAGGGCTTCGCGGAGTTCGTTAGCATGGCCATCGTTGAGGTCAATTTCGTATTCACTGCCGTCGAGGGCGAAAGATAAGGTTTCGGTCGCTTTCGAGCCGTCGATATCATCTTCCAGCACCACAACTGTCTTTTTTGCCATGAATTAAGGCTAGCATTCCATTGTCCAACCGATTCCCCAATAAGTGGTACCAGTCAAGCAACTACTCCCACCACATCAAGGCACCTTTTCGATATCGAATCGAGTAATGCAGCAACAAAAGCGAGCGTCATGGGCGTGAGCAGTCCATGGCTGGGGCCAATTCGGGCTATCCACGGCTGGAATCGGGAGCCATCTGGGTAGCTTCCAGCAGCCGAAGCGGTGGGATAAGGATAAGCCATCAGGATTGTCCCCGGTTGTGGGCATTGAACCAACCGTCCAGACCGCCTCCTGAATGATTGCGCAACAGGCTTTTGCACGATTGCAGATTGTAGGATGCGGGCACGGATGGTGGCAGCTCAGCCCTCCACAAGGGGATTCCAACTGTCCAGATGGTGTCTGGACACCGTGGCTATACCGATCTGCCCGGCAGTGATGGCCCCATGGCGACTTGATTTTGAGTACACAGCCACCCAGCCCGATGCGAGGCCGACGTGCTTGAGCGGTCTTCGGGCGGGATGAACGAGACTTGCTGGAAGACGAGCTAAAGGACTGCCCGTGCTTGCGCTGGTTAACTACCATGCGGCGGCGGAAGATCCATGTCCAGGGGGCGATCATCAACCACTGCTGTGGGCGGCGGCGCGGCCTGCATCGAATGGTGCCAACCATGCCCCTTCAGGGGTGGGAACCGTTACGGCCACCACAACGGCGGCCATCGCCAAGAGGATCTCCACGGCCGCCTGCAGTGGCCTGACTCTGTACTCGGGGTAGGAATCTGGTAGGCGTAGTCAGGCCGGGCAAGTTCGCGGAGGAAAGCATACGGATGTACTTTCTCCGAAAACCTGAGGAATGGACACCAGGGCATGACCGTTTATTTTGTGGTGGGCTCGAGCATGCCGTCGCTCCAGTATGTCCGTTGGCGTACCACGCATATCGGATAGCGTTTGGCGTTGTCCTCGATGGTCTTACCCGTCGCAATGTCGACTACAGGGTGTTGGTCAGTTGTTTTCAAATAGAGCTTGCCTCCATGGAGCGCCTCGACTTGGGCGTTGAGCTGCTTAACCCGCTCAGCGTCAAGAGTAAACTTCTCGTCCCCTGAGGCCGCATCTGTGACGATCAGCGGAGCACTGTCAATGTAAGCGTGAGCGGGGCTTCCTGCAACGAGCGAGGACAATGGGTCGACGCTTGCAACCTGGTCAGGCAAAGTTACGGCAGCACCAGTCAGAGCGTTGAAGTTGCTGTCTTGCTCGCCGGAAACGTGGACGTATTTCATCCCGACAGCCCTACCGACGGTCATTCCACCTTTCGAAGTCCAGCCGATGTTGATATTGGAGCACCCTCGGGCAACGTCGATGTAGTTGACGTTCCAGAGATCTTTGCCTGTAGCAATGTCAACCCCTGTCGCTTTGTAGCAGGGGTCGCCCCCGGAGTTGAACCCGGGTCCGACGGATTGCAGGGCCACCGCACCGGTCACGCTTGCTGTGGTGAACCCCGGTCGCTCCCAAAGCATTTTGCCGCTCATCGCGTCGTAAGCACGGGTGATACCGTCGTCGTTCTGGGGCGCGTTGAAATAAAATGAAACAACGTTACCGTTTGATCCGGTCAAATTCTTCGCCACACCAAATTCAGTGTCATCCCGGAGCACTTCAGTTTCCTTCAGGACGCTGGAAGTCGCGGGATCGATGACGAGCAGGACGGAAACATACTTTTCGGGGTCGAGCCCAGACGCCGGCTGGCGGTACTGGACAATGCCAGCGATCAGCGGCTTCTCCATCGAGCCAATGCTTGTATACGACTGCGCCGAGACGGCCTTACCTGGAAGTAATGCCTTTGCCGAGAGAACAACCTTGCCTTTTCCAATGACGTAGAGGTCCGCCTCGCCATCAATACTGGGCTTGATATCGGTGAACCCAGAGCGCTTGATGAGGAAATTTCCGAATTCTGAATACCCCGTACCAACCATGGTTGGCTGGGCAGCTGGCGAAGGTGTGACGATCGGCTTACTCATGGTCGGTTGCGGACTCGCGGAGGGCGCAGTGGTCGTCGCTACTGGGGTGTTCGCAGAGTCTGCTGGAGCTGACGCGCTCTGACAGCCCGAAGCGGTAAAAGCGAGTAGTACGGCTACGGCCAGAATTGCTACCGGCCCGCTTGCCTTGAAATGCGGCCCCATATTGAACGTCCCCCATCGTTTTAGTCGTATGAGATTTATATGTGCACGCTGAGCAGCAGGTCAACGGAATCTGGCAGATGCGGCTGTGTTACGAATAGCGAGAAAAGAAGGTGCCCACCCAAGGAGCGGGACGCCTGACCGGAGGAGGTGCCGAGTCAGGTGTCCGACTGAGGATGGCAGAACAACCTTCTTGTGGACATCAAGCCCGGCGTCAGTTTCAGAAGTCAACTGCACGGAATGTTCAAAGTCATCTGCCCTGGCACGGAGACTCCCATCTCTCCAGCTTCCAGGATGCGAACAAAGGCTTTATCGAGGAGCCGAGTCACCGCCCCCCGGTGCAAGTCCCATCATCTTCTCGTTGATGGGCCTGCGGAATGTGAACACCGCTACCGATGGCTCCCGGCAGCAGGAGCGACCGGGCACCAAAAAAGTGGTTTTTGCTGAGGTGCAGGCGACTTCTGAAAAAGACACCCGGTCACCCCTTGCCCTTGATGTGTGCGGCATCGAACAGCACCCGTTGATGCCGCTGCCCGGGAGCGCCAGCCAACTAACGCTGGTCCTCCAAGATACGGACAAGTTGGAGGACCCATATGCTTTTTAACTGGATGCGAGCGATTACTGAGATCGAACTCGGCTATAAGAACCACCTATAGTCCTCCATGTTGGAGACCAACCTCTCTTGACAAAATCCAGCATGCCCCCCTGCACCTAGCGTTCTTGCAATTGATATCCGAGGCCGCCGCCGAGCGGACGCCCGGGCGCATTAAGTGTTAAAGGGACGGCGGCGGCGCAAACTGCACCCCCTGATATCAGCTGGTGCTATCAGGAGGAAGTCATCAGCCGTGATACGTGCAACATCGGTGTTGCTTTATGGCTATATTGATCCTCTAAGTCAGAGCTGGGGGAGCGCGGTGGATAGTCTTCTCAAGGGGTTGTCAGCCTCGACGCGGCGAGCCTATGCAAGCGATTTGGCTCACTTATTTTCATGGTGTGAATCCCGTGGGCTGAATAACGCCCGGCATCTTGCTGCGCGGCATATTTTCGCCTATCTCGTCGAGGTGCGTCGGGACGGCAGATCGACCTCGACTATCCGCCGCCGTTTAACCGCGCTTCGCAAGATTGCTTCTTCTCATTTGCTCGATTTACCGGTGTCTGAACTCGTCCGCTTGGAAAAGCGCTTCCTGGATGCCCATCAGGGTCAGGCCAGCGTGCTAGTAGTCTCAGACGACCCCATCATTCGCGCTGGACTGCAAGCTGTACTTACGGAGTCAGGTGCAGTGTGCTGGGCTGATGAAACTGCACATCTGGAGCCCACGTCCGCCTCATCCTGGGACTACATCCTTGTCTGGATGAACTCACCACTAGGTATCGATCCATGCGGTGCAATTTCCCGGATTAGAGCTCTTGGCCCCGCAGTCACGACGCGGATTCCGGTGGTTGCTGTCCACTCGTCGCCCCTGAATCTTATCGTCCAACTACGGCTTGCCGAAGCGGGTGTGCGGTATGCGCTGCCGCATCAGTGGCTTTCGGAAAATCTGCCTGCATTGGCCGACATGCTTGCAGAGGCAAATGTGCCATTGAAATTCCACCTCGACACCCCGCTTGCCCTTCGCCAGAAGATCGGTCTCCGACTCAGCGGAGAAATTGAGGCGCTGCTCGATGCCGCCGCACTCGCGCCGGACAAGCTGTGGAAGGGCCACCTTCCACAGTCACACCTGCCCATTGCTCGCTCCGAGATTACCCGCCTCCGCCGTATCGCACTCGAGCAGGCGGGGATCCCCGCGCCCGAGTTCGGCAAATACGCCACCTCATTGCGACGAGCTCCCGACACTCCCGAGTGGCCCCGGGTGCGTGACATCGTCCGCCAAGCTTTCGGCCTGACTGAGTAGCATAACCAAGCCGACAGAACAAGTCATAAACCCTGCCGACAACCGATTCCTAAAGTTAGGGGCGTTAGCAGGTCTTGGTGTCCTTACCGGGGCCGTACGTGCTGTTTTGAAATCGAAAGGTTCACCTTCATGGACGGTAGTGGCTTCATCCTCATCCTCGTGCTTCTCATCGCCGGGATCTTCGCCTTGGGCATTTGGAACAGCGGGCGCGCCAAGCGCGAGCATGAGACTGTCGTAACGCTCAGTCCCGCTCGAGCGCGCCAGATCGTGGAAGACAGCTTCGGAAAAATGCTGTGGGCGGACGTGTCTGGACCAGGCCACATCAACAAGCGTCGTCGCACCATCAATGACACCGGCGCGACGATCTCCGTCGTCATAGAACCACTGAAGGACGGTAAGACGCACGTGACGGCCTGGATGTCCGCGTGGAAAACTCAGTACGGCATGGTCACCAGCGGCGGCTGGCCGCTGGCGAAAAAGGTCATCGCCAAGCTAGATCAAACGCAGGCGTAACTGATGTCGCGGGCGATTGGAATTGATCTTGGAACGACCTATTCGGCCGTCGCGATTCTGCGAGATACAGGAGAACCCGAAGTCCTTCTCAACCGGGACGGCGAGAACATAACCCCATCCGTAGCGCTCTTTCAATCATTCGACGGTCGTGATGAGCCTCTTGTCGGAACAATGGCGAAGCATTCGGCCGCCAGCGCCCCTGAAGACGCTGTGCAGTTCGTCAAACGCAACATAGGCGATCCGGCTTGGAGGTTTACCTCCACGGCAGGCACAACCTACACGGCCGAGGAAATCTCAGCAATTATCCTGCGCCGACTAAAGGAAGACGCCGAACTGGCCTTGGGTGAGCCCGTGACGGACGCCGTCATAACCGTGCCGGCCTACTTCGACGACGCCCGGCGTACCGCGACCAAACACGCGGGCAAAATCGCTGGCCTTAACGTCCTGCGCGTGTTGAACGAGCCAACGGCAGCGGCGCTCTCCTTCGGTCTGGACACGTCCGCTGAAGGTACGGTTTTGGTCTACGACCTTGGTGGCGGCACATTCGATGTGACCCTGATGCGAATCGGCGAGGGCGAGTTCGACGTCCTCGGCACCGACGGCGACCGAAACCTCGGCGGATTCGACTTCGACAACCGCCTCATCGAGTACATTGCCGGCAAGGTCGAGGAGCAAGGGGGACCCAACCTCCTCGATGATCCAGCTCAGCTTGCCGTCCTCCGCGAGAAGTCCGAAATGGCGAAGCGAAGCCTCACAACCGTAGCCGTCACTAATGTCCATGTCTCCGCCGAAGGCCGCCCCTACCGCGTGCAAATTGAGAGAGCAGAGTTTGAGCGCATCACCATGGACCTGCTTCGCCGAACGCAAGACCTTACGGAGCACGTGCTTGAAGAGGCCGGTATTTCCTGGGCACAGGTTGACCATGTGTTGCTGGTAGGCGGCTCAACGAGAATGCCAAAGGTCCGGGCGACAGTAGAGCAGCTTGCCGGCAGACCCGCAGACCGATCAGTCCACCCCGATGAGGCCGTTGCACTTGGCGCGGCTATCCAGGCGGCGATGGAAGACTCTGCGACCTCAGGAGCCGATATAGCCCTGTTCGAAGGCGTTATGCCCGTGATTGCTGACGTTACGTCACAGTCGCTTGGGGTAATCCAGGTTGATGCCAACAATGGTCGTGATGTCAACACCATAGTGATCCCTCGAAACAGCAAGATCCCGGCGAAGCTTAGCGCCGAGGGTTTCACGGCCGTGGACAACCAGACCTCGATCAATGTGCGCGTCACCCAGGGCGATGACACCAACCCGGACTACGTAGTGGAGATTGGTTCCAAGGAACTCCCCGTCCCGCCGTACCCCAAGGGGGCTCCCGTGCGGGTGACGTATGCGTACGACATTGACCAAACCGTCTTCGTCGAGCTTACCGACCTCACAGCAAATCAGTCTTTGGGAACATTCGAAATTGACCGCCTCGCCAATTTGACCGACGACCAAGTTCGCGCGGCGGCGCATAAAGTCTCGTCGCTGTCCGTCCAGTAGACGATCTCACGAAAAGAAAAGAGCAGCATGGCCCCCCTCGCCAACTACTACGCGATCCTCGAAGTAAATCCTGAGGCCGATATCGAAACGATTTCCAAAGCAATCAGTGAGAAGCGCCGATTCTGGCAGCCGAAGACCAGCCATCCGAAGCTGGAGACCCGTCAGACTGCAGAGAAGCTGATGAGGGACATCTCTGATGCGGAGACCGTGTTCAACGATCCTCCAAAGCGCGGCGAGTACGACCGCAAACTCGCCGCCCAAGTCGACCCACCCAACCCGCCCTCGAAGGAAACGCCAGGCGCAGGACGGGATTGGCTGAAGATCGCCCTCGAATACCTCTCCCAGGGCAACGCCGCGCAGGCGAACTACGCAGCGCGCGAAGCGACCGGACAGCAGCCCGAAAACCCGGAGGCTTGGTACTTTCGCGGGGTGTCATCGGCGCTAGTTGACCACGATCAGGACGCTCTCTTCGAGCTGAACGAGGCGATCCGCTTGGATTCAAACCAAGCCGCTTACCACGCAGAGCTGGGTGATCTATACAAGAAAACCTCCGATTGGCGCGATGCCCTAGGGGCATACCAGCGCGCCTCAAATTTGGAGCCGAACAACGCCTACTACAAGGCCGGAGTCGGTTTGTCCTACGGCGCGCTCGGCGAAGTTGACCGTGGCGCGGAGATACTGAGAGTTGCGCACGAACAGTTCCCTGATGATGAACTCGTGAGGTACTACTACGCTCTGGCCCTCCTAGAGCAGTCAACATCGACGTGGTCGAAGTTCCATGACGGCACCCAGAACATACTGTCCGAGGCGCAGCTGAACCACACGAAGGAGAAGCTGGCGAAGATCGACCGGCTGAATATCACTGATAGGGAGTTCCAAAATGACCTCGACGAGGTGCGGGTATTCGTCGAACAGGCGGAATCTGTGAAGTTCCAGTCTTTCAGCGGGTTACCTGGCCTCGCCGCCGGTGAAATTGCAACGCTCATAGCTATGACAATCGCCTTCAACTCGGGGGGAGGCGGCGCATTCTTGGGCGTCATCTTCCTCGTCCTTCTGGTTCTCTGGCCTGTGCTCTTCGTGCGCTCCCACCGACTGGCGGGCTGGCAATGGAACCGAAAGCAAGCCCCCGCCTACGCGCGTAATACCGGCCTACAGTAAGGGGCACTGTCACGATGTCTAGAGAAGAAAACACGATTGAGAACGGCTCCGACGCTTTGGCAGCGCTCCAGCTCGAGGTGAGTCAACTCAGCGATCTGTTCAAACGTCGCCTAATGGAGGATCGCGGGAAGAACGCGCTCATCGAGACGGTCCAGGACCAACTTCGCACAGCAAATGAGTTACTCAAGTACCGCGACCTAGAGGCCCTCATCAAGGAAGCACTCCTGGCAATCGACCGGCTTCAAAGAGAGCCCGCAACACCAGAGCTTGTGGAGTCGGCCGTCGATGAGCTGCTAGAGGTGTTCCGGCGCCGCGCGCTTGTCGAAATAGACGACGCGGGCGACTTCGATCCACGGGTCCACGAAGTAGTAGGCACCGTCGATGCCGCAGGGGAACTACGGCCCAATACCATCGCAGCAATCCAGCGCACGGGCTACCGGCTCGGAGACCGATTGCTGCGCCCTGCCCAAGTGACGGTGGCCGTGGCGGTAAGCACTGATGACAGATCAGCTTAGGGGCTGCGCCAATGTGCTGCGCCGCACGCATGCTCGCCTCCTCGGTGCCCTCTCTTCCGCCCAAGCCGTCGCGGCAGGCAGCCGAGACGCGGCATACGCAGCGGCACAAAAGGAACGAGAACGCTTGCAGGCGATAGCTCGTAATCACGCATCC